>CAMWPZ010000047.1 GCA_947176305.1 uncultured Clostridia bacterium
CGAGCCCTCCGCCCCCCCGGCCCTAAGATGTTCTAAAAATAAAAATAATACCGCCACCAACCTCCCCGGCGCCCGCCGCCGCCCCCCCCGCCGCCGTTCATTATAGTTAAAAGTTTTTTACGCTGTTTTTGTTTAGGTTGCTAAGAAGCCCGCCGCGCGAAGCGAAGCGAGAAGTTCGTTTAAAGTCGTGCCAACCTCGTCGGGCGTGGGCGTGCTTTCGACGTCGGCAACCGCCGCGGCAGGCGTAATCACCGCGTCCGCACCCGTAGCGCCCGTGGCACCTGTAGCACCCGTGGCACCGGTTGCGCCTGTAGGTCCGGTAGGACCGGTTACTCCGTCGGCACCGTCTGCACCCGTGGGACCTATGGGACCTGCTTCACCCGTTGCACCGGTTGCGCCCGTTGCGCCTGTAGGTCCGGTGGGGCCGATTGCACCGTCGGCACCGTCTGCGCCTGCGGGGCCTACCGCACCCGTAGGAAAGGTAACGCAAGGGAAAAATTAAGGCGAAAATTTATAGTATATTTCTATTTTCCGTCCGCCGTCCGCCTCTTTTTCGCCGACGGTAATAAACTCGATAAGCTGTAAGCAAAGCTCGCGCGTAAGCGTTTCGCACCTTGCATAGCGTTTTAATTTTTCGACGTACTCCTCCGCACCTCCGTCCGAACTTTCCTCGGCAAGTCTTTTTTCAAGCATTCGGATATTTTTCTGCAAGCCCTCTTTTTCGGCTTGGTACTTTTCGCAAAGCCCCGAAAAAACGCTTTCGGGCAAACCCTTTAACACCTTATCCTCGAACGCGGACTGAATAAGCTTGTCAAGCTCGGCAATTCGGTTTTGGTCGGCTTTCAGTTGTCTTTCGTCAGAATACCTGTTCTGCTCCGCACGCTTTGACATTATTCTTATATAGCGTTCCTTCGCCTTCTGTTCGTCGATTACGGTTTCGGAAAGCATTGACTGTATATCCTGCAAGATTGTGCTTTCGATAAGCCTTTCTGAAACCGCGTGCGACGAGCAGTATTTTTTGCCGGCGTCAATATAAGTTCGGCACATGTAACTGCCGCTTTTGTCCGCCGCCGATTTGAATTTGAGCTTCTTTCCGCAGTCGGCGCAGACGAGCAAGCCCGAAAGCGGGCGTACTTCGTTTTTTTTGTCCGCCCTGCCCTTCGCCGACGACTTGTTCACCGTCTGCACCTTTTCCCAGATTTCGGTGCTTATTATAGCTTCGTGGGCGTGTTCCTTTATAATGCGTTCGCTTTCGGGGATAAGCACGGTTTTATGGTTTTTGTAGGAAACGCTCGTCGTCTTGTGCTGTACGGTTGCGCCCGTGTACGTGGGGTTTGAAAGTATCGCCATAACCGTTTTCGGCGCCCAGTACGGCGAACAGGTTTTTTCCGCCTTGCTTCCGTCGATCTTCGTGTAATAGGTTGCGGGGTTGGGTATTCCGTCGTCGGTCAAAGCTTTTGCAATAGCGCGGTATGAATTGCCCTGCATGCGCAAATCGAAAATGCGCCGAACGATTGCCGCCGCGGTTTCGTCGATTACCGCCGTGCGGTTTTCGTCATTGCCCGCCTTATAGCCGTAGGGATAGTTCCAGTTTGTGTACCTGCCCGAACGTTGGCTTGCCTGCAACACCGCACGGATTTTCTTGCTCGTGTTGGCGGCGTGCCACTCGTTAAAAACGTTCATAATGGGCATCATATCCATTGCGGCGCTGCCCCTGTCCGCCGTGTCGACGTTGTCGTTCAGGGCAATAAACCGCACGCCGTATGCGGGGAATATGTAATCGACGTACTGCCCGACCTGAACGTAATTTCGCCCGAAGCGCGACAAATCTTTTACGACAATCGTATCTATCCTGCCAGACTGCGCGTCGTCAAGCATTCTTTTGACTGCGGGGCGGTCGAAGCTCGTTCCCGACCAGCCGTCGTCAACGTACTCGTCTACTAAATCGCCGCATCCTTCTTTTACAAAGCTTTGCAAAATTATGCGCTGGTTTTCTATCGAGGCGGACTCGCCCGATTTTTCGTCGTCGCGGGAAAGCCGCATATATATTCCGCATTTTCCAAGCTTTGTTTTAAGCGGCATTTCCACCTCCCCCGATAACTAATTCAAACCCGTTTCTCTGTCCGTACGGCATACGGCAAGCTCGCTTACGATGCGGTTTATATTTTTATCACCCGTAAAATACCGAGTAACGGTAAGCCTCTTTCCGTCTACAAAATACTCCTTTTCGGACGACGGGCAAGACGAATACCGTTCTATTAAATCTGCGGTTTTTTTATTTATTTTAACTTACCTCTATTTTATTAAGGACGCACCGCCCCTATACATTATATGTGCTTTCACACATATTTGTTAAAGCACAAAAAAATGCGGAGCTTCCGAAAGGAAACTCCGCACTATTTTAAAGTAATTAATTAATTCCAGTATGCGAACGATTCAACGTTGAAGCTGCCGCTCTTTCCGACGATTTTCACCGTATGGTCGCCTTTTGTAAGCGCGTCACCCTTATACATATAGGCAAGCGAGCATTCCGAAACCTTGACGTTGAAGCGGTCTAAAATGTTGCTGTCGTGTCCGCCGTTACCTGCCGACAAGCTGACGTTTTCGGCAATCAGATTACCGTCTACGTAGATATCGACTGTACCGTAGTTATTGCCCAGCTCTGCAAAGTAAGCAAACCTCGTTCCGTTGAAGTGCAATTCCACGCTGTCGCCTGCATTCGCCATGTAGGAAAGGCCGAAGTTGCTCAGCTTATTCTCGACGCTCCAGTCGCCTTTATATCTTACGCAGAAGTCGCTTGGCGATACGACGTGTCCGTCGTTGTAGGCTTCGAGGTACGAGAACACTATGCTGTTCATTGCAAAATATCTGCCGTTATCCGTCTTGGTAACTACCAGCTTGTAGTACCTGATTTCTGCGGTGTCAAAGTTAAACGTCATATTTTTTGCATTAGCGGGCGAATCGGTTTGCTCGGTTACGAGCGACCAGTTCTTATTGTCCGTACTGCCGTAAATTTTGAACGTTTTAACCATGCCGTTGTTGCCGACAGCGTTCTTGTAGCCGTTGAAAGCAACGCGGTTTACCTTTTTAACAGCGCCTAAGTCAACGACAAGCTCGAAGGGTTTTTCTTCGGTGATATATACGTCCTTTTCGGAGTGATAGTACGAGTTTACGTTACCATCGAACATATTTGTTATGGGCTGACCGGCGTCCCAAGGCTTGTGGCTTACGGAAATAAACGTGTTGCCCGAAGCCCAGTACTTATCTTCTTTCGAATAGGAATATTTATATTCGTTTGTGAAGTGGTATTCCGTTTCGAATTTTTTAGAAGATTCGGCAAGCAGAAGCTTGTGTATATCAGGGTTGGTAAACGCGTCCTTTGCGTTTGCAAACGCAGAGAAAGTTCCGTCCGTCTGCTTCGAGGAAACGCCTACCGCGAAGAAGTCGTTTTCCTTGGTTACCAAAAGCACGACCTTAAAATGAACGTAGCTGCCTTTCGTTGTCAACTCGTGTTCGGAGTATTCGGAATTGATATACGCGTTGCCGCTTGTTCTTGCGATAGTCAGTGCGCTTTCCCAGGTCGCGCCGCCGTCGTACGAGAGATAGAGCGTTGCCTTGCCCCTGCCTTTAAGCGTAAAGCGGTACGTGCCGGGGTTGGAGAAATACATCACTCCTTCCATAGTCTGCAACGTCTGGTTATTGGGCATAACCCTGTAATTTTTGCTGTCCTTGTCGTACGTATCGTCGTCGTAGTTCCAGCCCGCCTGCCAAATCTGCGTATTCGTTTCCTGCGTGCAGACGTTTTTCCTCGTTTCGGTAGTGCTGTACTCTCCGAAGTCGAAGGACTTGGTTGCCGCATTGTATACGGCGTCGGTTGCGGGTACTTTTGCCGCGTCGTCGTAGACGTAAGTCGTTCTCTGTAAATTGGTATCGGTGCTTTGTTTAAGGTTGATTACAAGGTCAACGTCCTCTACGATAAACCTGCCGTCGTCCTTGGTTATTCTGAGTTTTACCCTGAAGTTGCCCGAATACAGTCCGTCCTCGCCGTTTTTGGGAGTATATTTAACGTAGTTGTTTTCAAGCATTTCAACCTTGCCGTTTTCAGGCTGGGTAACGCCGACAACCTTCGCAGTGAAACCGTCGGGAATAACTAAGCCCTTGCTCTTAAAGCTGCCTTCCTTAAAGTTGTTCTGGTTGTTGAAGTTCATTGTGAACTCGCCGCTTCCGTAATTGAAAGGCTGTGCCGTAGTTATATACTGCTTTTCGTTATCTTTGATAATACTTCTGCCGACCTGATAAACCGAAGATACAGGCACGAACACAGGATAATTCTTTTCCTTAACAGCATCCACCGCGGATTGCTGAAGGTTGCCTATTGTTCCGGGATTTCCCTCGCCGCCGACCGTTTCGGCTACGCCGAAATTGAGTACGTCGGTAAAATAGTACGTCATATCGTAGTGGGTTGCATTGACGAGTTGATTATAGTAAACCGTTGAGCCGGATTCTCTTCCGCCGCGCGCAGATGCAACGAAATTATCCTGACCGATATTATGAAGAAGCGTTGCATACAGCGACAAGTCGTAGCGCTTACTGCCGTCCTTGCCCAAGGTTAAAAGTTCGCCCAAAGATTTTGCGGGGTCGGTAAACCTGTTCCAGCCGGGATTCCAGCCGGGGTTTGCCGTTCTGCTTTGTGAAATACGCGTGTACAGCGAATACGATACGAGCGTGGTTGCGTTGTTCGTAACTTCGCCGCCGCTGCCTACTCCGTAGCTCTGCCAGCAGTGGTTGTATTCGTGCATGGTTCCCCAGTCGCCGCTGTTGACGAAGCTGTTATAGTTGAGCGAGCCTGCAAGCCAGCCGGGAGGGCATACGACGCCGTTACGTCCGGGATTTGCGAAAGCCGCGCCCGCCGCGATATAGCAGTCGCCTATGATATAGACCTGAGAGCTTGCGGCCGAAAGTCCGTTCGGTGCAACTCGGGTTGAAACGTCCGAAATCTTATCCCATAAAACCGCCGCGTCGGTGAAATTCTGGTAAGTCAGATTTTTGAACGCGTCGTATCTGGGCGTGGTAAAACGAACGGAATCGTATACTTCCAGATCGAAATAAGGTGCGGTGGATTGCGCGTTTGCCTCGTATTCTTCCTTCGTCGTTGCTCCGAGGATAAAGTGCTGATACCTGACTGCGCCCGAAATCGTAACGGAAATATTGCGGGAAGTGTTGATATCTACGGAACGGAAATAGATAGGTCCGCCGAGGAACGAGCCGACGTAAGCCGTAACCGTATCGGAGTTCTCGTCAACCGTAATCGTACTGTTGTTAATGAGGAAAACGCTGAGTATATCGGACATACGGTTTAAACCGGTGCCTTTGATACCGTTACCCGAAGTTTCCATAGAAACCTGCTGGTCGAGGTTATAGTTCTGACCGATATATACCTTTATACCGTTAGCGGCGAGATAGTCCGCTTTGGACATTTCGATTTTGATAACTTCGCCTGCGGGTGCGTATAAACCGGTAAGCTGGGTTGAAGCAAGCTTGGTATGGGTTACAGCCGTAATCGTTTTAACGATACGAGGCTCGTCGTCGGAAAGACCGCCGCCGAAATGAGTGATAGCCGCCGTATGTTTGTAAAGCTTTCTGTATTCCTGATTATACTGCGTGTTAACGGAAGTAGAGCCGGTTTCAGGGTTCGTATCGTCTCCGCTCTCGTCTTCTTCCGTGCCGCCGGAAATTATATCGCCTTCGGCATTTTCGTCATTGCCAGAGCCGGTCACGGTACTCGAATACTTAACGCGCTGCTTGTTCTTTAAAAGATAGCCTTCGGAGTCTATTGCGTCGTAAATACCCAAAGACTTCCACGTGGGCGACGGCGCGAGGGCGCGGCTTTCTCTTATTATGCCGTCCCTTTCCTCAACGGTGTAACCGCTTAAATTCTTGCCGTAAGTGGGATACGCCTTTACGCCGTAAGTTTCGTGTTCGTCCATAACCCCAGCTACGGGCTTGACTATTTCGTTCTTTGAAAGAGTGCGTCCGTAGGTAGAAGTCTGCGGAGCCACCGCGCTTCCCTTTTCGTAACCTCCGGTTACTACGGTAGACTTAACGCCGTCCCAGTCGCTATCGTCGATACCCGCCTTATCGAAGTTTGCATTATCGTCAAACCTGTCATAATTGTAATGCTCCGTATCGACGGGAACGAAATCTCTTTCGTCGCTGTCTTTCTTTTTACAGCCGCCCGCAACGCCGAGTGCGAACACCGCCGCAAGCGCACAGCTTGCTAATGCCGTTAATTTCTTAGCTTTCATACAACCTTCCTTTAATTTAATTACAAAACTGTTTGCTAATATATTTTATATGCTTTCACATAAAAAAGCAAGTCATAAATTGCACAAAAGCTTATTCGCGCCGAGTTTGTAATTACTAACAAAGCCTGTGTAAAAGGTTTACAAATAAAAAAAGCGGCTATCCGCCGAACCTGATTTTATTTTCCCTTGCATTACCCGTTCAGTAGGACCGGTAGGTCCTATGGGACCTGCTTCACCCGCGGCACCTGTTGCGCCCGTAGCGCCCGTTGCACCTGTAGCACCCGTGGGGCCTATGGGGCCGGCTTCACCGGTTGCTCCCGTAGCACCTGCGGGGCCGGTAGCTCCCGTTGCGCCGGTTGCGCCGGTTAAGCCCGTGGGACCGATATCACCGTCCGCGCCGGTGGGGCCGGTAGCTCCCCTGAAACCGCGCAGACCCGTAGGACCGGTAGGACCGACGGGACCTTGTTCACCCGTTGCGCCCGTGGCACCCGTAGCGCCGGTTGCGCCAACTGCACCCGTGTTGCCGCGGGGACCCGTCGCGCCCATTGCACCGGTGGGGCCGGTTATTCCCGTCAAGGTATTGACGTACACCGTTCTCATTGAACTGCCGCAGCAGCCGTGGTTGTCGTCAAAGCAGCCGAATGCTATTAAAATTAATTTTTCTTTCATTTATCGTTACCTCTTATTCCGAGTTTTTCAAAATATTTTTTATTGTTAAGATAATTTTCGTTAAGCGGTTTAATTCTGCCCGCCGCCTCGTTGCAAGCCGCCGCCTTCTGCCTGTCGCCAAGCTTATCGTACAGAACGCACAACTGCATATACGGAATAAATCCGCCGTAATCGAGGTTCACAAAGCTTCCGAAAGCGCCGTTATCCGAAACCGCTATCGCCGTTTCGTACCAGTAAACCGCGGTCTTCCACTCCTCTTTATTCATGAAGTATTCGCCGAGGATACAGCACGCCTGACTTTGCGGCGGCGCAAACGTAAAGCCGCGAAGGAGTGCGGCAATAGCGCGGTCCTCCCTGTTAAGGCTTTTGTAGGCGTAGTAAATGTTCAAACACGCTTCCGTCTTGTTCACAATCCAACCGTCGCCGAGAAGGAAATCCTCCAACACAGCCGCAGCTTCGCGGAACATGCCGTTGAACAGTAGCTCGCGCCCGTAATAAAACTTTTGTCTTGCGTCAAGCTCTTTGCCTGCGGCAATCTGTTTCTGGAGAATACGGAGGTTGCGCATAGGCTCGCCCTCCTTAACCTTTTTGTGGTATATAGCCGCGTCGGAGTACAGAATTTTCCCGCACGGCACAACCGCCTCGTGTACCGCGCCCGAAAACCTGTAATTTTTGTCGCGCCTGAAAATGCGCTCGCGGCTGTAAACGAAGGTGGGCGTATCGCCGTCGAATGCGGCGGCGTAAGGCAAAACCGCCATATCGTAATCTTTAAAATCGTCTTTAAGTTTCTGAATTTTAAGGCAGTTTTCTTCCGTAATTATATCGTCTGCGTCAAGCCACATAACCAAATCGCAGGTGGCTTTTTCAAACGCGAAATTGCGGGCGGCGGAAAAATCGTCGCACCAAGTGAAAAAGTAAACCTTGTCGGTGAACTTTTTAACCTCCGCAACGGTGTTATCCTGCGAACCCGTATCAACGACGATTATTTCGTCGGCAAAAGAGGCGGCACAGTTGAGGCACCGCCCTATAACCGCCTGTTCGTCCTTTACAATAAGGCACACGCTTAAAGTCATACTATATTATATGCGCGTAAGGGTATAAATGATAAAAATAAGGTGCGCGGCGAATTTACATTCGCCGCGCACCTCGCGCTTTAGTACCACATTAAACACTTAATCAAACGAGCGTTTAATATCTGTTTATTTACTTCCTTCAAAGGTATCGTAGAACCCGTCAATGTCGAACAGCCTTCCGTCGTCGCTTCTCAATGCTCGCGGCTGGGCTTTGTTCTTCGTCGTGTCTATCGTCGTAGTAGTAGTCACTACTGCATCCGCGGGATAGACCGTAGGCGAATCTACCGTCGCGGGCTTGGTCTGCTCCTCTACCGTAACCTTTTGCACGGTCTGCTTTTCAACGGGTACGTTCAAGCCCTTTAACACTCCGCCTATTATATTGCCGAGCATTTCGGGACTGAAACCATTTGAAGCCTCCGCCTGCGGCTGAACTATCGGTTGCGCCGCATAGCTCCTTTCGGGAACTGCCGCCTGCGCACGCGGTGCATACTGTCCGCTCTCCGCGCGAATTTTCGCTATTTCCGCCTCTGCTTTCGCACGTTCGGATTCCGTACGCGCACGGTCAAGCTCGGACTTCATATGCGCCTCGTTTTCGGCTTTCAGCCTTGTTATTTCCGCAAAGGTTACGGGGTCGCTCATACCTCCGCCCTGTCCGCCGTATGCAGGCATAGGACCGTAAGAAGGCTGCTGCATCATGGGCATAGGCATCTGCATAATCGGTTGTTGCATAGGCATCTGCATAATCGGTTGAGCCATTGGCATTTGCATTGCCGAAGATTGACGGTACTGCTGTTCGATATTCTGCCGAGCTTTTATTTCCGCAAGCTCCGCCTTTATTTCTGCAAGCACGTTCGGGTCTGCCGCAGGTTGCTGTATATACTGCACTTGCGGTTGAGGCTGAGGTTGAACGGGCTGCTGTGCGGGTTGAGCTACCGCCTGTTGCTGGGGCTGTGCCGCTACTGCCATGCCTGCCGCGCCTATTCCTGCCGCTGCCGCCGCTTCGGCTTTCATCTTCGCAAGCTCGGCTTCCTGCTTCGCTTTCGCAAGCTCAAGCTCTGCCTGCTGTTTTGCCCTTGCCGCTTCGCGCTCTTCCTCGCGTCTGCGCTTTTCTTCTTCTCTGCGTTCTTTTTCTTCCTCTTTCTTGCGCTTCTTTTCTTCGCGCTCTTCCTTGTTTTTTCTGCGTTTTGCTATTACGATTATCAAGATAATCAGGAATAACAACACAAGGGAGCCTATAAGAAACCACAGCCAATTGCTCTTGAAAAAGCTTAAAGCGTTTCCTAAGAACGCCGCCGCGCCGCCCTGAGGTACGGTGTAGTCAACGCTCTTGGAGGTTGCGCTGAAAGCGTTGTCGCCCGTCTTAAACTGTACGTTCCTTACCGCGTCGTCGCCGCCGAATACGGCTTCTACCTTGAACGACCTGCCGCCCTTTAACTCGGGGTTTTCCAAGAAGTTTCCGCTGCCGTCGTAATAACGGTATCCTACCTCAAGCGTGCCGCCTGCTATTAAATCTTTAACGTTCTGCGGCAAATTAAGCGTTGCGCCCGTTTTGCCTTTATTCCACATATTCGTGGTGTCAACCACAAGCGGGGTGATATTCCAGTTATACGTTGCGGTTACTTCGTCGCCCGTAACAGACGTACCGCCCGCAGTAAACGCGTAACTTGCAATAGATTTCGTCGTCGTAACAGTTGACGAGGGATATATCCACTTGTAGTTCGTGTCGATAAGCTCAAGCGTTGTTACGTAGTCGCCTGCACCGACGTTCCTGTCGGAAAGCTTGCCGTCGAGTTTGATTATGCTATTGTAATCGTTCCACGTACCGCCGAGGTAGTCCTCGAATTTGAGTTCCGTGCCGTTGAATATCATTTCGCCGAGCGTAGGTATGTCTATTCCCTTAGGCTCTACCTTTACGGTAAACCAGTCGGTTGCAAGAATATACTTCTTTTCCGCAGTCGTGCCGAGCGTAACCGCTATGCAGTACTCGCCTGCATTTTTAGGAAGCTCGCCTGCCGCAAGCTCGTTACCGGGTACGGGTGATTTGCCGTTATAGTAAGTAACCGTGAAGTCCGTTACATTAATTCCGTCGTCGCCCGTTACCTTTATGAGCGAGGTATCGAAGTGGTCGTTTTTATCGTAGTCTACGATTATAGGCGTGGAGCCGTCGTTGCCGTCTATCGTCACGGTTGCGAGCATATTCTTACTACCCGTCACGAAGGTATCGCTCGGCACACTGCCGTTATCAAGAACTTCGAAGTTTGCCGCAAACGCGGGATCGATATAGGCTTCCACCTTATAGTGTTTCTCGTGCGTGGGGTCTGCCGCGTTCTTTATATCCGCAAGCGTTACGGGCACGCCCGTTGCCACGTCGTAGTACAAATAGGTAATATAGCTTTCAAAGCCTGCGGGAACGTTAAGCTGTTTAATTATTATCGTACCCGAGCCGTTCGAATTGCTGTACGTGTCTTTTGCGTTCTTGAAGCCTGTAAACAGGTTTTTCTTCGCTATTTCCCAGTTTAAATTAAGTAAGCTTGTGTTGGGTGCGTTGAAGTTCGAAGTATTGTAAACCAAGTCCGAGGCGGATATAGTCGCCGTGTAACCCGTCGTGCTTACGTTATATTCTTCACTGCCCGCGTACAAGGGGTCTAACGTTAAACCCAACGGCAAAGTGCTTGCCTTTACGCGAACGGTTATATAATTGCCGTCGTTGTACTGCGGGGGATTTGCGGGGTCGTAGTCCGCCCAAGCAGAGCCGTCTAACGAGTACTCCCATTTAACGTTCGACAAATCGAACGTGCCTTTTTCAATCTCCCAGCTGAGAGTAACTTCCGTAGTGCTTTGCTTAACACCGCCAACCTCGAACTGGAACGTCGGGTCGATTGATTTAAGCGCTACGGTTGTCGTAAACGTGCCCACTTTGTCGCCGCTGCGCGTAAGATATCCGTTTACGTACTTTGAAGTATCTTCCGCAACCACGCTTGCGTCTGCCGCGGGTATCTGTATGGAAAGTTCGTACTTCACCCCGTTAACGGTACTGCCTGCTTGCAACTCGAACGGCAGTTTACCGTTATTGGCAATGGTTGACCCCGCCGCGCCGTCTTTCGTGTATATCCAAGCGTAAGTAGAAGGGTCTACCGTGCCCGAAGTTACTTCGAAGTTCAAAGTGTTGTTCGTCGTTATTTTATAGTTTGCGTTATTGCCGGTAGCTCCGTCAAGCTCCACCGTTAACGTGTACTTGCCTACGGGGATATTCGCGGGCATTGTTATAACCGAAGTATTGCCGGTAGTCGTCGCCGTAAGAACGTTGCTTTTGCTCGTTCCGCCGACTACGTCATAGTAGAACAACAGGTTTACGCTTTCGCCCGATACTCTGCCGTCCGTTACAGTCATGGTTACGGAACTGTCGCCGTACTGCCATTCCGCGTCGCCTATGCCGTTCACAGCCGAGCTTACGGGTGCGGAGGACAAAAGCTCCTTTTCCGTAATTTCGAATATTACCGGTTTAGCGCCCGATCCGCCGGTAGCGTCGTCCCACTCGTAGTTGTTGGTATCGCGCGGGGTAAGCATTACGGTGTATTTATCTACAACCGTCGCAAGAAATACGCCCGTCGTATCCGTCGGAGTGTTGCCGCTTGCATCCGTCACCGCCTGCCCCGAAGTTGCCGCCGTAACGCCGTCCATTTTTATATCCTGTCCGGCGTTGAAGTCAATTAAATTGAACTGCTGCGGCGCCCCCGTGTATTGCTTGGGTGCGCTGACAGTGGGAACGGTAAGCTTTTTCTTGGTTATGGTAAACGATGCCGATTTTGTGGTTTGGTCGTCCGTCGTTGAGTTCCACACCGCTCCGCAGTCGTTTAAAATATCGAAGTATACGGTATACGTTCCCGATTCCTTCGCCTCCATTACTCCGCTTGCATTCAGGGGGTTAGTTCCCGAAATTACGGTATCGCTTACGATATCGTAATCGTACAAGGTCTGCGTTGCGCCTACGTTCGGAGTATACTCCGCTTTTGTTACAATCGTACGCGCATTGTCGTAAGCAAAGGTAAAGTATTGGTTGTTCCCGTTGTACGGCGTGCTCGGAATATCCACGCTCGGCGGGGTTAACGCCGTAATAGAAACTGATTCGGAAACAACTACGGTAACGTCAAGTGCTCCCGTATAATTTGTACCTCGTCCGCCACAGCCGTATAAGCAGAAATACACTGTAAATGGTTTAGACGAGTTAGTGGTATTTGAGAAAGTAATATTAGATTTGGAATTTTTGTCGTTAAGAGTTGCTGTAGCTGTTCCTGTGCCAGACCAATATAATCCACTGGCATATGGCGCAGATTTATCTGTCCTTTTATCAGAATTATAAAAATCTAAAGATGAAGAAGTATCGGTAGTTCCCATAAAAAACAGTTCGGCTGACGAACCGATAGTTGAAGAACTTGAAGCTACTGTTCTTACCAAAGTAAAATCGTAACTGAAAGTTACGTTGTATTCCGTCATAGCGGGAACGTCTATGCTCGCGCTGAACACAACGTAACCGGCAACGATGTCCGTACTCGCTTTTTTAGTTACTGTGGCGGTTTTACTTGCCGGCGTAAAATCGACTACGCCGTAATTTGCGTTTAATGTAGTGCTAAACACATTATTTTGGAATGTGGTAGGACACGGTTGTGAATTGCCGGTACGATACTGTCTTGCGTCTACCTGCGCATAAGTAAAGTTTGTATTTTTAGCAACCGCCGCATTTGCCGATTTTATTTGATTTTTGGACAATGCAAAGCCTACGCCGACCGCAAGCAATACCGCGCACAGCAAACTAAGCATTACCGTAAATAAATTCTTTTTGCTTTTTAAGTTCATGGCTGTGTACTCCTTTTACGTACAAAAAAAGTGTGGCTCCGTAGAGACACACCTGCGATTTAGTATCTCTTACGGTTACCACACCTAGTAAAATTTTACCCTTAGAGAATAAAATCAATAAAGAGATACACTAGCCAAACGTTGTGTACCCTAAGGGCATTATGAAATTTTACTAAATGTGGTATGCGTATTATATCATATGAATTTTGTAATTACAAGAGTTTTTGACAAATTTTTTAAAATTGTGGTTTGGCAATTTTTGTTCCACTACATATTGTGGTCAACCTTACGTTGACGGCGTATC
>CAMWPZ010000048.1 GCA_947176305.1 uncultured Clostridia bacterium
AGGCAACGAGCGCCGCGTCCGTCTTGTTGGTCTGCGAAAGCGCGGAATACATTGCGGTTTTTACCGAGCTTTTTGTAATAAGTTCCTTTGCGGACTTTTTGACCGAGCCGGTATATAGTTCGGTCAGTCTGTCCATTATGCCCTTTTCGTCGTTGGCTTTAAGCGAAATCGCAAGCCTGCCTACGGCGGCACTGTCGTACCAGCCTACGCCTTCCACCTTTGCCGTAACGTCAATTATCTTGCCCGCTATGTCGCGGCGAACTTTTTTGTTGTGCTTCTTTGCCATGGCGGCGGTCTTTGCGTTTACGTTGGTTATGAAGTAGTCGGATTTGAAAATTTTAACCGTCGGCACTATGAACAAGATTATGTACAGTAAAAGGCATACCGCGCCGACGCCCGCGCCCGCATACAGGTTGATGTCAATAACCTTCATCGTAAGCGAGAACAGACAGAAGAATATGAACACTCCGAGCGCGGCGGCGATTATCCTTAAAAGTAGCTTTGCTCCGCGCACGTTCTGGCGCTTGGTGTACTTCTGTTCGTACTCGTATATGGTCAGCTTTCCGCTCTCTTGCGGCTGTTTGTTTTTCTTCATATTACTCTCCTTTTTTCTTCTTTGTGATTATCGATTTCTTAACCGAACGGCAGATACTCTGCGCGAAGTGAAGCGCGTCGAAGCCCTCCGCCCATTCGGGTGCGTGTAAAAATTCAGTCTTTTCGTCGAGCTTTTTGGAAAGCCCCATTATCAGACAGTAGGGAAGAACGTCAAAATAATAGTCGGGGTTTTCTTCCAGCAGAAGCTCCATTTGCGGCACTTCGGCTTTTTCTAAAAAGTTTTTAAAGCCGACCATCTTAGCGTACGTTTCCTGCGATTCTTCCGTGCGCCTGCCTATGAATTTCGGAAGCACGAAAATGCTTACAACAATCCACGCAATCGCGATATAGGTAAGATATATGTAGTCGTACATGGGCAGATACATTTCGTCCGCCGCAAGATACATAACGAAGATAAAAGCTGCGGGGAAACCCGTTGCAACAAGCATACCAAAGCCCAACAGCAATTTATGCCTGAGGCTTAAATTTTTGACTGCCGCGGTCATACGGTACAGCCCGATTATTATCGCGGTCAAGGCGACCGAAGCCATATACAAAAATACTATGCCCGCGAAAAACCTTGACAGCACTATGAAGTAAGTAAACAGTATTATAAGCGAAAACAGCGGGATATATCTTACGAAGAACCTCGTCCGCTCGACGCCCTGCACGTAAGTTACAGGCTCGCCGTACTCGTCCAGAAGGTCGCCCACCGCGCGGCGTATTTCGTATTTTCTGAATATGCTTGCGCCTTTGCGTATTTCGCGTGAGCTGTATTCGTCGCCCCCGTCGAAAAGGCTTTCAAAATATTCCCGTTCGCCTTTCGGTCTGTCTTCGGGCAGGTTTTTTATTTTCGTTAAAATCAAATCGCGCTTGCCGTCTTTCTTTATCTTTATGCAACCGAGCTGCGCCCATTGCAAAACGACCGTACATATATCCCGCCGACGCGCATACCCGTGCCAGAACGCTGAAAACTGTAAGGGGTTTAAAATGGGCGGCTTGAATTCCGTCACGGCAAGCGGCTTGCGCGGTCGGTATATATAGGTCAAAATCAAGCCCGCCAGAACGACTGCGGCGAACAGTGCAACGAATATCCAGTAAAACCAGTAAACCGTCAGGCCCGTTGCAAAATAGCCTTCACCGAGATTTACTTGCAGTATACAGCCGTTGATGCCTGAATATCCCGTAGATAACGAAATAGTATTTCCCTCGACGGTAAGTCCGCTTGCTTCGCTGATATCCTCGCCGTATTTTAAAACGGACACCTTGGACGCGTCGAAGGTGTGCGGCATATTTACCGTAACGTGCAACTTGGCAACGTCGTTTTCGTCGCCGTTATGATAAAACCATTTCAAGCCATACTCGTAAAACAAATGCAACCCGAGCGCGCCGCTTCCGTCCACGTCGTCCGAGCAGTCATAATCGTATTCGAGTTTTATTTTATAGGTGTGCTGGTTTTCGTAGGTCCATTTTTCAAAAGTATCTTCGTTGGGATTTTCAATGCGTATAAAATGATACTCGCCCTGCCTTGTGCGGCTTACCTTGGCTTGCACTCCGTCGATTTCCGCAGTGAAATTATGAACGGTTATTATGTACTCTCTGCCTTTGCCCGTGCGGTCGATTGCGATAAGCCTGCGCTCGTATTCCTCGGCGCCGCTCATAAACCCAACTTCGAGCTGTTCGACGATATGCATGACCTTGTCCTCGCCGACGTCCACGGTAATATAACTGTCCTCGTACGCCTGAGTTGCGGTCGTGCCCGCGTGCGCGGAAAGGGTGTTTAAGCCCGATACCCCCGACAATATGCCGAAGGCAAGTGCCGCCAAAAGCACGAAGATATAAAGTTTTATTCTCGTCGGATTTTTCATAAAGCTTTATAAATCTATTGAAAATTTGTACATCTCGGACTTGGGAACCCCTCTGTCCTTTGCGGCTTGCTTGACCGCTTCCTTTTTATCCAAGCCTTGGTTTATATAGTGAAGTATATGCTCGCGCTCGGAAAGGGAATTGAGTGCATTTTCGCACTCCTTCGCGCCCTCAACCAAAATTACGTACTCGCCGCGCTTTTCCCCAGCTAAGCCTTGGCTTAAAGTGAAGTGCAAAGCTTCCTCGTGAAGCTTGGTAATTTCGCGCACGGCGCAGGCGTTCCTTTCGCCGAAAACCGAATACATGGCGGATATGTCGCGGTCAATGTCCTGCGGCGCGACGTGGAAGCACAAAGTTAAATCTAAGTTTTTATACTTTTCCAAAAGGGCTTTCCTTTCGCCCGCCTTTTCGGACAGGAAGCCGATAAACGCAAACCTGTCCGCAGGCATAGCCGAAAGCACGAGCGCGGACAAAAACGCGTTCGCACCGGGGATAACCGTGAACGGTATTTCTGCCGCTCTGAGTTCTTGCGCCACGACGTTTCCGGGGTCGGAAATAACGGGCATACCCGCGTCCGAAATTACGGCGACTTCCTTGCCCTCTTTCGCGGCTTCTATTATCTTTTCCGCCGCCGCGCGCTCGTTGAATTTATGACAGCTTAAAAGCGGCTTTTTTATCTCGTACGCGGATAAAAGCTTAATTGAGTGCCTAGTATCCTCGCAGAAAATTACGTCCGCGCTTTTCAAGGTTTCCACCGCGCGGAAGGTTATATCCTTTAAATTGCCGATAGGCGTCGCAACGAAATATACCATAATCAATTCACCAGAGTGGGCAAAATTTCAATATCGGGTTTGCCGCCCTTGACCGCTTCAACCATTACAAGATAGGGCTTTGCGCCCTCGCGCCCCGTAACTAACTGCATACGCTTAGGCTCTAAGCCGCGCGATTTCAAAACGAACAACAACTCCGCCGTGCGGTCGGCGCGGTTTAATATTGCAAGTCTTCCGCCGAACTTCAGCTTCTTGAAAGCCGCGTCCGCAATCTCGGGCAGGGTCAGGGTTATTTCCTTTCTGCACACCGCCTTTTCAAAGCTCGCGTTCTCGAAGCCCGACCTCTCGTAAGGGGGATTGCACAGAATAAGCGAAAACTTATCATCGTATTCCCTGCCTATATCCTGCAACTTACAGTTGACAATTTCGCATGAAAAGCCGTTCAGTTCCGCCGTTCGGCGCGACATATCCGCCAAGCTTTCCTGCATTTCGAATAACGTAAGGCTTTTAATCTGCGGATTTAAGCATAAAAAATGGAAGCCGACAACTCCGCTCCCCGAACAGAAGTCCGCAACGTTGTCCTTAAATTTAGCGCGGGCAAAGCGCGACAAAAGAATACTGTCCGAAGTGAAGCGGTATAAATTTACGTTCTGAATTATTTTCTTGTCTTCGAAGAATTCTTCTAAAACCTCGCCCTCTTTAAGCATAGCGTTACCTTTTACTTTTATATAGCAAAAAAGCGGAGTTAAACCTCCGCCTTTTATAGTTCGGAATTAGTCTTCCGCGTGGATTGCACCGGTGGGGCAAACGTCCTCACAAGCGCCGCAATCGATGCAAACGTCGGGGTCTACAACGTAGGTTTCAGCGCCCTCCGAAATTGCCTCAACGGGGCAAGTGCCCGCACACGCGCCGCAGCTTACGCATTCAGCGGTAATATGATGTGCCATTTCAATTCCTCCATATATTTTTACGGTTTTCCGCCGAATGAGCTTCGGCAGATTATATGCATATTATATCACACATTTTCCACTCTGTAAAGAGCCGAGCGGAATTTTTTGAGGAAATTTTATCCGTCAGTCGAGTATTTCCTTCATATCGTCGCCGAGGTCTTCTTCCTTTTCCTCGCGCTCGGGCTTGGGCGCGCGCTTGAATTTCAGCTGGTCTACGGGATAATCGTGATAGGTCATAATATCCTTCTGCTTGTCCTCTATGCGCACGCGCACCTGCATTTTAAGCATATTGACGTTGACCACAACTCCCCTGCCGTCGGGCGTACCGACCTCCGCGCCGATTTTGGGAACTTGTTTTCCCGCGTCCGCGTAGTAATCGTTTTCGTACGCAAGACAGCACATAAGCCTTCCGCACAATCCCGAAATCTTGCCGGGGTTTAAGGAAAGCCCCTGCGTTTTCGCCATTTTAATCGTGACCTTGTTTAAGTCGGGCATACAGCTCGAACAGCAGCACTCTCTGCCGCAGGGGGATATACCGCCCATCATCTTGATTTCGTCGCGGATACCTATTTGCCTTAACTCTATCCTCATTTTGAAGGTTGAGGAAAGTTCCTTTACAAGCTCTCTGAAATCAACCCTCGAAGGCGCGGAATAGAAGAACACGACCTTGCTTCCGTCGAAGGCGAATTCGCAGTCGATAAGCTTCATATCCAGCTTGTGCTTTTCAATCTTTTCCTGCGTAATGCGCATAGCCTCGGGCTTTCTTTCTTTGTTCTTTTTGTAGGTTTCCCTGTCCTTTGAAGAAGCTATCCTCAGCACGGGGCGAAGGGGCGGAATAATCTTGTTTTCCTCCACCTCACTGCAGGGAATTAAAACCGTAGCGTACTCGGCGCCGTTCGCCGTTTCCACGACGACCGCCGTACCGCGCTTGTATTCTTCAACGTCCTTGTTCGGGGCGAAGTAATAAACCTTGCCGCCCTCCTTAAAGGTTACGCCTGTAACTTTAACCATTTTCCGTTCTCCTCGATAATTCTCAGCATCAGATCGTACAAAAGTCCCTGATAGTATGCGTTGAATTTTAAATCGGCGCACGCCTTGTCAAGACTTTCAAGCGCGTATATGAGTGCGGGCTTAGTCCAAAGCTTTGAAATTTCGCCCTCGCGCCCTTCCGACTTTTCGCAAAGCGCCCTGTAAAAGTTTTGCTGTATTCTCTTTAAAAGCTCGCTTTTATATTTCGTGTCGCCGTACTTTATTGCAACCGCGCCTATACCGCCGATATCCGTCGTCGTGCAAATTTCGTGCGCGGCTTCTATAACTTCCTTAAACCAACCGCCACCGACCATATTCTGCGCTTCGCCGAATATGCCGCCGCAGCTTTCCGCAGCTTCCGTATTGAGTGAATTTTCGCCGCCGCGCTGCAGGGCTTCGAAAATTTGTTCCGCCGTGAACGGCGGGATAGTCAGCGTTTTTACGCGCGACTTTACAGTGTCAAGTATGGGCGCGGTAGTTGTTACGCCCAACAAAAAGTAAACGCCCTGCGGGGGTTCTTCCAAGGTCTTTAAAAGCTTGTTCTGAAGCAGTGCCGAAGCCTGCTCGAACCCGCTTATTATAAACAGCTTGTCCTTGAATTCGACGGGGCGCATTGCGCTTTCGTTGAGTATTTCCGCAACCGCTTCCGCGTTCAGCTTCTTGCCCTCGGCGGGGTACATCTTGCAGTCGGGCAAATTTCCGCCCATAAGCCTTCTGCCGTTTACGCTGTCTTTTTCAAACCCGAAAAACGCAAGCGCAAATATTTTCAGCGCGGAATTTAAGTTCTTCACGTCGGAAAAGTCCAGCATATATGCGTGCGAAAGCTTGCCGCTCTTTTTATCGTTTAAAAACAGTGTGTACGCGGCGGTGCCGCAGATTAGCTTTTCCACTTAATTTATAATACCTTCGTTCTTTAAAAGGGCGATGATTTTTTCGTGCGTTTCATACTTTGTTCCGCCGCAGTCTACGGGGCGAATTCTTTTATAGCTTTTCAAAAGTCCCAAATATCCCTCGTAAACCTTCATATGAAAATCAAGCCCCTGCATCTCCATTCTATCGTTCTTATCCGCGCCGTGCTTCCTTAAAAAAGCCGCTTCGGGGGATATATTCAGGAAAACCGTCAGGTCGGGGGAATAGCTTTCAATAGCGTGGGAATTTATGCTTTTTATAAACTCCGTGCCAAGCCCCCTTGCCGCGCCCTGATAGGCGAGCGAGGAATCGATATACCTGTCGCACACGACAAGCTTGCCCTCGTTCAGCGCGGGGATAACTATATCCTTTAAGTGCTGTTCGCGTGCGGCGGCGTATAATAACGCCTCGCACTCGTCGCACATTTCCGCGTTGTTGGCGTCCAAAATTATCGTGCGGATACGCTCGGCAATCTTGCTTCCGCCGGGTTCGCGCGTGGATATATAGGGGATATTGCTCTTTTCGAGGTATTCGCACAAAAGCCTTATCTGCGTGCTTTTGCCCGAACCCTCGCAGCCTTCGAACGTAATAAACTTGCCTTTCATTATTTTCTTACCACGCAGATTTTACCGTCGGTAAGTCCGAACGTAGCCTTTGCAGTCGTCAGCGATTTAATAGCCGCCGCCGAAATAATTTCGCCCGTAATTACAACGGGTATGCACGGGGGATTGAGTCCCGCGGGTTTCGCGCACATTCTGCCCTCGGCTTCTTCGAGTTCGATATATTCGCAAGGCTTCCTCAAAGCATACTGGAAGCTGTACGAGCGGTCGGCTTCGGGTATAGCGGGTTTATCCGTAAATGTATTCCTTATCTTCTTGTTTGCAATTACCGCAAGCAGTTTCTTTTTCAAGGCGTTCAAGTCCGCCAGGTCCGTCATTGGCGAGAGGTAGAAAAGAATAAACCTGCCGTCGGAAAACTCCGCGAATATGCCTTTCTTTTCAAGCCTTGCCGCCGCAATATCGGGGGATATGCCGAGGGGCGCGAAGTCGATTAAAAGCTTCGTCCAGTCGTCCGTCCGTCTTACGGGGATAATATTCTTGTTCTCGTTTACAAACTGTTCAACCGCCGCCTGCGCACGCGATAATGCTTTGGAATTGTTCACGCAATACTTTACGCCGTATTCTACCGATGCCATCACGGGATAGCTGGGCGACGTCGTTCTGAATAGGTTTAACGCCTCCTCCGCGTCCGCAATAAGTTCTTCGTTGTTGATATTTATAATCGCGCCCTGCGTGAGCGTGGGAAGGGTTTTATGCGCTCCGTCCACCCACATATCTGCGTAGGTGCCTGCATATCCCTTTCTGTCGCCGAATGCAAGGTGCGCGCCGTGCGCCTCGTCGACGAGTAAAAGTCTTGAATATTTTTTGGTGATTTCCGCGTACTTGTCAAGCGGCGCGATATTTCCGTAATAGTCGGGCGAGGTCACCAAAAAGCCCGCTATATTGTTGTCGTTAGCGATAAGCTTTTCGATAATTTCGCAGTCGGGCGGAGTTAATATTCCGTCGGTATACGCGCCCTGAACGATTAAAGGTTCAAGCCCGAAAAGCTTGCACGCGTTCCACACGCTCTTGTGCGAATTGCGCATAACGATAATTTTGTTGCCGTGCCTTGCCGCGCAGTAAAGCATAGCATATACGCCGCTGGACGAACCGTCCGTGGTGATATAGCTTTTAGCCGCGCCCAAAATTTCGGCAATGTCGTTCTGCGCCGAAGCTATTACGCCCGACGCGTCGAAAAGATTATCCGAATACGAAAGCTCGGTAATATCCAGCGCCGCGCCCTTGAACATTGACGCAAACTCCCCTTTGTTTTTGTGACCGGGGATATGGAATGATTTTTTCGCGCCCGAGTATTTTTTGATGCGCGAATATATCTTGTAATCGTACATATACTCACCCTGCGGCATATGCGCCGCCCTTTATTATTTTTTGGGTTTCATCGTAGGGAAAAGTAAAACGTCCCTTATCGTCGGGCTGTCGGTCAGAAGCATAACAAGTCTGTCTACGCCGAAGCCGAGACCGCCCGTGGGGGGAAGTCCGTATTCGAGCGCGGTTATGAAGTCCTCGTCAACCTTTGCGTTGCAGTTAGGCTCCTGCGCGCGCTTTTCTTCAACCTGCTTAATAAATCTCTGTTTCTGGTCAATGGGGTCGTTGAGTTCCGAGAAAGCGTTGCCGAATTCGTGTGCACATATGAAGTACTCAAACCTCTGCGTGAACGCGGGGTCGTCTTCCTTGCGCTTTGCAAGCGGCGAATTTTCCACGGGATAATCGTAGATGAAAGTCGGCTGAATAAGCTTTTCTTCGCAGAACGCGTCGAAGAGTGCAATAAGTACGTGACCCTTGGTTGCCGCGTCGCCTTCCTTGACTTCCGCGCCCAATTTCTTCGCGCAGGCGCGCGCGTCCGCGTCCGTCTTCCACTCGTCGTAGTCGGCGCCGCAGAACTTCTTTACGGCTTCCTTCATAGTCAGTCTTGCCCACTTACCGCCGAGGTGAATTTCCGTGCCCTGATAGGTGATATCCGTCGTGCCGCAAACGTCCTTTGCGATTTTGGAATACATTTCCTCGACGAGGTTCATCATATCGAAGTAATCGAGATAAGCCGCGTAGCACTCGACGGTGGTAAACTCGGGGTTGTGATAAGCGTCCATACCCTCGTTGCGGAAAATTCTGCCCACCTCGTACACGCGTTCCATACCGCCGACGACAAGCCTCTTCAAATACAGCTCGGTTTCTATGCGCAAATACATTTCTATGTCGAGCGCGTTATGCCTCGTCTTGAAAGGTCTTGCCGCCGCGCCTATTTCAAGCGTGGTCAATACGGGGGTGTCAACCTCCAAAAAGCCGCGTCCGTCCAGATAGTTTCTTATTCCCGAAATTATCTGCGAACGCTTAACGAAGGTCTGCTTCACTTCGGGGTTGACTATTAAGTCCAAATCTCTCTGGCGGTAGCGGATATCGGTGTTGGTAAGTCCGTGCTGTTTTTCGGGCAACGGCCTTAAACATTTGGTCAGCATTTCGATGTGCGTGCAGTGAACGGAAACTTCGCCCGTCTGCGTTTTGAAAACGTAGCCCTTTACGCCGATAATGTCGCCCAAGTCGTAATCTTTTTTGAACGCGGCGTAATCTTCTTCACCGACGTCGTCGCGGCGGACGTAAATCTGTAAAAGTCCGTCGTTGTCCTGTATATGGGAAAAGGAAGCCTTGCCCATAATTCGGCGCGACATAAGCCTGCCCGCAATGCAAACTTCCTTGCCCTCTAACTTTTCAAACGAGTTTATAATTTCAGCCGAACGCGCGGAAACTTCGTACTTTACCTTGACGAAAGGGTTGTTCCCCTCGTCACATAGTTTCTGCAACTTTTCACGGCGTATTCTCGCCTGTTCCGCAAGCTCTTCCTCGGAAGGCTCGTTGTTTATTATTTCTTCCATATCCTTAACCTATCGATAATATTTTCAGTGTGTAGAACGACCCGTCGGGGCAGGGAACTTTAACCTTGTCGCCGACCTTCTTTTTTAACAGCGCCGCGCCCACGGGGGACTCGACGGAAATTTTACCGCTCATAACGTCGACGTCGGTCACGGAAGTTATCGTGTAAACCGATTCCTCCTCCATATCCTCGTCGTAAACCTTGACAACGCTGTTGAGATGCACGTAGGTTTTGTTTTTGTCCTCCGCGCGGATATCCGCGTTTTTAATCTGATATTCGAGTTCGGCTATCTTGCCCTCGTTCGAGCGCTGCTCTTCGCGCGCCGCGTCGTATTCCGCGTTTTCCGAAAGGTCGCCGTGACTGCGCGCCTCGGCAATGCGTTCGATAATTTCGGGACGTTTGACTTTAACGAGATAGTCTAACTCTTTTTTCAAATCGTCGTAATTCTTTTGCGTCATGATAAA
Organism: uncultured Clostridia bacterium; assembly: GCA_947176305.1. Lineage (GTDB taxonomy): Bacteria > Bacillota > Clostridia > Christensenellales > Borkfalkiaceae > Coproplasma. The sequence goes on from CAMWPZ010000048.1 coordinate 10,069, forward strand.
CGTTTGGTCTGCCATTTAATACCTCTTTTTTTATATAAGTTTTTGAATTTTACCGTTTTAGTGTAAACAAACGTGATTCCGCTTTATCAAACCGGAACCACGCGTTTATTGAAATTAAAGCAGGTTTCCCCGCCTTCGTTCACTATTATATATGCTTAAAAGATTTTTGTCAACTTTTTGCCCTGTTTACGGGAAGTTTTATCGCTCGCAAAAAGCAATAACTATAATGGCTATTTTAATTCTTCGGAAGCTTCTTCGGTTTCTACTTCCTCGCCGCAGTTGGGACAAACTTTATCTTCCTTGAAGAGCTGATATCCGCAATGCTTGCAGTAGTTTATATCTTCTTCTTTTTCGTCTACAAAGCCGTCAACTTCAATTTGGACGTCCCTCTCTTCAACTATTCCCTTTTTGTTCAGAATATTTTCCAATACCTCTATCCTGAATATGCAGTTGTCTAACGCCCATATCAAAATTAACTCAACCGCACCCCCAATTACCGAAATTATAAACGTGAGCAAGCTTACCTCTAGAAGAATCGTCAGAATAAATAGAACAACTACTGCTATAGCGTACATAACCGTTAAGATTTTTGCTAAAGTATGTACGAAACCACCGTGTTTTTTTCATTTGTTATCTCCAAAAATTTTTTCCGTTATAAAATACGCGTTTTTGCCGCGCCGCATCTACACCTCTTCCAAAAAGGCGCAAATCCTCTCTATCGCGGCGGTTAAATTGCGCATAGAGGTTGCGTACGAACAGCGCACGTGGTTTTTGCCCGCAGGCCCGAAAGCCGACCCCGGAACTACCGCGACCTTGTACCTTTTCAGAAGCTCGTTGGCGAACGCTTCACCGTCAAGCCCCGTGACCTCGACCGAGGGGAAAACGTAGAACGCGCCCTTGGGCTGAAAACATTTAAGTCCGTGCGCGTTGAAAGCGTTTACTAAAAATTCGCCGCGCCTCTGGTATTCCTTGCGCATATCCTCGACCGTGGAAAATCCGTCGGCAAAGCCTTCTTTAAGGGCGCACACCGCGGCGCGCTGGCTGATATTCGGCGCGCAAAGAATTGTATACTGGTGGATTTTGAACATAGCCTCGTCCACTTCCTTGGGTGCGCAGACGAAGCCCACGCGCCAGCCCGTCATGGCAAAAGCCTTGGAAAAGCCGTTTATATACACCGTTCTCTCGGCCATATCCCCTATCGAAGCAACCGAAGCGTGCTTGCCCGTGTAGGTAAGCTCGGCGTAAATCTCGTCGGATATAACCAAAAGGTCGTGCTTTTCTATAACGGGTACTATCGCCTCCAACTGTTCGCGCGTCATAACCGCGCCCGTGGGGTTGTTGGGGTAAGCGACTATCACCGCCTTAGTTCTCGGGGTTATAGCCTTTTCCAGAATTTCGGGGGTTAAAATAAAGTCGTTATCCGCCGTGCATTTTACGGGCACGGGCGTCCCACCCGCAAGCGTGACCGCAGGCGCGTAGGAAACGTACGAAGGCTCGGGCACGAGAATTTCGTCGCCGACGTCGCACACCGCGCGCAGGGCTAAATCTATCGCCTCGCTCGCGCCGACGGTGACTATCGTGCGCTCGGGCGAATAGTGAACGTCAAACCGCTCGGCAATATACTTTGATATGTAATCCCGAAGCTCGGGCAGACCGCGGTTGCCCGTGTACTGTGTGTTGCCGCGGCGGAGTGAGCGCACGGCTTCTTCCCTAACGTTCCAAGGCGTGACGAAGTCGGGCTCGCCCACGCCGAGAGAGATTGCCCCCTCCATACTCTGCACTATATCGAAAAATTTTCTAATACCGCTCGGTTGCAGTGAAGCCGCGCGGCTGTTTACGAATTTCCTCATAAGATATTACGCCTGAACGCTTAACCGTCCGTCGCCGTCCTTTTTCATCTTTGCGCCTTCGACCTTGTACTTCTTTAAAATAAAGTGCGTAGCCGTGGAAAGCACCGTGTCGTAAGTGGAAATTTTTTCCGAAACGAAACGCGAAACACTGCGCAAGCTTTTGCCCTGAACTATAACCGCCAAGTCGTATGCGCCGCTCATTAAGTATAAATTTTTAACCTCGTCGTGCGCGGCGATTTCGTTCGCTATCATATCGAAGCCGTGACCGCGCTGAGGCGTTACCTTTACCTCGATAAGCGCTTCGACGGTATCTTCCTCCACGCTGTCGGTGTTGAGTATCGCCGTATACTTTACGATTATTCCGTCGTTTTCAAGTTTTTGTATCAAGCCCTTAACCGTGGCTTCGTCCGCGCCGAGCATCGAGGCGATGCTTTTTGGAGTTAAGCGCGAGTCAGCGGATATAAGCGCAAGCACGTCTTTTTCAAGTTTTTCCATTGTCCGTTCCCCTTGATTTTTTAATTAATTTTAGACCTTTTATATTAACTTGTCAATTTAATTTCAAAACGGTTTACATTTGCCGCGGTTTCGCGTATAATTTTTTTATGTTCAGAATTTGGGCGAAAGTAATGCGCGAAGAAAAAATAATAAAACAAATTACCTATGAGAGCGACGAAAAATTCACCTACTCGCAATTTTTCAAGTATCTTTCGGATATCTGCGAGGAATTGGATATCGCCACCCCCGTGCTGATGAAAACGCATATCTTCAACTATGCCAAATTCAGTATGGTGCGCTTTATTCCCCGCGACTTTGCCGAGCCCGTGGACTTCGACAAGCTTGTCTTAAATAACATAAAAATTTAACCGCGGCGCATACTTGAAGTATGAAGCTTACAAGTATAACCTGCGTTTTGATTTTAGTTACTATCGGAATATGCGGCGCCGTTTACGCCTTTTCGGGCTTTAACTTATTATATTTTATGTGCCTGAAAATAGACTTCGCTTACCGCAGTTTTTTGGCTGTCGGCGGAGTTGCCGCGCTGTACACAGTGTACGCGCTGTTTGCATTTAAACCCTTCAAGGGCTTGAAATAATAGAAGCCGCGCGGGTTACAATTTTGAAACACGCGCGGTTTTTGTTAAACGTATTTTTAAATTGTTTTTACCCACTCGCCCCTGGAAGCGGGCAGTGAGATGTAC
>CAMWPZ010000049.1 GCA_947176305.1 uncultured Clostridia bacterium
ATTCATAAGTAAAAAACCTCAAATTTATTCGGGAAAGCTTCCCGTCCTTTTCACTATACCATAAAAAGGTAAAAAATGCAATAATAAGTTAATAATTAAAATTTACAGGTATTTTTTAACATTTCGATAAATTCCCTTTACCGTGCTTGACTTTAATTTTTAATAAAATTATAATTATTTCATAAAATATATGTAAGGAGAATTAAATGAAAAAATTTCTGGCAGTTATTGCAAGCGTAATACTCGCAATATCAATGTTGGCGTTTACGGGCTGTAAAGACAAAGAAAGCAACCCCAACGTCATTGACGGCAACTACAAGGAAGCTACGGCTGAACAGGTTAAAAACGAACTTTCAAAGGTTGACTTTTCCAACGCGTTCGGCAACGTAGAAGCGAACGATTACAAGCTTGGTTTAGAGCTGAGCGAAAACCTTTCCATAGTCATGGATACAACGGTAAACGGTATAAGCGCGAACTATTCGATTGGTACCGACACGAACTACAAGCTCGTTTGCACCGATTTGGAAAATCTTAAAATTTCGGGCAGCGGCTACGCCAACGTCAGCGGCAAATTGACCGCGTCCGCAGGCAAACAAAAAGAAACCTTGGATTTGTCCTTAAAGACCAACGTGTACAACGACAGCGAGTACGCTTATATTGACTTGTACGAAGTTAAAGGCTTTGACATAATGTACGAAGGCTTAACCACTATGAAGGTTAAGGCAAGCTTCGAAGACCTTATCGACTTCATCGGCGGTATAGGCGGTCCTGTTGACGGCGACACCAACCTAACCCCCGCTGACGAAATTATCGTATCCCCCGACGAGAGCGAGGAAGGCGGCGAAATTATCGCAGTGCCCGGTATGGACATTAATGCGTTGCTCGGAATGCTCGACCAGCTTAAAATAAAGGTTGCGCTCGATACCGACAACGGACTTAAAGCAAAGATAAGCTTCACCAAAGAAAGCTACGAAGCAATTCTTGCTTTGGCTGAAAGCGGCGCGGAAGAAGACGAAATGGGTGACATCGTTGAAAGCATTGCAATGCTTAAAGACGCGCTTACGGTAAACACCCTCAATATCGATATCTACGTGGCATTCGACGCTAACGGACTTTTCACTGGATTTGCGGTTGACTGCAATATCGACGTTAAGGTTAGCGTAGATAAAATTCCCGATATGCCTATAGAGCTCGGCGATTACGCTATAAAGGTTACGGGCGGTATGAACCTTAAACTCTACAACGGAGATATCACCCTTCCCACCGGACTTGCAACCGATAAAAAATATATCGATATTTTCGCAGAGTAATTTAAAAAAATCAAAAGACGGCGTTTTGCGTCGTCTTTTTTTTGTGCGGCTTTTTAGGCAAAACGCGCCGCAAGCACATACAATGTTTGTATGAGAGAATTAATATACGACAGGCAGGCGGCGTTCGACTACGCTAAAAAGTGGGCTTTCGGGCGCAACCCTGCATATTACGATTTTTCAAGGATAGGCGGCGACTGCACGAACTTCGCCTCGCAGTGCATTTTCGCAGGGGCGAAGGTTATGAATTTCACGCCCGTTCTCGGCTGGTTTTACCGCTCCGCAAACGACCGCACGGCAAGCTGGACGGGGGTTGAATACCTTTACAACTTTTTAACGGGCAACACCGACGGAGAAGGACCGTATGCCGAGGAAGTTCCGCTTGACAGGTTAGAGGTCGGGGATATAGTTCAGCTCGGCAGGGCGACGGGCGACTTTTACCACTCGCCCGTGGTAGTCGGGGTTTCGAACGGCAGAATTTTAGTCGCGGCGCACAGCTACGACGCGTTCGGAAAACCCCTCTCCTCATATACCTTCGAGCAGGCGCGCGGAATACATATCCTCGGCGTGAGGGCGCAATAATTTATCACAATATAAAAATTGCGTGACAAGGCGGAAAATTTGTGTTACACTTTCAATATGCTATCAAACCTGATAATTAAAAAATGTACGCGCGGCGGAGAAATGACTTCCGCCGCGCGTGTAAAAATAGGCAAGGCTTCGGGCATAGTCGGCATTATTTTAAACGCGTTACTGTTTGCCGCGAAGCTTACGGCGGGCTTTATCGCGCACTCGCTATCCGTAATTGCGGACGCGGTCAACAACCTTTCCGACGCGTCGTCCAACGTTATAACCTGCGTGGGCTTTAAAATGGCGAGCCGCCCTGCCGACAAGGGGCACCCCTACGGACACGGCAGGTACGAATATCTTTCCGCGCTGTTTATCGCCGTAATCATAATCGCGCTCGGCGTGGAAATTATGATAGAGAGTATAAAGAAGATAATTTCGCCCGTGCCGACGGAATTCGGCTTTCTGACGGTGGGAATACTTTGCGCGGCGATTATAGTTAAGCTGTGGATGTTCTTCTTCTATCGGCGGCTCGGGAAAAAAGTAAATTCCCAGACGCTTGCCGCCGCTTCAATCGACAGCCTGTGCGACTGCGTTGCCACTACTCTTATACTTGCGGGCACTTTGATTTCGCGCTATACCTCGGTTGATTTGGACGGACCTTTGGGAATTGCCGCCGCGCTGTTCATTCTTTACGGCGGACTGACGGTAGTCAAAAGAACGGTCGACACCCTTCTCGGCAAGGCGCCCGACAAGGCGTACGTCGAAAGCGTGAAAGAGCGGATTCTGAATTACGACGGAGTTCGCGGCACGCACGACTTGATGGTGCACGATTACGGGCCGAGCAGGCAGTTTGCAAGCGTGCACGTGGAAATTCCCGAAGAGCTTGGAATTATTAAGTGCCACGAAATTATCGACAGGATAGAGCGTGACTTTCTGGAAAGCGACGGACTGCACCTCGTCGTTCACCCCGACCCGATAGCCCATCAGGACGACGAAACGCGAAAGATAGTTGAAGACTGCCTGAAAGAGGTTGACGGAAAGCTTACCGTTCACGATTTGAAAATCGTAAACTGCGGCGATAAAACAAAGCTTATTTTCGACTGCGCCGCGCCCGAGGATATCGCGCTTACAAAGGACGAAATAAAGCAAAAGATTATCGAAGCGGTCAAGGCAAAGCACCCCGACTTCGAGTGTGAAATCACGGTAGACAGCGGTTTCGCCTGCATTACGGAATAAGCTTAAAATTAATAAAGCCGCCGCGCTTAAAAAGCGCGGTGGCTTTATTAATTCTATTTACGCGGCGGCGCACAGCGCCTGCATAACCTCTACCCAGTTATTCACTTTGCCGTCGCTTTTACCCGTGCGCAGAATTACCGCATTCTGCGACGGACAGATATACAATAGCTGGTCGCTCTTGCCCCACGCAAAAATATCAAGCTTTCCGCCATTGGGCGTCGAATACCACATATAGCGGTAGCCGACGTTTTTACCCTCTAAAAACGTTCCGCTATATTCTTCCGCGTTTATCGGGAAATTGCATACGGTGGAAGTGTTCAGCCAGTCCTCGCCTATTATGCGCGTGCCGTTCCACAAGCCGCCGTGCAGCACCATACTGCCAATCTTTATAAAGTCCGCGGCGCGGAAGTTTATTCCGCTTTCCATTTTCTCGAATGCGGACTTCTTTCCGTCAAGGCTCCACGAAGCGTCTGCCCCACACCCTATCGGTTGCCATATAGTTCTTTCGAAGTATTTCGAAACGCTTACGCCCGTGCTTTTTTCAAGGATAATTCCAAGCAGTAGCGGGTGGTAATTGTTGTAGTGAAACCTGCCGCCGTATTCGTCGGTGAGCGAGGTATGGTTCAGCGCAAGCTCGCGCAAATCGTCGTAGAAGTACGTTAGCGTATCGTCGCCGAACCACAGAGGTTTTTCCTCGTCGTATTTTATGGGCGAGCGCATTAAAAGCAAGTCCTCAATCGTGACTTCGCCTATCGGCTTATTTTCAAATTCCTTGATATAGTCGGATATGGGCTGGGTTACGCTTTTTATATACCCTTCCTCCACCGCCTTGCCGACGAGCAAGGAAACAACCGACTTAGCCATCGAGAACGAGGTATTTACGGAATTTTCCGTATAGCCGTTTGCATACTGCTCGTAAACAATTTTATCGTCCTTTACGATTATAAGCGAGGTAGTGTCGGTCTTTTCTACGAACGAGGAAAGCGCATAGCTTTTGTTCTTTTTGCCGCTTTTATAATTTACGGTAAAGCCCGAGAGGTTTGAGTTTATTTCCTTTTCGTAAACGTACGGGCTTTCGCTCTTTTCTATTATCCGTTCGGGAAAAAACTTATAGTCCGTCACACGCGAATCCCAACGGGTAAGCACCCTGCCGAGATAAGTCGGCGAATACATACCCATAGTTACGAAGCACAGTATCATAAAAGCCGTCAATAACGCGGCTATCGGCGTAACGACGGCAATTATAATTTTTTTGGTTTTGGTGAGTTTCTTCGCCATAGAATTTTTCTGTGATTTATCAGTCGAAAGGCGTTTGTACCTTCATTTGGTTGGAAGTAATTATTATATGCGCGCGGGTTATGTTTTCCGCTTTTACTTTAAGCTTATAGCGGCTGCCCGACGGCACGTCGTCTAAAACAATCTGGAAGGACGCGCCCTCGTTATATTCGCCGTTCCACGCAAGTTCGCCCTTGTAATCGTACACCTCGAACAAAACCTTTTCGCCCTCTAACTCAAGCTCAACGTCCATAGTAATGCCTATGCCGCCGTCTTTAATCATTAAAGTATCTTCCGACTCAGGGCTGATAATTTCACCGTTCCTGTAATAGGTGTACTCTATTGTCATCGACTTCTTGTTTAAAGAACAGCCCGCAATAACGCACGCCGACAGCACGGCGAATAACGCAAAAATAATAAGAATTTTCTTTTTCATATATTATACCTTATTTCAGCGATTTATTCGGTCTTTGCTACAAGCTCCGCCGTCATCTCATCGCAGTCGAACGCGCACTCACTTTTAATTTCGTCCGTCAGCCAACCGCGTTCACTCATTAATTTTACGGCTTCGTAGCGGCAACAGGAACAGAACGATTTTTCGTAAATCAATTCCGTCGCGCGCCTTGGTAAATCCAATCCGTTGTCAAACGCGTTAATAATATCCCGAACCGCCGCATGACGTTTAAACTTATCTACGTACGGCAATTCAAGCTTTTTTATAAGCCTGAGAACTTGCTTTTCACTGAGCGAGAAAACTCTTCTCCTTCTCGGTTGCCAACCGCTTTGCTCGCGTTCTTCGCGCCACTTCTTTTCCTGTTCAAGCTGACGAGATTCCTCTTCCTGCTTGCATACGAAAAACTTATTTATCTCCGGCGAGTTTTTGCCTTCACTTTCCAGAACTTTATCAAGCTTTTCTTTACCGTACCTTTCCGCAAAGTCCGCGTAAAAGCAATCGAAGTCCCACCCGCAATAATGGTCGTTCACAGTGTACAAGTTACCTATATCCTTTGCCCCCGCCAAAAATTCGGGCAGACCGAAAATTTCCGTAAGGTGAATTGCCAGCCGTTCAAAGCCGTCGCGCGGATAATCGTACCACTCCTCGCCGCGCGGTCCAAGCAGCACGGCGTACAGTTCCTTATACTTTTCTCTAAGAGCCGCCTGCGCGTTCTCTTTGCCGCCTTGGGCGAACGCGTAAATCAAATCGCAAAGGTGGTTGAAATCGTCGCCGTCCGCAGGGGTAGCTTTAAACTTTTCTATCGCGGGATTTAAAAAATACTCGTTGTCGGGCAAGAGCGAACATAACCTGTAAACGTATTCCGCACGCGTGCCTTCGCACTGTTCGTCCCAGTTAAGCCCGTGCAGACAGCCGTACAGCAAAATTTTGCGGTATTTTTCTTTATCGTCACAGTCTGCAAGAAAAGTGTAACACCGACCGTGACCGTTTTTCATATATCTTTTAAATTTTGATTTTCGCATTGATTATTTACTGGAGTAACTGCTTTTTAAGTATGATTTTTCAAACGTGCTTTTCAGCATATCTTCCAAATTCTCAAGTCCGATTGCGGAAATCGTGAACGGCTGCTCTTTATCTTCCGTGTGCCACTCGAACTTGTCGGTCGTAAGCGTGCCCGTTGAAGAATTGGTGAACGAATTGTTTACGTCCGACGACGAGCCTGTATAAACGGTCGACGTCGCCGACTGCTGATAGCTGCAATTTACAAGCTGGTATCCACCGAGGCTGTACGGTGCAGAGTTGTTCGTATCGTTGTTTTTAAGCAGATATTCTATGCCTTTGAAAATGCAGTTTTCCGCCTTTACCGAGCCGCCGTTGCCGCATACTATGCCCTGCGAAACAAGCCCGCACTTCCAGCCCGAATTTACGCTCGCCACTTTCGACGCCGCGTTGATTCCGCGCAGCTTCGTGCGGTAGCCGTAATACTGCGAGCTGTCGACTATGCAGTTGTACATATACGCGTTGCCGCCGCGGAGTTTGGGAAGTCTGTCTTCCAGATTTTTAAAGGTGCAGTTCGCAAACGAAACCCGCAGTTTTAAGTTGAAGTTGTAATCGTCGGCGTTATCGTACGAGCCGGAAAACTTCGCGTTGTCGCCGCACAAAAAGCCCTTCTTCTGCGGAATAGCTATTCCGTACAGAATATCCTCGAAGCTTGCGCCGCCCTCCCTCAAAGCGTTGTAGTATAAATACTGCGTGCCGCCGCTTTTATAGTCTTCCTCTATCGCGCTCATCATTTTATAAAGATAGCCGTTCTCGTCGTCACTGCCCGCGTTGAAGTTGCACCACGATATATGCAGTCCGTTCGAGCCGTCGGCACCGTACGGGGCGCGGAAAGCCGTTCCCGCATTCGCGTTATAGACGGGGTTTGAATAGTCTATCTGTCCGTCGTAGGATTTTCCGAAAGTGCAGTGGTCTATCCAGATATATCCGCAGAAGGATATTTTAAAGTACGCCCAGCCGAACCAGTCGTAGTCGCCGATTTTTGCCGTGTCCTTTACGGGTGCGTCCTCCCACTGCCACATTTCGTCGAAAGTCAGGTTGCGGAAAACGACGTTCGTATCGCTTGTAAGCTTGAAGCCGCAATGGGTGAACTTTGCGCCGTTCTTGGAATATATCAAAAGATTGGAAGTGTTTTCAACCTTAATCTGAGAAATGCCGTTTTCAAGCACCATATCGGACATTGAAATGTATTCCGTCCATTTCGGAATATTCTTGCCGAAGTCGTCCACAAGACCGCTTGACTTAACTTCGTCGCTCAGCTTGTAATAGCCGAGGTTTAAATCGTTCGCAATTTCGATTATGTGAACTGTTCCCTCGAAGTTGTCTTCCGTATATCCGTCCGCAGGCACCTGCGTATAGGTAGAAGTTTCATCGTCCCACACGTTTTTATAGTGGTACTTTGCGTCGGCCATTGCCGCGATAAATTCTTCGGCAGTAGTCACCTTGCGGTAAGCGTCGGTATTTTCGTAAACGGAGAAATCGGAAATTTTACCCGAAACGTAACCGCCCGCCGTGTAGTTTGCGTTTAAAAGCAATTCTTCCGCCGTAGGTTGTTCCGTCTTGCCTTCATCGTCATCATCGTCGTCATCGTCTTTGTCCTTCTCGCCACCCTCGTCATCGGTTTTATCGCCGCCGCCGAGCGCGGTATCGTTATCCGTTTTGCCGTTATCCTTGTTTTCGTCGTTCTTACAGCCGCAGAAAACAGCCGAAAACATCAGCACCGCTAACAGCGCGGCTAATAGCTTTTTAATCATCGTTTTTTTCTCCCTCTATTTACTGAATATATTTTATCACAGTTTTACGCAAAAATCAATATGCGCGGTTTAATACTGCCTACTACTATAAATATTTCCTCATGCGGATATGCGGACAGCCTTCGTCGTACTCGGTTTCGCCGAATTCTTCAAAGCCCGCTTTTTTATAAAAATCTTTAACCCTCTGTTGCGCGAGCAGTACAATGCCTTTACCGCCGTTTTCCTTCACATAACTTTCGGCTTCTTTTATAAGAGCCAACCCTAACTGCTTACCGCGGTATTCCTTTACAACCGCAAGCCTGCCCAAAACGTACAAACCTTGTTCGCTGCCCTTGAAAATTCGGCAGGTCGCAGCAGGCACTTTTTCGTCGAACATAACCAAGTGAACGGCGGTTTCGTCTATATCGTCAAATTCTTGTGTGAAGCCCTGTTCGGCTATAAAAACTTTTTCTCTTATTTCACGGGCGCAATCGGGTAAGCTTGAAAAAACTTCTACTCTCATTTTTAATTTTCCTTGACTTAAACTATACTGTAACCGTTTAACGATAATAGTTTTAAAGCCTTTTCAAAGTTTTCCTTTTTCACGAGAATATAGTCGGTGTTAAAAGTCGACACCGCAAAAATCGATATTTTATTTTGCGCAAGAATTGCGGATATTTTTGAGAGAATGCCGATTAGGGAAAAATCGAGAACTCCCTGAATTTTAAAGCATTTCCAACCGTCGTCACGCTCTGTCACGTTATGCGGCGCGTCGGCGGCAATACATACCAACGAAATTTCCTCGCCGGTTTTCCCGACGAAATAAAATTCGTTATTTAAATTTATATCCAACTCCGATTTAACCTTGCAAACCGTTAAATCATAAGGCAATTTTTTCAACTCCACTTTAAAGCCCCCGCGCTGTAATTATAAAGGAATTTTAAAAAGTTTCTATCTGTGCCTTTGTAAAAATAATTGACAACGGCAAGTCATATATATTTAACGTTGCTCTATCTATTTCAGCGTCTTGAGCAAAAAACTTTATAATTGAAATATATTTGTCTTTTTCCTGCTCTGTCAATACCCCGTTATACGTAACTTCCGCAAAACAGTCAAAATCGGCGCAATTCAAAGCGTTACAAACCGTAAAATATATTTGCTTACCTATGTCTTTTGCAAAGCTTTTAAGCTCTTTAACTTTTAAATCAAATTTATCAAGATAAACGTCGTGATAATCACCGCAGGTTATATCGTTCCTATAAACTTTTATTACAACCGTATCCATCATAAAATCTCCTTTTCGTAGTTAAGTTAATTGTAAAGCCCAAAACGAACTTCGTTTTGGGCTTTGCTTGGTGGAGATATGGGGATTCGAACCCCAGACCTATACGTTGCGAACGTATCGCGCTACCAACTGTGCTATATCCCCGTAAATTGATTACGGTTTGTATTATATCATTTCAGAAACGGCTTGGCAAGCGTTAATACGTAAAAAAATCACGTTTACTTTTTAAAATTTCTGCGGCTGTTCTTTTTGCCCGAGCCGTTCTTTTTCAAATACTCGGCGCACTCCTTATCGTAGCCGAAGTCACACTCCATCGCGTCGTTGGTGGGCTTATCCGTCAGAGTGCAGATTTCGCACTCCGCCTCCCAGCTCCACTTACAGTACGGGCAACCCTTTTTCATCGCAGAATACCTCCGATTTAATTTTGCCCGTTTTTTGAAAATTTTAACCGCTATAAAACGGTATTACTTATATTCGCCGCCCCAACGCTAAGAAAAACGCTTGCAAACGCGCGCTTTAACTGTTATAATATTTAACAGTTCGGGGGCATAGCTCAGCTGGTTAGAGCGCTTGCTTGACATGCAAGAGGTCGATGGTTCGAGTCCATTTGTTCCCACCAAAAAGCAACCTGAATTTTAAAAATAAGTTTAGGTTGCAATTTTTATATTTAAAATAAATGAATATGGAATACTCTGAATTTATAAGCAAACTTAATAACGGAAACATATCAAAAGTTCGTTTTTGTGTAAAAGACTACAATCATTATCGTAATTGTTGCATCAGATGCTTTAACGACATATTTTCATTTAGGGGTAGACAATTAGCAATACCCACTATCGAAGTAAAACTGACAAATGATAACAGTGAACTGGTAAGTTTTATTGATGAATTCGATGAAAAATATAGACTATTCAATATCAATAAAAACAAATATACCTTAAAAGAAATTTGGGATAAAATAGAGATATTTGACATAGAATAACAAAACAATTGAAAGCCGCAGACCGAAAAGTTATTTTCAGCCTGCGGCTTAACTATTTTCAAGCACTCCCCTCCTTTGGCAATAATTATATAATACGGGCGCTTGATTTTCATATAATATTATTATATAATAAACTTGCGCGCGGAAAAATTTAATAAAATCGATATAAATTTATCGATTTGGCGTTTAAGCGTGCGGCTTACGGTTTATTAAATAGCTGTAAGCGAATTAAATGCGGTTCTTAACAGCCGCAAAATTTTTGGGAGATAAGACGATGAAAGATTGGTTTTTAGGGCTTTCCGCCCTCGAACACGTCTACTTCTGGCTGGGCGTTGTTGCAACGGTATTTTTAATCGTACAGATAATTATACTGTGCTGCACGTCGTTCGGCGGCGACGTAGACATTGACGGCGACGGCGATATCGACGTTGACTCCGATTCGGGAGTTTCGATATTCACCGTAAAAAGTATAACGGCGTTCCTTGCCGTAGGCGGCTGGGCGGGGCTTTTAACCTGCGCGGTAGCAAGCGACAAGCTGCAATGGATTTCGGTATTCGTTGCGGTAATCGCGGGTGCGGCGGCTATGGCTGTCGTCGTGTTTGCAATGCGCGCTATGCTTAAACTGCAATGCAACGGCGCGGTACAGCACGAAAAGCTCGTAGGCAAGCAAGCCACGGTTTACGTTTCCGTACCGGCACAGAGAAGCGGACGCGGAAAGATAACGCTCACCGCTCAGGGCAGGTTTTTGGAGCTTGACGCAATGACCGACGACGGCGAAAAAATTGCCGTTGACGAAACGGTTGAAATTATTTCCACCGAAAACGAGTGCGCGGTCGTAAAGCGTTTTACGGAACAGGCGGCGGAAATTCCGACTGAGGCAACCCCGTCCGAAAGCGAAACCGTTGAACAATGAAATGTCCCGCAGATAAAATATTAGCGGTCTATTCGCCGCGCAGTGACGGCTCGCCCGAGCCAAGCACGATAAAATGCTACTATGGCAAGCGGGTGTTAATTTCGCCCTTCAAAAAGCACGCCTTTTTGGATGTAAGCCCCGCAAACGTTCCGCTCGAGCTGAAAAAAGCTCCGACTTTGGACGGGTACAGCTTAAACCTTACGGGCACGGTAACCTTCGGAATTTCTACCGACCCCAAGCTTATGCCCGTTGCCGCAAAAGAGTTGTTGTTTTTACAGCAGGACGGTATTAACCGAATTGCAAAGCAGGCAATTAACGCGCAGGCGCAGATTACCGCTTCCAAGTTTACAATTCAGGAAATCTGGTGTGACAGGAATAAATTCTTCGACGCGATGTGCAACAACGCAGAAAACGCGTTAAAAAAATTCGGGCTTAAATTGGTAAACGTAAATATTTCCGATATTACCGACGAGGAAGGCTTTATCAACGCTTACACTCGGGAACAGGTGCGTAAAGCAATCGAACAAGCTAAACGCGAAATAGAACAGGAAAAAGCGGCGGCGGACAAAACGGACAAAGCCGAATAACAAAGTAAAAAATTAAAAGGAGAATATAAAATGAGTAACTTACTTGCATCAACTGCCGTTACGATTGGCATTATTCTTGCGGTCGTGGTAGTTCTCGTACTGTTTATGCTGCTTCTGATAGTATTCTGCAGATACAAGAAATGCCCTTCCGACAAGATTATGGTTATCTACGGTAAAATTTCCCCGAACAAAGACGGGACTTACAGAAGCGCGAAGTGTATCCACGGCGGCGCGGCGTTCATCTGGCCGTTCATTCAGTCGTATACCTTCCTTGACTTAACCCCCCTCTCCATTTCGGTAGATTTGAAGAACGCGCTTTCCAAGCAGAACATCCGTATTGACGTTCCCTCCATTTTCACCGTCGGTATTTCCACCGACCCCGCGATTATGCAGAACGCGGCTGAAAGGCTTTTAGGCTTACAGCTTAAACAGATTTCCGAGCTTGCAAAAGACGTCATCTTCGGTCAGCTCCGTCTGGTTATCGCAACCATGGAAATCGAGGAAATCAACACCGACCGCGACAAGTTCCTTGAAGCTATTTCGAGAAACGTCGAGGGCGAGCTTAAAAAGGTCGGCTTGAAGCTTATCAACGTGAACATGACCGATATTTCCGACGAAAGCGGCTACATAGTCGCACTCGGTAAAGAGGCTGCGGCAAAGGCAATCAACGACGCGAAAATTTCCGTTGCTGAAGAAAACCGCAAGGGTGCTATTGGTGAAGCAAACGCGCTGATGCAACAGCGTATCAACGTTGCCGAAGCCGAAAGCCGCGCTATCGAGGGCGAAAACAAGGCGAAAGCAGAAATCGCCCAGTCCAAGGCGCTCCTCAGAGAAAAGGAAGCGGAAGCAATGAAGCTTGCGGTTACCGCGGAAAACGTACAGGCGGCAAAGGCGAAGGAAGAAAGCTACGCCGCAGAAAAGCAGGCGGAAATTGCGCGTGCTTCGCGTGAAAAGGCGACCAAGGAAGCCGACGTCATCGTCGCTTCGGAAATTGAAAAGAGAAAAATCGAAATCGAGGCAGACGCGGAAGCAGAAAACGTACGCCGCCGCGCAAAAGGTGAAGCGGACGCTATATTCGCTAAAATGGAAGCCGAGGCTCGCGGTATTTACGAAACTCTTTCCAAACAGGCCGAAGGTATGGATAAGCTCGTTCACGCGGCAGGCACCGCTGACGAGGCTGTCCGCCTTATGATTGCCGACAAGCTTGAAGAACTCGTTTCCACTCAGGTTGAAGCTATAAAGAATCTGAAGATTGACAAGGTAACCGTTTGGGAAAACGGACAGAACGCCGACGGCAAGACGGCTACCGCGAACTTCGTTTCGGGTATGATGAAATCCCTCCCTCCCCTTGACGACTTGTATTCTATGGCAGGCTTGAAGATGCCCAAGCTGATTGCTCCCGAAAAGGTTGAAGCACCCGAAAAGAGCAAGAAAGACGGTGACAAGAAGTCTGACAAGAAAGATAAATGATTTAAAGTAAATTAACGATAAGTGCGCCGCGCGGGGGGGTCCGCGGGGGGGGCCGGTTTTTTAATAATAAAAAAATGGGTTTAATTTTTTTACGAAAAAATAGGGGTAATTTGGGGGGGGGTTTTTAGTGGTTTTGAAACGCCGGGGCG
>CAMWPZ010000050.1 GCA_947176305.1 uncultured Clostridia bacterium
GATATGCGCCGCGAACTTTTTACCCGCCGCCGAAAAAACATGTGCAAGCATCGAACAACACGTAGTTTTGCCGTGACAGCCCGCAACGGCTATAACTTTTTTGAAGCAACGACTGACTTCATACAGAAGCTGTCCGCGCGATATTATTTCCTTTGACAGCGCTTCGGCTTCCGCAAGCCGTTCGTCGTTTTCCTTAATCGCGTCGGTATAGACGATTAAATCGTAATCTTTAATACTCGTCGGCTTAGTTCCGATTGAGATATCCGCACCAAGCTTTTGAAGCTCGTCGGTATACTCGTTTGCAGTCACGTCACTGCCTCCGACTTTCTTACCCAAAGACAGCACGAACTTTGCAAGTCCGCTCATGCTTACGCCGCCGATACCAATAAAAAATACACTTTCAAATCTGTCGAAAAATTTAACGCGCATAATACATAGTATTAAAAATTGCGTAAAAATAGCACGGATTTTGTAATATTTCTTATTTTCTTTTTCTTTCGGCACAAAAAAAGCAGGGTACAAAACCCTGCTTTTAGTTTGATTTTAATTAGTCACCACTGCGCTTTTTGCCGAGATTTCTGAGCATCTGTGCGAATTTGGGAACGTTTTTATCGTTCGGGCGCTCGATGCTTTCCGTGTTTTCCTCACGCTGAACGGGGCGCACGGGTTGCGCAGGCTGAACAGGCTGTACGGGCGGATGATACTGCTGTACAGGCTGAACGGGCTGACGGAGATAGTACGGTTCCGTAACGGACATTCTGTCCGCACCCAGATTGCTGTTATAGTTGGGGCGGTCGTAAATTCTTCCACTCTGATATCCTCTCTGCGTACTGTCGTCTTCGCGCTTACTGTCAAAGCCGGGGAAACCCGTAGCAATAACGGTAATTTCAACTTCGTCCTGAACGTTGGGGTCAATTCTTGCGCCGAAGATAATGTTAGCAGAAGCGTCTACTACGCTCTTAACAAGCTCGGCTGCGTCCGCAACCTCGTCGAAGGTCAAATCTTCGCCGCCGCAAACGTTCAAAATTACGCCGCGCGCGCCTTCGATAGTGGTTTCGAGCAGAGGGCAGTTTACCGCAACCCTTACAGCTTCTATAATTCTGTTTTCACCCTTAGCAACGCCGACACCAAGGTGCGCTATACCTTTGTCCTTCAGAATCGTCTTAACGTCAGCAAAGTCAAGGTTGATAAGCGAAGGATTGACGATTAATTCGGCAATACCCTTGATGCCCTGCTTTAAAATTTCGTCGGCAACGCGCAATGCTTCGCGCATAGGCGTATTCTTTGCGACAACCGTCTTTATCTTGTCGTTGGGAATTATAATGAGCGTATCAACGTATTTCTTTAAATTTTCAAGGCCCTTTACGGTGTTTTCCATGCGCTTTTTGCCTTCGAAACCGAAAGGCTCGGTTACGACTGCAACGGTAAGTATCTTCATATCGCGCGCAATTTTAGCAATGACGGGAGCCGCACCGGTACCCGTACCGCCACCCATACCTGCGGTAATGAACAAAAGGTCGGTGTCCTTTATTGCTTCCGTAAGCTCTTCCTTGCTTTCTTCGGCTGCTGCTCTGCCGATATCGGGGTCTGCGCCTGCGCCAAGGCCTTTAGTAAGCGCACTACCTATCTGAATTTTATTCTGGCAAGGCGAAAGCGCAAGTATCTGGCTGTCCGTATTCACAACGAAATATTCAGCGGCGTCGATACCTGCTTCTATCATTCTGTTAACGGCGTTATTGCCCGCGCCGCCTACACCTATTACCTTTATTCTTGCTCTGCCCGTAACGTTGCCGTTACCGTTTCCGTAATTTGCGGCTAAATCGTTAAACATTTTACCCTCCGTTAATAACTTTTGAATTTATTGAATATAGATGCAGGTTTCGCATCCTTTAAAGCCATATTTAAAAGGCTTAAAATCGAACTGAATTGCGGCTTGTCGTAATAAGGAACTTTGGGAGCTATTACGTCCACGTTTTTGACGAGTCTGTTTGAAATATGCTCTACCGTTCCTCTGACTACCTTTACGCCTTCGCCCGTAATATAAATGGGCTTGCCGTCAAGATTTTTACCCGTGTAGCTTTGGCGGCACTCTTCAAGCGTTTCACAAATTCCGTCAAGACCTTCGCGTATCTTATCGCGGACGGTCACCGTCGGGAAGCTGTAAACGTTTCCCTCGTAAACGACCTCTTCGAGAGTGCTCAGTCTTTCCTTGGAATTTAGGTTGATTTTCGTCATAAACGACAGTGCAACCTCGAAAGGAACTTCGAGTTCCGCCATTAGATAGACTGCTATATGCCCCACGCCCACCGAAAACGATTCGCTGAACGCAAGTCCGTTTCCGCAAACGACGCTGTAACTTGAAGAAATATAACCCAAATCAACCAACACGGCGTACTCGTCGCGTTTTTCAGGCTCTAAAAGGTAAATCGCCTCAGCCTGTACCATGGGGATTAGATTGATATTCGAAATTCCGTCAAACTTTTTGAAGGCTTCCAAAAGAATATCTATAAAATCGTTTTTGCACTGGTAAAAACAGAATTTACCCTCTAAGCTGTCGCTCGTTTCACCGACGGGATAAATAATTTTGCGCTTGTCCGATAAGACGTAATAAAGACAGCTGTGTCTAATCGTCTTATATTCGTCGCTTTCGTAAGGCGCTGACATTTCGGCAAGATAAGAGCAGTCGCTATGCGAAATCTTCTTAGTCGAGTTAAAGCTTATAACCTTGTCCGTATTTACGACTTTTATAAACTCACCCGGAACTCCGACGTAAAAGGTTTTAATTCCGCTGAGCGCCGAAACCGTACTC
Source organism: uncultured Clostridia bacterium (assembly GCA_947176305.1). Taxonomy (GTDB): domain Bacteria; phylum Bacillota; class Clostridia; order Christensenellales; family Borkfalkiaceae; genus Coproplasma. The sequence continues at coordinate 2,810 of CAMWPZ010000050.1, forward strand.
TTCACGACGTCCCTTACCGCCTCGGTAAAGCTGTCGACGTCCAAAAGCTCGCCCTCGGCGTAACCGTCGTAATCGCAGGAATATTTGCTCTTGATTATGAAGGTGTTGTTAACGCCCCTTTCACCAACTACCGCGGTTATTTCCGACGAGCGAATATCCAACACTGCCACGCTGTTTTTGCGCATTTTCTGCAGCCGCCTTAAAATAAGAATTGTATAACACAATTATATAATAGTAACATAATAAAGTCAACTAAAACACACAAAAAAGCGGTCCGCAAAGACCGCTTTTTTAGGTTTTTATTTTTAATATACGTCAGGCGTATAAACTACGTTGACTTCACCGTCTACGCGGTGGTAGCTACGCACCGTTCCGCTTAATTTTTCCCTGTCGCTGAGCGTGGTAAACTTGGAATAAGCCGCTTCGAGCTTTTCGCCCGTGTACGAATTATAATTATCGATTTCCACTTTAAGTCCGCAACGCAGATTGAAAATAAGCTTTTCGGTATAATCGGCTATATCGGAATTAGTGTCGAGCGTAATACTCGTAACCAGCGAACGAAGCGCCTTGAAATTCACTTTGAACGAAGCAGAAATTTTCGCAATGGCCTCTATTTCCTCAACCGCAACTCCGACGAGTTCAACGTTTGGCGAGCCGTCGTTGATATTCACGTTATCCGCGCACTTCCTTAAAAACTTACCGTCCGCGTCGTACATAGAATACTGTCCGCCCACGAAAACGGCAAAGGTTTCAAGCCTTTCCTTTAAAACCACGTTCACCGTGCAGGGATATTTTTTCTCGCACGAAACAACGGTATAATTGCTGTCGTTTACGGCGTTGACAAAATCGGAAGATTTAACGAGCAAAAGGCTTTCGCCTTTAAACTTTTTAAAGGAAGCTTTGGCTTCGTTGTAGCTTTCGGTGCAGTCCTCGCTGTATGTAAGCATAGTTACGTTTACATTTTTAATCGCAAAAATTTTACCGAGGCTTATTATCACTGCGGCAACAAACACTATGCCTATGACGAGTGCGACGATTTTATTCAAGTACTTTTTCATTAGTGTTAAACGGTGACTCTTACAATATCCGCTCCGAGGTTTCTAAGTTTATATTCGAAAGAGCCGTACCCCCTGTCTATATGGGAAATATCCAGAACTTCGCTTCTGCCTTCCGCCGCAAGAGCCGCCAAAACGAGGGCGGCGCCGCCACGTAAATCGTGTGCAACCACCGTAGCGCCCTTGAACTTTTCAACTCCGCGAACGAAAGCATTTCTGTCGATAACCGTTACGTCCGCGCCCATTTTGCGGAGCTCGGGTACGTACTTAAAGCGCGTTTCGAACAAATTTTCCGTTATAATGGAATGTCCGTTGCATATACAGCATAAAGCCGTTGCCTGCGCCTGCAAGTCCGTAGGAAACCCCGGATAGGGCTGAGTTTCGATAGATTTTACCGAAGCAAGTCTTCTGTGATTTTCCAATACTATTTTATCACCGTTTATATGTATTTTGCAACCGTTTTCCCTAAGTTTATGTATAAGCGAGCTGATATTTTCGGGACAAACATTCTCAACACTAACCTCGCCGCCGCACATTGCCGCACCGATAAGGAAAGTGCCCGCTTCTATTCTGTCGGGTATCGGCTGATATTGACAGCCGTGCAGCTCGTTCACTCCTTCTATTCTGACCGTTCCGCTGCCCGCACCCGAAACCTTTGCGCCTATGCAGTTTAAGAATTTTTGCAAATCTTCTATTTCAGGCTCGCGCGCCGCATTGCGGATAACCGTTACGCCCTCCGCCTTTACCGCGGCAAGCATAATGTTTTCGGTGGCGCCGACGCTGGGGCAGTCGAGCATAATCTCGTTGCCGCACAGCTTGTCACACTTACACAGAATATAGCCGTTCTTTTCGGTTATCTGCACCCCCAACCGTTTAAGTCCCGTAAGGTGTAAATCCACGGGCCTTAACCCTATGTCGCAACCGCCGGGGTAGGCGATTTTCGCCATATGAAAGCGCGATATAACCGACCCGAGCAAAAAAACCGACGAGCGCAACTCGTGTGCGAGCGCGCTTGGTATTTCAAAACAGTCGGCTTTCGAGCTGTCTATTAATATGTTTTGGCCTTCGTACACCGCCTCGCATCCGAGACATGAAAGAATTTTTACCATATTCTTTACGTCGGATATAGGCGGTACGTTTAAAATTTTAACTTTTCCGTCCGTTAGAACTGCGGCGGCAAGTATAGGAAGCACGGCGTTTTTCGCCGACTGAATTTTTACGCTTCCGTATAGCTTGTTTCCTCCGTTTATAATGTATTTTTCCATATTAACTCCGAGTATGTAAAATATACTCCATTATATGGAAAACTTCGTCTTTATTGTTAATCCTGCCGCGAGATATTAAACAAAACACCCATCGAAGCCATGGTTATTATAAGCGAGGTATTACCGCTGCTTATAAGCGGCAACGGAAGCCCAGTGGGCGGAATTGTTCCGCTGACGACGAGCGCGTTCACCACAACCTGTATGCCGTAAACCATGGTAAAGCCCGACGCAAGCAGAAAACCGAACCTGTCCTTACAGTTCTTTGCGATTTTAAACCCTCTGTATACTATGAAGCCGCAGAAGAAAAAGAACACTAAAAGCCCTAAAAAGCCAAGCTCTTCACCCATAATCGAAAGGATAAAATCGCTTTCGGCAAAGGGTAAAAACCTGTATTTTTGCGTTGACTTAAACAGACCCGTACCGAAAAGTCCGCCGTTGCCGAGGGCGTAAAGCGACTGAATAAGCTGGTACCCCTCGTCTTTCGGCGAAGCCCAAGGGTCGATAAACGCGCTTAATCTTTGAAGTCTGTACGGCTCTAAAATTATTAAGACGGGTATTGCCACCGCAAACGGAATTAAAATTATGAGAAAGGTCTTTAAATTCGTACCGCTTAAAAATATCAGTCCGAGCATTAAAAGCCCGACGCACATCGTTATAGACATATTTGGCTCTAAAATTATTAGCACGCAAAAGCCTATCCCGACGCCGAGCACGGGCAGAACGCCTTTAACCGTTTTGACCTTTTCGTGGTTTTTTGCAAAATATGCGGCAACGAAAAGCGCGTAAGCGTACTTTGCAATCTCCGACGGCTGAATTGTAAATGCGCCGAAGCCTATCCAACGGGTTGCACCGTAGTTGGTTATGCCTATAACCGGCACGAAAACGAGCGCTAAAAGTATTGCGGCAATTATTATTGCGGGATACCTGAACTTTATCAGCTTTTTGTACGGTAAAAAGCACGTTCCTATCATTGTCGCCGTACCGAAGGCAACGCCTATCAGCTGTTTTTTAACGAAATACAGTTTATCCCCGTACTGCACCCCCGCCGCGTACGAGCTTGCCGAATAAATCATAAGACAGCCGAAGCAAGCCATTAAAAAAACACATATTAAAAGCGGGATATCTCCCGCTTTTGTGTATTTTGTACGCTCGTTTTTCCGAACGCTGTTAAGCGGTTTTACCGCTTTTTTGTTACTCCTCAATAACTTCATGCGTTTCTTCCGTTATGCCTTCAACCAGTTTTGCAAACGCATTTCCGCGTTCCTCGTAGTTGGAAAAGCTGTCGAAGCTCGAGCTTGCGGGACTTAAAAGAACAGTCTGCCCCGATTTTGCAATAAACTGCGCAAGCTGCACCGCCGTTTCGAATTCGGCGCAAAGCGAGAAGCTGACAAACCCCGCCTTTATCGCCGCGTTCAGAAGCTTAAACCTGTTTTCTCCGTACATTACCGCATGAACGGCTTTGCTGTCTTTAAGCTGTGTAAACAGAGGTATGTAATCGTAGCCCTTATCCTTGCCGCCGAGAAGAACTATCGTCGGCTGAGTCATTGCGCCGACAGCTTTTACGGTTGCGTCAACGTTCGTACCCTTGCTGTCGTCGACGTAGGTCACTCCGTTTACTGTGCGCAGAATTTCTATTCTGTGCTTTACGCCCTTGAACGAGCAAATTGCTTCGGCAACCTTGACCTTATCCAATCCTAAAATATGTGCAACCGCAACGCAGGCAAGCGCGTTATAAACGTTGTGTGCTCCGCCGACAGCCATATCTTCTACGTCGAAATATTTTTCGCCGCCGAAATATACGCTTCCGTTTTCGTAGTACGCGCCGCCGTCAATTCTGCCGCGCATTGAAAAATAAACGGTTTTCGCCTTCGTGGTCTGGGCAAAGCCCTTTACCGTTTCGTCGTCGAAATTCAATACGGCGTACTCGCTTTCACGCAGGTTTCTTAAAATTTTATTTTTCAGGAAAACGTAATTTTCCATATTGTAGTGTCTGTTAAGGTGGTCCTCCGTAACGTTGGTGATAACAGCCACATGCGGTCTTAAGCTTGAAAGCGTTTCAAGCTGGAAGGACGAAATTTCAATAACCGCGTAATCGTCGAAGCCCAGCTTTTCCACTTCGTTTATAAGCGGATTGCCGATATTTCCGCAGGCAACGCTGTGTTTGCCCGCCGCTTCCAATACCGCGTTTAGCATAGAAACCGTCGTAGTTTTGCCGTTGGTACCAGTCACCGCAACCGCCGTTGCCCGCAGATATAGCGCGGCAAGTTCCTCTTCGCCTATTATCGCCTTACCCTGTTTTCTGAACGCAACGGGCAAAGCGTTGTCAATGGGGATTCCAGGACTTAACACAAGGATATCACAACGGTAAATCGCGTCCGTCAGGGTTTCCGACGTTACTATATTCGCGCCGAGTACCGAAAGCGTTTCCATAAGCGCGGTAATGTTTTCACTTACAACGTCGTCGTAAACGTAAACCTCCGCACCGCGTTCAAGCAAAAACCTTGCACAGCCCTCGCCCGACTTTGACATTCCTGCAACCATAAACTTTTGATTTTTAAAATACATCTTCCCTCACACAAACATTAAACATATTATTCCGACAAAGGCGGTTATGAGTACGTATGCGTAAGTTATCTTACATTCCGTGTAGCCCTTCATCTGGAAATGATGATGCAGGGGCGCCATCAGAAATACTCTACGCCTTGTCCGTTTATAATATATTACCTGTACTATTACGGATATTCCTGAAACTACGAACATTATTCCCAAAATCGGAATATACAGAGAGTTGCCCGAAAATACCGAAATTCCCGAAATAAGTCCGCCCAAGGCGAGCGAGCCGGTATCACCCATAAATATGGAGGCTCTGTTTACGTTGAAAATAAGAAAAGCCGCTATCGCGCCGAGGGCAATAAAGCAAAGGTTTGTGAAATTTTCAGACTGCATATACAGCATCAAGCCCATTATAAAAAGATAGGCTGAGCTTGTCCCGCCTGCAAGACCGTCAAGCCCGTCGGTGAGGTTTACACAGTTGACAGTTGCCGTAAATATGAATATTACGAGCGGTATTATCCCCCAACCTATATAAACGGAAAGCCCGCCGCCGAACGGAACGTAAAGATATCTTAAATCGTTAAGATAGCAGAAAACCGCCGCTATCGTAGCAATAGCGACCTGAAAGATAATTTTCTGATAGGGCTTTAAACCGCCGTTGTCCTTGCGGTAAATTTTTAAAAAATCGTCTAAAAATCCGACAACCATAAAACCCGCAGTAACTGCAAGCGTAAGATTAATACGGTTGTCCTTTACGCCGAGCATACACAAGCCTACGGCAATAATCGCCGCAATGAAGGCTAGTCCGCCCATAGTGGGCGTACCGCTTTTACTTTTATGCTCCTTTACGTATCCCAGAATGTACTGCCCTGCTTTAAGCCTTTTCAACACGGGCAGAATTATCATAAGTAACGCAAGCGACGCTAAAAAGGCGGCGCATATTCCTATAAGAACGCTTTTCATAATTATTTCAGCCGATAATTCTTTTAATGACCTCATTATCGTTATAGCTGTGTTTTATTCCCATTATTTCCTGATAATATTCGCCGCCCTTGCCCGCAACGAGCAGGATATCCCCCGATGAAAGCAATTTTATTGCGTACTCGGTTGCGGTTTCCCTTTCGGTCACCGTAACGTATTCCTTGCCCGTCGGTCTTATTCCAGCCTCTATCTGCGTGATAATTTCGTAAGGGTCTTCAAAGCGCGGATTATCCGAAGTTATTATGCAGAAGTCCGCGTTTTTTGCGGCTATTTCGCCCATTAACGGACGCTTGGTTTTATCCCTGTTTCCGCCGCAACCGAAAAGGCAGTATAATTTACCTTTGCACAATTTTTTAAGCGCCTGCAAAGATTTTTCCAAACCGTCTGGGGTGTGGGCAAAGTCGACGAATATTTCCGCACCGTTATAACGCGCAACCCTTTCAAGCCTGCCCTCTACCGTCTTTAAACTGTTCAGCCCCGCCGCAATTTTTTCGGTTGAAATGCCGAGAATTTTAGCGCAAGCCGCCGCAGACATTGCGTTGTAAACGTTGTGCAACGCGGGGATATTCAAATTCATTTCATAAAGCTCGTCAAAAAGGTTTATCACGAACGAAGTACCGTTTATCTTTTCGGCAACGTCTACGGCAAAAACGTCAGCAGGATTTTTCAAACCGTAGCTGATTGCGCCTTCAAGCTCGGACAAAATTTTTCTTCCCAGCTTATCGTCGGAATTTATTACCGCGTAACCGCACCTTCCGTCCTTAAACAGCAATTTCTTGCTTTCTGCATAGTCGCGCATATTTCCGAAGAAATCAAGGTGGTCCTGCGTAAAGTTCGTGAATATTCCTACCTCGTAGTGAATACCGTCGATTTTTCCGAAGTGTAACGCGTGCGCGGAAACTTCCATAAAGACGTACTCGACGCCGCAAGCCGCCATATCAGAAAGTATATTATGTAAAAATATAGGGTCAGGGGTAGTAAGCTCGGGAGCAATAAACTTGCCCGCATAAGATATTCCGAGCGTACCGATAACCCCCGTTTTCTTGTCTGCGGCTTTAAAGATGCTTTCAAGCATATAAGTTGTCGTGGTTTTACCGTTGGTGCCCGTCACAGCGACAAGCTTTAGCTTTTTATCAGCATACCCGTAAAACGCACGCGCAAGGGGCGCTACCGCAGCCCGTCCGTCCTCAACGATTATCTGCGGTATACTTATATCAAGCTTTCTTTCGCAGACTATTGCCGCTGCGCCTGCCTCAGCTGCTTCTTCGGCAAAATCGTGTGAATCGTGACTTTCGCCTTCGTAACAGAAAAACAGCTCGCCCTTCCTGATTTTCTGGCTGTCGGTACAAAGACCGCTTATTTCCGTTTCGGCATTGCCCGTAAACTCTTTATAAGAAATACTCTGCAAAAGCGAGCCAAGTTTCATAATTCCTCCGTTATACGTAAGGCTGTATATTTTTTATTTTAATGATATCGTCGAAAATCTCTTTCGCCACGGGCGCGGCAACCGCACTGCCGTAATACGTGCCCTGCGGCTCGTCGACGATTATAAGTGCAAGGTACTGCGGTTTATCAGCAGGAAAGAACCCGACGAACGAAGACACGTATTTGCCCTGGGCAACCCTTCCGTCCTCGTACTTTTGCGCCGTACCCGTTTTTCCGCCGACCTTGTAGCCTTCTATGTATGCTTTTTTACCACTGCCCTCGGTAACAACCCCTTCGAGCATCGAAGCAAGCATAGCCGAAGCCTGTTCGCTGACGGGCGTATATTTCAACACGGGCTTATAGTCCTCTACTTTACCGTTGCTTAAAACCACGGATTTAACGAGGTGAGGAACGTAGTATTTTCCGCCGTTCACTGCCGCGGCAACCGCGCACGCAAGCTGTATGCCCGTGACTGCAACGGTCTGCCCGAAACCTATTCTCGCAAGGTCGCAATCTCTGACGAGCGACTGCGGAACGAGCATACCCAAAGCCTCGCCGTTAAAATCAAGCCCCGTCACGTTGCCGAAGCCGAAGCTTGTTAAATAGCTGTAAAAAGTATCCGTGCCCAGCGACAGCGCCATATCCGTAAAGCAAGGGTTACAGCTGTTGTTCAGCGCGTCGGCTAACGTCTGGTTAGAGTGTTTGCCGTTTGCGTGGTCTGACCAGCATTTTATTTTCGTGCCGTCGACTGTGCGCGTTCTGCTTCCGTTGAATATGTAACTGTTCGAAAACGCCGCAGGATTGCCGCGCAGATATTCCTCAATATTTGCGGCGGCGGTCACGACCTTGAATGTCGAACCCGGTTCGTATATATCGCAGACAACGCTGTTTCTTGAAAGCGCGTTGAGCGTATCGGTATCGTCGCGCGGAACGTTATTCAAATCGTACGACGGATAATTCGACATAGCGAGAATATCGAAATTCTGCGGGTCGAGCACTATGCACGAAACCGACTTTGCGCCGCTTGACAAATAGACATTCCTCATAGCTTCTTCGGCGGCGAGCTGAATATCGATATCGATAGTCAGCCGCAATTCGTCGCCCGCCTTGGCTTCGCTGTAAATTACGACGGAGTTTTCCGTTTCAACGCCGACTATATCCGTCGTGTAGCAGATTTCGCCGTTCATACCGCTTAAAATATTGTCGTAGAATTTTTCTACGCCCGAAAGTCCCGAGCCGTCGTTCGAAGTAAAGCCGAGCACCTGACAGAGCGTGTCGTTATACGTATACTGCCGAGTATTGTCGCGGGAATAATATACCCCCGGCAAATCGTAGGAAACAAGTTTTTCCACACTCTCTTTGGAAACCTGCCGCGCTATCGTGACCTCGGAAACCTTGCCGCCGCGTATTTTTTCAAGCACGGCTTGAGGGTCAAGCGTAAAAAGTCCGCTTAAAACGGTTGCAGTGTATTCGTCGTTCACAACTGCGTTCGGACGTAAAAACACGCTGTAAGTCGTTTTATTGCCTGCAAGTATTTCGCCGTTCCTGTCGCTTATAACTCCGCGCGCGGCGATTATCGGAATTTCCCTGTTCCACTGGTCGGTTGCTTTATATACAAGCTCCTTGCCCCAAACAATCTGCACGTAAAACAGTCTTGCGAAAATCAGACAAAAAATAAAGGCTATTGCCAAACCCATTGACAATAACCTCTTTTGTAAAACCGTAATTGAAAATCCCGATTTCGATATTCGTTTAATTGTTGTTTTCTCCTTAATCCGCAATCATTCCGTTGGCGGTTGCAAATTCGTAAACGGTTTCCTGCAAGCTTTCAAGATACTGCTGTTTTTCGGCAACTACCTGAGTGTAGGTCTGCTTAGCGGTATCGAGCGAAGTTTCAAGAGAGCTTAAATCGTTGCTGACGCCCGAAATAATTGCCGAGTTGATTATGATAAGCACGAACAGTGCAATTATTACGCTGACTACTGCGGCAATGATAAGCTTTTCCTTCTTGGAAATCTTCTTCTTGGAGGAAATGTTTTCAATCTTGCCTTCTTCCGCGTCGTGCTTAACGCCTTCCGTTCTGTACTGGATAGTCGTCTTGGTGGGCATCAGATCTTCGTTCTCTTCTTCCGCAACCTCCGCAACGGTAATCTTAGTTTCGGCTTTTCTGTTAATCGCACTGTCTGCGCGGAAAATATCGGCAGTCGCGCGAGCGTTTTCAACGAGATAAGGCTTTTCGTTGCGGACTTCGCGGTGCACGGTCATAAAGAGGGGCTCTTTCGTCTGTACGGGCTCCGCTTCTCTCTTTATTATATCTTTAAGGGAATATTCGGGATTGATGAGCTTGGCATAGTTCGAGCTAATCTGCGAATTATGCTTCTCTTCCGCCGACATAACGCTCTCGGCGCCGATCTCCTTTCTGTAATCGCTTTCTTCCTTGGTGTCGATTTTTCTTTCCAAAACGGGTGATGCGACTGACATAATCTTCTCCTTATCACATTGAATTAAATGATTTTTTCTGCTATTCTCAGTTTTGCGCACTTCGAGCGCGAATTTATTTTTGTTTCGGCTTCGTCAGCCGTTATAGGCTTTTTCGTTATAATTTCTATTTCTTTTTTCTTGCCGCATACGCATACGGGCAAGCTTTTATCACATATGCAATCTGTTTCAAGGAACTTGAACGCCTGCTTTACTATTCTGTCTTCGAG
>CAMWPZ010000051.1 GCA_947176305.1 uncultured Clostridia bacterium
GTCTTAAAACGGTTTCCGACTATAAACAAAGGCTCGAATATATGATAGCCGAACTCGGCTATGAGCGCGTAAAGCATTTCCACGTGCATTTTTCAAAAATAATGTACGGCGCAAAGGGCGAGATAAAACATCTAACCTTTGAAGATACGCAATACGGACCGGAATTCGAATCGCTTGCCGTAGCGCTCAAAGAATTAAAACTCGAACCGTATATCGTAAGCGAGTCCGCAGGCACTCAGGCAGAGGACGCGATAGAGATGAAACGCATATACGGAAGCGTTGACATAAAATTATAAATCTGGTAAAATAAGGATAGTAAATGAAGCATACCAACGCGGCAAAAATATATAAGGCTGTCGGCGCGGAAGCCGTATTAACCGAGGCGGAAGATTTACGCAAATACCTCACGGGACTTTCTACTTCGTTCGGCTACGTGCTTTCGGACGCTAAGGGCAGCGTTTTCTATACCGATTCAAGGTACTTGGAAGGCGCGACAGCCGCGTTAAAGGATACCGATATTTGCGTAAAGCAATTTACGGGCAGCGTTGAAGAGCTTTTAAAAGACTACAAGCAAGTTGCAATACCTTTCGGCAGAACTCTCTATCCCGACTTTGAAAAGCTGAAAGATACGGGAGTGGAGCTTATAGACAGTCTGTCTGCGTTCACGTCCGCAATGTCGGTGAAGGAAGGCTACGAGCTTGAATTAATAAAAAAATCCTGCTCTATTGCAGACAAAGCGTTTATCGCGCTTTTGGACTGTATTAAAGAGGGAATGAGTGAAAACGACGTTGCCGCACTTTTGGAATTTTTAATGCGCAAATTCGGCGCAAGCGGAACGAGCTTTGAAACTATAGTCGCGTTCGGCGAAAATTCAAGTGTACCCCACCACGAAACTGGCGCAAGAAAGCTTAAATTCGGCGACGCGGTTTTAATTGATTTCGGCTGTAAATACGGCGGCTACTGTTCCGACTGCACACGCACGTTTTTATTCGGCGACGACAATAATCACGAGGAATTCAAAAAGGTTTATCAAATCGTTCTCGACGCGCATATGCTTGCAAAACAGCGCATAACGAACGGCATGACAGGCAAGCAAGCCGACGCAATAGCGCGTGATATATTGAAGGAATATGAACTCGACAAGTATTTCACTCACTCGTTAGGGCACGGCATAGGCGTGAATATTCACGAATTTCCGCGTCTTTCACCCAAGAGCGAGGACGTACTTTTGAATAATATGGTTTTCTCGGACGAGCCTGGGGTTTACTTTGAAGGTAACTTCGGTATAAGGATAGAGGATACCGTTATGCTTAAAGACGGCAAGGTTATCAGTCTTACCGACAGCGATAAAAAACTGATAATTTTATAAATACGTTTAAATAACAAGGAGAAATATTTTTATGGCATCAATTTTAGCTGGCGACATCAGAAAGGGCACTACTTTCGAATACAACGGCAAGGGCGTTTACACCGTAACCGAATTCCAGCACGTTAAACCCGGCAAGGGCGCGGCGTTCGTAAGAACTACGCTTAAAAACGTGGTAACGGGACAGGTTCTTTCGGATATAACCTTCAACCCCACGGCAAAGCTTGAAACCGCACAGGTTGAAACCAAGAAGATGTCCTATTCCTATACCGACGGCGAATTCTATTATTTCATGGACCCCGATACCTTTGAAATGATAACCCTGAATTTAGGTCAGGTTGAGGAAGCGCTTAAATACATCAAAGAAAACGACAACGTTACCATTAAGTTCCTTAAAGGTACCGCATTCTCGGTTGAGCCCGAAAACTTCGTCGAGCTTAAAATTACCGAGTGCGAGCCCGGCGTCAAGGGCAACACCGCAACGAATGCAATGAAGAACGCAGTCGTTGAAACGGGCGCAACCGTTCAGGTGCCTATGTTCGTTGAAGAAGGCGAAATAATCCGTATCGATACGCGTACGGGCGAGTATATGTCAAGGGTCGGCAAATAATTTTCAATGAAAGCGGTAATTCAGCGCGTTAAGCGCACCGCGCTGTCCGTTGACGGAAAACTCATATCCGAAATTCCTTTCGGGCTTGCGGTCTATCTCGGCGTAAAGGTCGGCGATACCGAAAGTCAGGCTGAAGCTATTTCGGGCAAGATTTCGCGCCTAAGAATATTCGAAGACGACGCAGGCAAAATGAATTTATCCGTTTTGGACGTCAAGGGCGAAATTCTGCTTATCTCGCAGTTTACGCTTTACGGCGACTGTTCGCACGGCAACCGCCCAAGCTTTACCTTGGCGGAACAGCCAGAGCGCGCAAACGAGCTGTATAAGCTTGTTGCGCAGAATTTGCGCGGGCTTGGCTGTACGGTCAAGACGGGCGTTTTCGGCGCGGATATGAAGATTGAGCAGTTCAACGACGGACCCGTAACAATTATATATGAAGTTTAATTTACAGGGCGCATTTAACGCCCTGTTTGACTGTAAAATATGAAAATAAAGTATTTAGGCACGGGCGCAGCAGAGGGAGTGCCGGCGTTATTTTGCGACTGCGATTACTGTAAAAATATAAGAAGCTTGGGCGAAGCCGAATTCCGCACTCGCTCGCAGGTGATTATTGACGATATTATTTCCGTCGATTTTCCGCCCGAAGCATATATCCACTCATTAAAAAGCGGCTTGTCATTTGCACGTTTAAAATACCTTTTTATTACCCATTCGCATATGGACCATTTTTACGCGCACGATTTTATTCTGCGCGGCTATAAGTACGCAAAATTCGACGGCGGTATTTTGAGTATCTACGGTAATGCAGAAGTCGAAAAGGTATTTAACGAGTGTACTGCGCGCGAAATGAAGCCCGAAATTGCCGAAAAAATCAAGCTTACCGTAATAAAGCCGTACGGCGTTTACGAAGTCGGCGGCTATAAGGTAATTACTATTCCCGCAAACCACAGCAAGACCGAGGACGCGCTTTTATTCTACGTAGAGAAGGGCGGCAAGGGCTATCTTCATTTGTACGACACGGGCAGAATAAGCAAGGAAGCGTTCGACTTTTTAAAGAGCAATAATGCGAAAGCCGATATCGTAAGCTTTGACTGCACTTTCGGCGAAGCGGAGGGCGGCGAAAACGCAAGGCATATGGGTATTTCCGATTGCCTCTTAATGAAAGATTTGCTTGCCGAAAGAAACGTTATAGACAAAAACACCAAGCTTATAATAACTCACTTTTCTCACAACTGTAATCCCACGCGTGCCCACGTTTCAGAAATTGCAAAACAGTACGGCTTTATTGCCGCTTACGACGGACTGGAAACAGAAATTTAATCCATGAAAATTCTTAAACACTTTTTTACCGTGGCACGGCACAGGCGGCTTGTCAGGAAGCACTGCTTTAAGTGCGGACTAATAAAGCAGGGGCTTTTTCACGATTTATCCAAATACAGCCCGTCTGAATTTTGGGCAGGAGCCAAGTATTATCAGGGCAACAGAAGCCCTCAGGCAAGAGAGCGCGAAATTTACGGTTATTCCGCGGCGTGGCTTCACCACAAGGGCAAAAATAAACATCACTTCGAATACTGGACTGACTTTGCAGAGGGCAGAAAAGTTTATGTAGAAATGCCTAAAAAATATCTTGCCGAAATGATTTGCGACAGGATTGCCGCGGGTAAGATATATCTGAAAGATAAGTACACGGACGCGAATCCGCTGATTTATTTCGAGAGCAAAACGGACAAAGAGGGTATGCATCCTAACACCTGCGCTGCTTTAAGATATTTTTTGACAATGCTTAAAGATAAAGGCGAAAAGTACACGTTTAAAGAAATCAAAAAATTTGTAAAAGATCCGAATTATAAAATTTCGGAATAAAATAAAAAGCGTGACGTACAATCACGCTTTTTTTATACGATTTTATTTTGTCCTTGCAATGGTGGTGTTGTCTTTCTCACGGCTTCTCAATTCCTTTACGGGGTGGTCGCTGTCCTGATAGCGGTAATCTTTACCGAGCCTTTCGATAGCCTTTTTAATGACGAGGTGTGAAGGGTTTTTATCGGGGTCGCCCGACATATACTGCTGATAGTCGAAAAATCTGTGGTCGTCGGGGATTTTCTTGACGTCCTTATAATCGTGCGTATCTTCCGTATTATCCGCAGTAAGCTGAATGGTGCTGCCCAAAACTTTTCTGACGTAGTCCTTATTTCCGCCAAGCTTTAAAAGCTGGGGGAACTCGCCCGACCCGCAAACCGATTCAAAGCTTTTGCCTTCGAACTTCTTTAAAAGCTTTGCCGCCGTTTTAAGGTGAGCAACTTCCATTTTGAAGTGGTCAGTCCAAATCTTTTTAATATATTCGTCGCTTTCATCCTGCATAGCAGAGTAGTAAAGCCAGCACTCGCAGTACTCGTGCATAACCCATTGCTCAAGCCACGTTAAAGTGGGGTCTTTAAGACTTTCGTACTGAGTTACGTGCGCTTCTTCGATCATGGCAATTTCCGCATAAAGCTTTCTGCCCAAATCGTTTTTATACCACTGCGCGATGTTCATATAATAATTCATCGTCTGCTGTTCCGCCGCCGTAATCGTGCTTGCAACAAGCTTCGAATAAAGGTCGGCAGTCTGCGCGTTCATATGCGGCTTCACGTCGTCCGAAGGGTAGCGGTGTTCCGCAACGGTGGGACGTCCCGGCATAATTTCGGTAAACTTCCCGACGAGCATATCCGCATCCTCATTTTTGTCCATTTTAAGAAGGTTAGCATAGCGGTAGAGGTGGTCGAAGTCCTCCAACAGCGCAAAGTTCAAGGCTTTGATATTGTTTTCGTCCTTTTCGTGTCTTGCAAGTACAGCGGTCAAATCAACGGCAAGCTGTTCGTACGCGATAGTGGTTTCCAGAATGCTTTCGTTTAACGGCTTTAAACAGCTTATGCGCTTTTGCTGTTGCTGTTCCTGACGGCGTACTACGGCAAGCGCGGCAAGGATTTCGGCCTCGTCACAGTGGCGCGCAAAGTTATGCATAAACCATTGCGATTCGAATTCCGTGCCGTTCATAAGTATTACGCGCGTTTTGGTATAGGGTGAAGTTTTCGCCTTGTTATAGCTTCTCGGATACATTTTTCTTAAAGGTAAAAAACTGTTTTCAAGACTTCTTGATTTTTCTTTAATAGGGTTCATATTGTCCTCCGAGAAAGTTTTTCCCCGTTAGCTAAGTTTTTAATCAAAATAGAAAAAGAAAATTTTACGATAGCAAATAAAAAACCGTCAAGCAAAGCTTGACGGAATAATGGAGCAGGTGACGGGAGTGCGAATTTGCTTAAAGCAAATTCGCCGACTTCGCAAATAAATTTGCTCGTCAGATTTTGCTAAAAACAGCAGACGGCTGTTTTTTTAACGCAAAATCCCCTCTCAGGGTCCGACTCCCTGACAATAATAGAAAATCCGTCAAACATTGTTTGACGGATAGTGGAGCAGGTGACGGGAGTCGGACCCGCCGAAATCAGCTTGGGAAGCTGACGCCATACCGCTAGGCGACACCTGCATATTTACGGAGCAACAACTGCTCCGTTTTGTTTAATTTTCTTTTTCGTAGACGTATATCTGATATCCGGCTTTACTCATTTCGCCTGATTGATAAATTATTGAAGCAGGCTTGCCATCTGATTTCGGGAGAAATGAAAAATGAGAAAGTTCTCCGTCCAGATAAACGTCATAATAATTTTTATTTCGCTCTGAAACTTTCAATTCATAGCTGTATTCTTTAACGACTGGATCTATGTCAAAATAAATATCCGAGGCTACGCCGTCTTCCGGAATATAAGTTTTATCAGCTACTAAATAACTTAACGTACCGTGTACCGTCATTTTTCCGTCTTTACACTCAATATATAATTCCGAGAAGTCAACGTACTGATCAAAGTATCTATAAGCATATTCATTGTTTTTTGAAACCTGTATTATTCTGGTTTCAAAAGCTGTTAATTGCGTCAGATAAAATTTACCTTCGAATTGCTTTTCGGGAGATTCGCTACAGCCTGCAAATGCTAAAATTCCAACAGAAAGAAGAAGGGTGGATAGTAATGCGAGTAATTTTTTCATAATCAAATTCCTTTAAAAATTACGCCTGCTGACTTTAAATTCGCCAGCAGGCTATGGTTGAGGTGACGGGACTTGAACCCACGACCTTCTGGTCCCTAACCAGACGCGCTACCAAACTGCGCTACACCTCAATAAAAACACTATTGCAAAACTTTACAAATTATAAAGTTAAACAACACTTTAATTATACTTGAAATTAATAAAAATGCAAACTGTTTTACGGTGATTTATGAAAAAATTTTTTGTATAAAGCAATTTTTAAAAATTAACAAATATATTTACAACGTTTGTCCCATATGATATAATACCTATATGACTGTCGGAATACTTCTTTCGGTAATACTGTCGGGTGTATCCCTTGCAATGGATGCTTTTGCGGTGTCCATATGCGACGGTATGGTTTACCGCAACTTAAATAAACGCAAGGGCGTACTTATTCCGCTGACGTTCGGCGTCTTTCAGGCTATAATGCCGATAATCGGCTTTTACGTCGGTCTGGCTTTTAGCAGAATAGACGTTTTCGATGAGTTCGACCACTGGATAGCTTTCGCGCTTCTATTCGTTATAGGTGCAAAAATGGTCTATGACGGAGCGAAGGAATTGCGAGCTAAAGAGGAAGAACCGAAAATCAAGGAGTTTTCCTTTCCCGAAGTTTTAGTGCAGGGCATAGCGACTAGTATCGACGCGTTATTCGTCGGTTTCAGCTTGAATTCTATGTTGGAAGGCGTAAGCAACGTTCAGCTTTGGGCTTGGATAAGCGTCTGCATTATCGGCGTAGTCACCTTTGCAATCAGTCTCGTAGGACTTATTGCCGGCGTTAATTTCGGCAAGCTGTTCAGAAAGAAGGCGAGCATCGCTGAAATAGTCGGCGGCGTCGTGCTCATCGGAATAGGCTTGAAAATACTTATTGAAGGGCTGATTTAATTTCATTTATTATTCGTTTATTACCGCACTCTACGCTGCATTTTGAGAGTGCGGTTTTTAATTTTCCGTCACTGAAAAGCGCGTAGATTTCACGTTTAAGACTTTCGGGCGAAAGCTGTTTTTCACTCAGTACGCGGCATAAGCCAGAGCTTTGAAAATACTCCGCGTTTCTAACTTGGTCGCCGCGGCTTGAAGAGTTTTCAAGCGGAATAAATAAGGTGGGAATTTTCAGCGCGATAAGCTCATTTGCAGAGTTTGAGCCGCACCTTGCCACTGCGGCGTCCGCGCAGGCGTACGCCAGCCCCATATCGTCTGTAAATTCAACCTGCTTATAACCGTAAACGTTGGAGTCAACCGCGTTTCCTTTTCCGCAGACGTGCAAAATATTGTATTGCTTGCAGACTTCAAACGCAATTTTTCTTAAATTCTCGTTAATTATTTTCGAGCCGCTTCCGCCCCCGAAAACCAAAAGAGTAGGCCGCCCGTCGAGTCCGAAAGCCTTTCGCGCCTCCGCTTTGTCGCGGTTGAAAAGAGACTTGCGCATGGGCGAGCCGGTGTATACGCCGTTTTTAAAGTTTTGGGCGGTGGAGGGGAAGGTGGTTAAAACCTTCTTGCATCTGCCTGCAATGATTTTATTTGCCAAGCCGGAACTTACGTCAGATTCGTGCGTTAAAACGGGTATACCGCGCTTTTTCGCTGCGATTGCGGGCGCTATGCAAACATACCCGCCTTTGCAAAACAAAAGGTCGGGTTTTACCTTGTCTAAAATTTTACCGGCTTCTTTTATGCTTTTTATAAGCTTGAACGGAATAGCAAGGTTGCAAAGTATTTTTCCGCGCACGAATTTTACGGCGTCGAACTTATAAATTTTCACGCCGTTGCTTGAACAAATGCTTTCCTCGATTGCGCCCGTTCCTATATACGAAACTTCATAATCGTCTTTTAATTCTTCTATAACTGCAATATTGGGTATAACGTGACCGGCGCTTCCGCCGCCGCTGAACATAATATTTTTCATAACTTTAATATACTGTGTATTGCCACGAATTATGAAATTAAAACGCCGGCGTTCTAACTAAAACAAAAATGCACCGCATAAGATAAGCGGTGCATTTTATAGCGTTATAGCGAATATTATTTAATTAGCGTCTTTTCAATTAAAGCACTTACGGTTTTAATAAGCTCTTCAAGCGTAATTTCATTATCTTCCGAGTGCGCCCATTTTATGTAGGTATCGATTATCCCTGCCGAAAGGAATGTAAACGTATATGCAAAATCCTGCTTCTTGTGTTTGGGATATTGTGCAAGAACGGCAGTCATAGTTTTGTCTACGAGAATTTCCTTTATCCTGCCGAGGATATAATCGGACGAAGTGGAGTTTAGGATATAATTTTTCATAGTCACGTTCTCGTTGAGTACGTTCGTAAGATTTGTGAACATAGCGCAGGTACTTCCGTAAATATCGTCGTAATTGAAGTTATTGATACACGACGAAATTCTCGCGCTTATTTCCTTTTCTATATCGTCCGTAACGTCGGCAACACTGCTGTAATGCAGATAGAAGGTCGAGCGGTTTATCTGCGCTTTTTCCGTAAGATTGGAAATAGTGATTTTACCTATTTCTTTTTCAAGCGTCAACTGCATCAGCGCCGTTTTAATGCCGGCGCGCGTCTTAATTACTCTTTTATCGGTCAGCATAAGAACAACTCCGTATAAATTTGACAAATCAATTATACACCGTACTGCCGATTAAATCAAATTAAAAGTTGACATAATAGTAAATGAGTAGTAAAATAAAGTTATGAATCCCGAATATATCATAGCAATCGTCACGGGCGGCGTGTTTTTAATATTACTGTTAAGCTTCGTAATTGTTTACGGTGCAAGGCGGTCAAATTATAAAAAATTCCAGAAACAGCTCGATGAAACCTATTTAGGTGGCAATCTTTCAAAAATGGAATACGACTTCGCAGGTTACGACGAGGAAACCGAAAAAATACTTGAAAGGCTGAACGCAGGCGCCGAAAAGCAGGTGACTATCGACGACGTTTTGGGCGATAATAAATCTGCGTTTCCCGAGGACGTGTTCGCCAAAATCGACACCGAAGGACTTGAAGAAATTACGGGTAATTATAAACCCGAATAAAAAACGCACCGCAATTAAAAGCGGCGCGTTTTAAATTTATTTCATCTCAAAATTCATTATAAGCTGTTTTCTTCCGATTGCTTTGCTTATGGTAAATTTGCCGTTCTGTATTTTCGTGGTTTGCTTGAATTTATAACCGTAAATTCCGACTTCGGCGGTCAGTTCGCGCGTTTGGGTGTTCAGTGAGTAAGTCGTTTTAATTACTTTCCTGTCGCCGTCTTTGGGTTTATAAATTATTTCCATATCCTTTTTGTTTACAAGGTTTATCTCGATATAGTCAAACTTTTTGAGAACGTCGTCACCGCCGAGGGTCGCGCTTGTGCATTCGTATTGCGCGATATACGGACGGGTAATCGTCTTTAAAGAGCCTGCGTTCTTCGCGTCGCAGGCAGGAAGAAGAACGAGAAGCAGAGCGCATATTATGGAAATCAAAATAAGTTTTCTTTTCATAACAGTTAGTTTTTGCAGAAAACGTAAAAATAATACTTGGGGTTACTTATGAATAAAATATTTGCTTATAAATCGCCGAATTATAACAAGCTTGTATCTTTTGGTTTTATAAAAGACGGAGAGTGGTATTCGTACGTTACGGAAATTTATAACGGCCAGTTTGAAATGCGCGTTCATATATCTGCCGCGCACGGCGAAGTTAAAACGGAATTGATAGATTTGGCTACGGGCGAGCCTTATACTCTGCATTTGGTAGCCGAGGCGAGCGGAACTTTTGTCGGTGCGGTCCGCGCCGAGTATGAGCGAGTTTTGCAGGAAATTTCAGATAAGTGTTTTAAAAAGGACGTATTCAAAAGCGATATTGCCCACAAAGTTATAGAATACGTGCGCGGAAAATACGGCGACGAGTTGGAATATCTGTGGCAAACTTTTCCCTCAAACGCGGTATGGCGCAGAAAGGACAATAAAAAATGGTACGGCATATTGCTTTTACTTTCAAAGCGCAAGTTAGGGCTGGATTCGGACGAGGTAGTTGACGTTATAGATTTACGCATAGACCCCGAAGTATTGCCTGAAATAATGGACGGGGAAAGATATTTTGCAGGCTACCATATGAACAAAAAAAGTTGGTTTACAATGTGTCTTGACGGCTCGGTGCCGTTTGAAGAAATCTGTACTTGGCTCGATAAAAGTTACGATTTAGCCAAAAAGGGATAAGCAAATAGAATGCAATAAAAAAGGCGCGGCATTTTATGCCGCGCCTGAAATTTTATTTTTACGCTTTGCCGATACAGCCGAAGATTTCCATCTTTTCTTTAACGGTCTTTTTAATCGCTTCACAGCCGGGAGCAAGCAGCTTTCTGGGGTCGAAGCCCTTACCTACAAGGTCTTTGCCTTCTTCAACGTACTTTCTCGTAGCTTCCTGGAAAGCGAGCTGGCATTCGGTGTTTACGTTGATTTTAGCAACGCCGAGCGAAATTGCCTTTTTAATCATATCGGTGGGGATACCCGTGCCGCCGTGGAGGACGAGGGGCATATCGCCGACTTTTTCCTTAATTGAAGCAAGCACGTCAAATCTCAGTCCGGGCCAGTTTGCAGGGTACTTGCCGTGAATGTTGCCGATGCCCGCCGCAAGAATAGTAACGCCGAGGTCTGCAATCTTTTTACACTCGTCGGGGTCTGCGCATTCGCCAAGTCCCACGACGCCGTCTTCCTCGCCGCCGATTGAGCCGACTTCGGCTTCCAAGCTTAAACCTTTCTTTTTGCAAACCGCAACAAGCTCTTTCGTCTTTGCAATATTTTCATCAATGGGGAAGTGCGAGCCGTCGAACATAATGGAGGAGAAGCCGGCTTCGATACATTTATAGCAGCCCTCGTAAGTGCCGTGGTCAAGGTGAAGCGCAACGGGAACGGTTATTTTCAATTCCTCAATCATCGCTTTAACCATAGAAGCAACGGTCTTAAAGCCCGTCATATATTTGCCTGCGCCTTCCGAAACGCCCAGAATAACGGGTGCGTTCAGCTCCTGCGCGGTCTGCAAAATTGATTTTGTCCATTCGAGATTGTTGATATTGAACTGACCTACCGCGTATTTGCCGTCCCTTGCTTTTTCAAGCATTTCCTTTACTGAAACGAGTGCCATAAAAATCCTCCCAAACCTATATAAATTAAATAATATGGTAAAATCTACCTTATTTAAGTATAATTCATTACGGGGTAAAATTCAAGTCTATTTACGAAAATATTTTAAAAATTAATGTTAAAATTTGCTATAAAACGCTTTCCAAATGTGCAGAATTAGCGTATAATGCAAAAAAGTAGCGTAGTGGTACTGCGCAACAGATTGCTGAAAATCAATTGACTTAAATACCGTTATTTGTTATAATTAACATGAAATTGATATTTTGGTATTGATTTCCAGCCAAAAACAGTAATAAATTATTCGGAGGAATATTATTTATGGCAAATGTAAAAGTTGCAATCAACGGATTCGGTCGTATCGGCCGCCTTGCGTTCAGACAGATGTTCGACGCCGACGGTTATGAAATCGTGGCTATCAACGATTTGACAAGCCCCAAAATGCTCGCTCATCTCTTGAAGTACGACTCTGCTCAGGGCAGATACAAGTATGCGGATTCCGTAGTTGCAGGCGAAGACAGCATCACGGTTAACGGCAAAACGATTAAAATTTACGCAGAGAAGGACGCTGTAAACCTTCCTTGGGCTAAACACAACGTTGACGTTGTTCTGGAATGCACGGGTTTCTACTGCTCGAAGGAAAAAGCTTCCGCTCACATCAAAGCAGGAGCAAAGAAGTGCGTTATTTCCGCACCTGCCGGCAACGATTTGCCTACGGTAGTTTACAGCGTAAACGAAAAGACGCTTAAAGCAAGCGACACGGTTATTTCCGCTGCAAGCTGCACGACCAACTGCCTTGCACCCATGGCAGACACCCTCAACAAGCTCTGCAAAATCAAGAAGGGCTATATGACGACTATCCACGCATACACAGGCGACCAGATGGTGCTTGACGGACCTCACCGCAAAGGCGATTTGAGAAGAGCAAGAGCGGCAGCCGTTAACATCGTTCCCAACTCCACGGGCGCGGCAAAAGCTATCGGCTTGGTTATCCCCGAACTCAACGGCGTTCTCGACGGTTGCGCACAGCGCGTTCCCGTACCCACCGGTTCACTTACCCAGCTTATTGCAGTTTGCGAAGGTGAAGTTGACGCACAGGCTGTAAACGGCGCAATGAAGGCCGCTTCGTCCTCGTCCTACGGCTACACCGAAGACGAAATCGTATCGTCCGACGTTATCGGTATCACCTACGGCTCGTTGTTCGACGCAACCCAGACAAAGTGCATGCCCCTCGGCGACGGCACGACCCTCGTAAAGGTTGTTTCGTGGTACGACAACGAAAATTCTTATACTTCCCAGATGGTAAGAACTATCAAATACTTCTCTGAATTGAAGTAATTTAAAATTAAAAAATTAAGTCCTGCACGGCGTGCCGTGCAGGACTTTTAAATTATATTAAAATTAAACGTTGAAGCGGAAGAGGA
>CAMWPZ010000052.1 GCA_947176305.1 uncultured Clostridia bacterium
CTAACTTATTGACTTCTTTTTTTATTTTTAAACGCCCTCCGTGTTGTTTCGGAGGGCTTTAAACTTTGTTTATTTCTTCTTTTTGTCGTGCTTTTTGGGGCTTAACTTTTCTTTAAGCTCTTCTTCCTCTTTAAAGGTCAAGGGCTTGAAGTCCGCGTCCGCGTGGCCGGTTTTCTGATAGCCTTCGTCACGCGCCAAAAGCGTTAAACGAGTTTCACCGTCGAAAAGGTAAAGGCGGGTTAAGTCGAATTTGATTTTGATTTCCGCGCCCTTTACGATTTTTCCGTCGGACTTGATTTTTATGGAGTGACCGTCTGCGGTGACTTCGGCGTACTCGTCGTCAACCGCCGCAACGGTTGCCGCAATTTCGCCGCCGACTTCCGCGTCCTCGGGGCGGATTCCGACGATAACCGTCTTTTCCGCGTTCGCGTACTCGTCGATATTCACAAAGCGTTTTACTATGTTTTCGGGAAGGGCAAGCTTTATGCCGCTTTCTTGCGCAAAGTAGCCTTCGTCGGTTTTTATAATCTTCGCGTTGTTGATAAAGTTTATCGTGGGCGAGCCGATATAGAAAGCGACGTACGCGTTCGCGGGGTAATCGTAAAGGTTTGCGGGCGTGTCGATTTGCTGGATAAAGCCGTTTTTAAGTATTAAAATGCGCGTGCCTATCGTAAGCGCTTCGGAAAGGTTTTTCGTGGAATACACGAACGTTCCTTCCATTCTCGCCTGTAAGTTTATAATTACGTTCAAAAGCTCGGCGCGGAGTTTTTCGTCCAAGCCCGACAAAGGCTCGTCCAATAAATAGAGTTTAGGCTCTCTCACAATCGCTCTGCCTATTGCCGTGCGCTGCTTCTGCGCCGCCGTTAAAACTTTGGGTTTACGGTATAATACGTCGGTAAGTCCCAGAATATTCGCCGCGGCTTTTACGCGCTGTTCAATGAGCGTGCGCGGGGCTTTACGAAGTTTAAGCCCGAAGCCCATATTGTCGAACACGGTCATCGTCGGGGATAAGGTCGAGCTGGAAAATACCATCGCCAGCTCCCTGTCCTTGGGGTCGGCTTCGGTGACGTCCTTATTGTCGATTATAACTTCGCCGCTCGAAGCGTCCTCAAGCCCTGCTATAACGCGAAGCAACGTTGATTTGCCGCTTTTTTCTCCGCCCATAACGACGAGGAATTCCCTGTCCGTCGTTTCCAGATTTATATTGTAGAGGGCGGTCACGCCCGAGGGATAAACCTTGTCTATTCCGTTCAGCTTTAAACTTGCCATATAAAACTCCTGCCGACGCTTTGTATCGGTCTACATAATAATAACATAAAATTAAATTTTTACCAAACTTTCAACGGCGAAATTTGATATTTTTTTTAATTTAGCTTTAAGTTTTAAAAAACCGCCGAAAATTTTTGAATTTTCAGCTGTAATATGGTAATATTGAAATATGAACGCGCGTAACTTTGACAAGCTGATGTGTGAACAGATTGAAAATGCGGGAAGCGGCAAAAGGCTTTTATTGCACTGCTGCTGTGCACCGTGTTCTTCCGCGTGCCTTGAAAGGCTTTACGGAAAATTCGAAATCTGCGCGCTTTTCTATAACCCGAATATCGAGGATGCGGAATACTTAAAGAGGAAAGCCGAGCTTATCCGTTTTTTAAACGAAACGGGCTATGCCACCGTTCTGGACTGCGACCACGACGTTTGCGAATTTTACGGCGCGGTTAAGGGTTTGGAGCGCGAAAAGGAAGGCGGCGCGCGGTGCCGAGAGTGTTTTACGCTCAGGCTTAAAAAAACGGCGAAAATCGCCGAGGCGCAAGGCTTCGACTACTTTTCCACTACCCTTACTTTAAGCCCTCTGAAAAACGCCGAGGTTATAAACGAGATAGGCGAAAGCCTGCAAACCGAAAAAGTAAAGTGGCTTTACTGCGACTTTAAAAAGCGCGGCGGATATCTGAGAAGCTTAGAGCTTTCCAAGGAACACAACCTTTACAGACAGAACTTCTGCGGCTGCGTATTTTCAAAGCCGAACGCTTGAAAAATTATTTTTACCGTGCTATAATTTTATAAAACAACAAGGAAATTTTCTATGGATATTAATCGCTATACTCCTTCATATGGAATTAATCAGAAGCATATGAAAAAGCTTGCGGACTTTTCCACCGAGGAGCTTTTCGAAATACTTTACGCAACCAAAGCGATGAAGGCGAAATTCCTCGCCCACGAAAACACGCAGATTTTACAGGGCGTGACGGTTGCACTGCTTTTCGGCGATACCTCTTTGAGGACGCGCTCGGCGCTTGAAATAGGCATAAGGCAGCTTGGCGGCGTGTGCGTGAATTTGCCGTACAGCCGCGACGATATGCTTGCCGGCGAAAACGTGCAGGACATTGTAAACGTAATTTCCCGCTACGGCGTGGGCGCTATCGTAACCCGCGGAATTATCCAGAAGGACTTGGACGAGTTCTGCGCCGTTTCGGATATTTCCATAATAAACTCGACGAGCGACGAGTTCGTACCCCTTCAAGCCGTGTGCGACATCTACACCATTTGGGAAAAGACGGGAAAGCTCGAAGGGCTTAAAATCGCGTACGTCGGTAAGGGCGGAAACAATGCGGCTTCTTTGATTATGGGCGCGATTAAGTGCGGTATGGAAGTTGCCGTTGCAACCCCGCACGAGTTTGAAATCAAGCGCGAACACCTTTTGCATGCAGAGCAGTACGGTAAGATTTTCGTGACCGACAACCCCGTGGAAGCCGTGCGAAATGCCGACGTCGTTTACACCGACAGCTACGACTATCACACGCCCGTATCGGACGCGGAAAGAAAAATACTTTTGCCCTATCAGGTGAACAGTGCGCTATTAAGCTACGCTAAGCACAACGCGCTGTTTATGCACTCCCTCCCCGCAAGGCGCGGCGTGGAAGTTACCGCGGATATTATCGACGGCAAAAACAGCGTTGTTCTGGAACAGGGTGAAAACAAGCTGCACACCATAAAGGCTGTACTTGCACTGCTTATAAAATAATCTTAGAAAATATTAAACCGCTTCGGGCTGATATGCCGAAGCGGTTTTTTTATTGCAAATCTATGACTACGATTTCGGGGCGGTTGAAAAGGCGCAAGGGGAATTCGGAATTTCCCAGCCCGCGCGAGATTATCATTTTACAGCCGTCCTTTTCGTGCACGCCTTGCGTGTACTTGGGGAACTTGCCCTGCCTGGGCGCGTAAAGACCTATGCCAGTGAACGGTATGCGCCACTGACCACCGTGCGCGTGTCCGCACAGGATCAGCGGAAAGCCCGCTTTTGTGAAGCTTTCGAAATACTGCGGCTCGTGCGCCAAAAGAAGCTGTTTGTTTTCGGGCGCGATTTTATATACCGTGCCGTTTTTAAGCGAGGCGCAGTTCAAGCCCGTGACGGTAATTCCGCCCACCTCCGCCGTTTCGTCGTCCAAGACTATTGCGCCGGCTTCCATTAAATCCTTGCGGAAAAACCGGTAGCCCTTGTTGCGCATTTCGTGGTTGCCCGAAATAAATACGACGGGCGCGATTTCCTTGAGCGCGGAAACGGTGTTCAGCGCAACCGTTTTGTTCCTTGCTGTGTACAGGTGAATTATATCGCCCGTGACCACGATTATATCGGGCTTTAACGCGGCGACTTTACTAATAAGCCGCGCGTTGCGCCTGCCGAAGCTTTTGCCGTGCAAATCGGAAAGGTGCACCACCCTCTTGCCTGCCGCACCCTCTATTTTTACCTTGTATCGCGTAGTCGTTATGCACGAATTATTAAACCAGATAAAAAGCCACAAAAGCGCGGCAAGCGCGATTGCGCCGAGCAATATCCAAAGCCAAAGAAGCCCCATTAAACCTCCGCAACAATACGGTAAATTGCTTTACCCTGCGACTTAAAAAGTTTTTCGTGTTCGGTTTCCACGTCGCCCGCAACGGGGTTATTCTTCAAATCCTCGCAGGTTTCCAAAACCTTGTAGCCCGCCTGCTTGAAGCTTTCAAGCGAGAAAAGGTAAAAATCTTTATCGTCAGTCTTCTGAATAATCTGACCGTGCGGCATCAAAATTCCGCGGTAAATTTCAAGGAATTTCGGGTGCGTCAGGCGCTGTTTTTTATAGCCCTCTTTGGGAAGCGGGTTGGAAAAGTTTAAATAAATTATTTCAACGCTTTCGCCCTTGAAGTACTTTGCAAGCACTTCCGCCGCGCAGTTTAAAAAGTAAACGTTTTTAAGATTTTTACGCTTTGCAAGCTCCAACGCGTCGATTAACACGTTTGAAATTTTTTCGCACGCGACGAAGTTTATATTAGGGTTTTGCTCCGCGGTTTCGCAGACGAACTTGCCCTTGCCGCAGCCTATTTCAAGGCGGACGGGGTTATTATTTTTAAATATTTTTTCTAAGTCTAAATATTCCTTGACCTCGGCCGCGCGCTTCATATTCTTATCCGACAAATCGCTGACGGTTAAAATATCGGCGCATTGTAAAAGCCGTTCGTCAAGGTTGCTTTTCCTGTGCATTCTCATAACCGCATTTTAACACAGCGGCTAAAAAAACGCAAACTCTTTTATTTGTATATGAACGCGCAAAGGATTAAGTTACATACAAAAGCCGCCGCAGACAATATCCGTCCGCGGCGGCTTAATGCTTTAATTCATGCTTTCTATTTCAATTTCGTACTTGACTTCCATACGCGTTAAAATGTCGTCCTTGAACGCGTCGTAATACTTATAGTTGTATTTGTGCAAAAGGTTTTTAATTTCCAAAATGTCGCAGTCGGTTTCGCGGCAAGTCTTTAAAAGATTTTCAAAGCGTTCTTCCACCGCCTTTTCCGCAGTCTTTAAAACCTCGGTCGGAACTACGTCGTCCTGTGAAACTTCCTTCGGCGTTATATCAACTTTTGCACCCTGCACCTGCGCCTTGGCTTTAAAGCTTACCGTAAGCGTGGGCTTACCGTCCTTGACTTTAAGCTTCACGCCACCGTCGGTGTTTTTAAGCCCCAAGGTATAATCGGTATCCTCGTAGTTAAAGGGAAGCACGGCAAGGCGGATTTCGTTTACCAAAATGTCGAGCGCAAAGGACTGCGTTTCGTCGAGTATGCCCTTGAATTTTCCGTCCGAAAAAATCGCCGTTCTGCGCGCAGTGAACTCCAACGGCTCGTCGCCGCCCGAGCCGCTTCCACCGCCGCTCTGTCCTCCGCCACTGCCGCCGGAGCCGCCTTGTCCGCCGCCTCCGCCCGAGCTTTCGCCCGACGAGCCTCCCGAACTTCCGCCGCCGCTTTGACTGTCTCCGCCGATTGCGTCGCCGCCTCCGCTTTCGGAAGTGCCCTGCTTATTGGCTTCGATATAGGGCATATAGCAAGCTTTGCTTACGGAGAAGCCCGATTCCGCAATGTCCTTTAAATTTACGCTGGAAACATTTGCGGACTTTTTAAGTTCGTCCGAAAGCACCTGCCTTATCGCCTCGGTAGTTTCCGATTTCAAGGAAGCAGTTTTTGCGAGCATATCCGAAGCCTTGCCCTCGCACATTGCGACGAGAGCGGTCAGCTCGGAATAGTTGCGCCTGTAAAAACAGCTTAACACTTTGAAAAGCTCTTCCTTCTGGCAATCCTCACCTATCAGAATTAATTTACAGAACAACAGCTTGGGATAATAACCCGTCTTTGCGTTGATTTCGTTGAGTGCGTCGGCAACGGTGAAGCCGCTGCCCTGCACCTGTGTGTACTGTATGCCTTCGCCGTTTTCCGAGGGCTGAGGCACGGCAAGCTGTGCCGTAACCTGAACTTCTCCGTCCTCGACGTCCACGCCCACCGCAACTATTATCGAGGTTTTGCGGATGTCAACAAGTCCGAAGTCGTTGGAAAAGAACAGTCCGAGCAAAATTATCATAATCGCCCAATAGACGACTATTGCAAGCTTTTTTACGAGTTTATCACTGCGCTTTATCATCTTTTCTTCCTCCTCGGCAGCGCCCACGCAAGCAGCGGCATAACGTTAGCGAATATCACGAACACTATCCACATCCACTTTTCGTAAACCGTGTGTATCGAGTGGAACTTGCTGTCGCACACGACTAAAATTATTAAAAGCGCCGCGTTGACTATAAACGAAATTACGTTTTTATCGGTGTAGCCCGTACACTTTTTTACGCAGTGCACGGTGAGCTGAATATTTAAAACGAGCGCGAACAGCATCGCAATTTCAAGGATATACAGCGCTATCAGGTCGATTCTTCCGAGCAATTCAATCGCGGGGAAGAACAGCGAAATTTTGGAAATCGCAAACTGCCTTGACATTGCAAGCTCGCCGTAAATTCCGTAGAATACGAACAGCATAAACAGCGTTATCACCGCGCCGCCCGCGTACGAAAGGGTAATTTTAGCCGCGTCCCACTTCTTATACTTGAAGTGTCCCATGAACATTAAAAGCCAGCAAGGCTCGGAAAATCTATACAAGGTCGACAGCGAGCCGCCGAAAACCTTTTTAATCGGTGTTTTCAATATAGGCAGGAAATTATCCCACTTGACTTCAACCAGAGCCATTACGAAAATAAACAGCATTGCAAGTATGAATACCGGCAGGCAGATGTCCGCGCTTCTGCCGATATTCTTAAAGCCCTTCGTTCCCGCGTAGACCGAAAAGAAAAAGAACGGCACGAACACGAGAAGCGACGGTATAGTATCGTAGAATATTGCGTGGACGTAAAGCTTCTGCTCGAACAGCGGTATGATTGCCGTTAAAAAGAAGAACGCCGCAAACAGTCCGTAGACAATTCTCGCAACTATATTGCCGAGCGCGCCTTCTAAAAGTTCGAACAAGGTTTTATCCGTTTTGGAACACAGGAAGGCAACCGCCCAGATAATTACGCCCTGCACGAAAAAATCTATGAGGGCGGGAAAGAGCAAATCTCTGCCGCAAGCCGCGCTTAAAAGCGTGGGGTAAAGTATCATTCTCGATACCGCGGTGTACGCCAAGAGTATAAAACAAATTTGTCTTGTGCATAGCTTCATTTTTGTTTCAACCTCACTTTGTCCCTGACGTTGAGCGATTCGGGGCGTTTTTTAAGCGTATACGAGTTGGCTTTGACCATACTGTCGTACAAATCGTTTTTCACGAGCGGCGCGAACGGGCACATAAGCGGCACGCCGTAGGACTGCTCGGTAACGAGGTAGCAAATCAGGAAACATATAAACACCACTATTCCGAAGGGTCCTATCGAGCCCGCGATAATTAAGAATATCCACCTCAGCGTTGTGGTCGTTTCAACGAGGTCGGGCGTGGTGTATAAACAGATTGCCGACAGCGCGATGATGATTATCGCGGGCGAGGAAATTATACCCGCCTTGACCGCCGTATCGCCTAAAACGAGCGCGCCGACAACCGACAGCGCAAGGCCGACGTACTTCGGCATTCGGATAGAGGCTTCGTTCAATACCTCCAAGACGAACAGCGTGAAGAACATTTCGACGCTCGGCGAGAGCGGCAAACCCGAAATAGAGCTTGCAATTTTTAATAACAGCTGAAAGGGAATTAACTGAATTTTAAACAGCTGTGCCGAAATATACAGCGCGGGCAAAAGCATTCCCACTATCAGCGACATCACCCTTATTATCCTTAGTACCGTCGAGCGGTATGAAAGCGCGTAATAGTCCTCCGCCGCCTGCATATCCTCGACGAGCATATAAGGAACTGTTAAAGCTATGGGCGAACCGTCTACAATTAGTCCCACCCTGCCCTCGCAGATTTTTGCGCAGAAGATGTCGGGCTTTTCCGTCGTGCCGTTGCGCTTGAACAGCGAGCGCGGCTTTTTCGAAATGAACTGCGAAATATAGGACGAGTCGGGAATTAAATCGATTTCGTTCTTTGCAATCTGCTTTTCGATTTTTTCGGGCAGACCCTTTTCGCACACGCCGTCGATATAGACCATTGCAACGGCTGTATCCGAGCGTTTGCCCGTCTTTAACATTTTGACCTGCATATTCTCGCTTTTAACGCGCTTTCTTACAAGTCCCAGATTGGTCTTTATATCCTCGGTAAAGCCCTCGCGCGGACCTTTTATAACTATCTGCGTGGGCGGCTCGGCAGGCGTTCTGCCGGGAGGATTTTTCAAACCTATTATAAAGAAATCCTTTTCCCCGTCGACGAAAAGAACGGCGTTACCGTCGGACACCTCCTTTATAGCGTCCTTTATCTTTGTGCCGTCCTTGACCTCGGGCGAGGCGAGAAGAAGCTTAACGTCGTCAAGCTTAATATCCTCCTTCGCGTCGCGTAAGGGTTTCACCACGAGTTCGCCCAAAAGCTGTTTGTCCGCAAGTCCGTCGGCATAGATTGCCGCGAACTTCTTTCCGCTTAAGGAATTGAACTCGAAAACTATGATATCCTGTGAAGTTAAAACGTCCTTCACTCCCTTTATATTCTTTTCCAACGTAACCATAAAAATATTTTCAGCAGAAATTTAATAAAAATACTTGACAATTTATACTATGTTATGTATAGTATTAGACAAAGCGGAGTATTTTTATGGATATTCAACTCAAAAAAGGCATACTCGACGTGTGCGTTCTGCACGCTATTGCCGGCGGCGAAAGCTACGGCTATAAAATAATCAGCGATTTGCAGGGCATAATAGAAATATCGGAAAGCACGCTCTACCCAATTTTAAAGAGGCTGGAGGCGGGCGGCTTTTTAACCACGCGCACGGCGGAACACAACGGAAGGCTCAGGCGGTATTACAAAATTACCAACCTCGGCTTAAAGAAGCTTGTTTCGGGCAGAAACGATTTGCTTGAAATAGGCGGAATTTACAAAAAGTTATTCGGAGGCAGAATATGACTTACAACGAATGGAGAGATGAATTAAAATCAAACCTTTTATGCGTTTCCGAAAGCGAAAGGCGGCGCGTTTTGGACTACTACGCGGAAGCGTATGCAGACAGGCGCGACGCGGGATTTACGGAACGCGAGATTATAGACGACTTCGGCGCACCCTACGACGCCGCGCAGAGAATTTTATCCGAGCGCAGCGACACGGAATACTTCGAAACACCGAGGGATAACAAGTACGGCAGGGAAAGCTTCGGGGAAACCAAAAAGAGCGCGAGGGAAATCAAGCGCGAAA
Organism: uncultured Clostridia bacterium; assembly: GCA_947176305.1. GTDB lineage: Bacteria > Bacillota > Clostridia > Christensenellales > Borkfalkiaceae > Coproplasma. The sequence continues at coordinate 9,113 of CAMWPZ010000052.1, forward strand.
ACCGCGAGGAAGCAAAACGGCTTGCCGAGGAGGCTAAGCGCGAAAGGCTGAACGCAAAGCACAATCCCCCTCCTCCCCCTCAGCCGCAGTATAACGATAATTATAATAACGGACAGTACAACCAGAACTATCCTCAGCCTCAGTCGCAAAAGCGTGAGGACTACACTTGGATATTCGTATTGCTTTGCATAATCTTCTGTGTGCCGCTGTTCGGGCTTATTATGACCATGGTCGGAATTACTATCAGCGTGTGCGTTGCGCCCTTCGGCTTGCTTATAGGCGGCATTGCAACCATCGGCGGCGGTATAGGCGCGATGATAAGCGGACACTTCGCTTCAGGACTTTGCTCAATAGGTTTGGGCGCGATACTTTTCGGAGTGAGCATAGTACTCTTCCCGCTGTTCACAAAAATCGTATCTTTGATGTGGACGCTGTTCAAAAAATTCTTCGCTTGGGTTAAATCGTTATTTTCAGGTAAGGGGGTTGCCGTATGAAAGGCGTAGTTAAAGGGCTTATTGCAGGCGGAATTATAATCGGCATAGGCATAGCGGTTTTATTAATCGGGCTTGCACTGAACGACTGGAAGTTTAAAGGAACGGTAAAGTTCGAAATGCAAACCTTCACCGCGCAGGAAGAAAATTCGGCTTTGGATATTAAGGTGAGAACGGGCTCGGTCAAGACGGAGTTTTACGACGGCGACAGAATAGTTATCGAGTACCCCGTGGCAAAAAACTTTGACACCAAGGTCAGGGAAAAAGACGGCAAGGTCAGCTTTGACGGACTTCACCGCAAGTGGTATATAGGTTTCTGGCTTTCGTACGACGTTCCCGATACTATCATTAAACTGCCGCACGGCATTGCTTACGATATGTATTTTAACGTAGACGCAGGCACCGCCACTCTCGCCGATTGCATTGACGGAGAAACCTACGGCAACGTGACTGTGGATATAGATGCAGGCTCGTTCAAGAGCGGAAGCGTTGTATGCAACGTGCTTAAATGCGACATTGACGCAGGCTCGGTGAAGATAACTTCCGCCATGTGCAACACGTTCAACTGCAAGATAGATGCGGGCAGCGCGAATATCGAAAAGTTAAACTGCAACGACGCGTTGATAAATATCGACGCAGGAAACGTGAAAGCGGGCTTTACGGGCGAAAAGGAAGAATATACCATTTCGGCAAAGGTCGACGCGGGAAGCTGCAACGTATCTTCGCAGAGCGGCAACACCGATAAAAAAATTAATATCGACGTAGACGCGGGCAAGATAGAGCTTAGCTTCGGAGTTTGACAAACTCAATATAAAAATGATAAAATACAGCCATGCTTATGGCTGTATTTCTGTTTATGGAAAGCAGTTCAAACGAAAAGGACTTTACAAATGAAATTCGATTACGATGCAAAATATTTCAACCCACAACACACCTTGGAGTGCGGACAGGTTTTCCGCTTCAAGCCGTACAGGGACGGGTATCTCGTGAACTCCGCCGACAAGCTTTGCTACGTCTATTCCGACGGAAACAAAACCGTGGTTGAAAGCGGTGACAGCGATTATTTTTATAACTACTTCGACCTGTCGCGCGACTACGCGGAAATTGTCGAAAAAGCAAAGTCCTACAATATCCCCCTGCTTTCGCGCAGTGCGGAAATTTGCAAAGGGCTCAGAATTTTAAACCAGAACCGCGAGGAAATGATTTTCTCGTTCATAATTTCGCAGAACAACAACATACCGCGCATAAAAGGCATTATCGAAAAAATCTGCTCGGGAATTTGCGGCGAGCACGAAAGCGAGTTCGGCAAGTACTTCCCTTTCCCCACCGCCGCCGAAATTGCGGGCGCGGGAGTCGAGTTTTTCCACACGGCGGGCGCGGGCTACCGCGACGTGTTCCTTGCTGAAACGGGCGCGAGAATTGCCGCCGAGGGAATTGCACACCTCGACAATCTGGACGCGGAAAAACTGCGCGCGGAGCTTTTAACCTACAAGGGCATAGGTCCGAAGGTTGCCGACTGCGTGGCGCTGTTCGGGTATAACAAGTGCGCGAGCTTCCCCGTCGATACGTGGATAGAAAAGGTTTACCGCGAGGACCTGAAGGGTGAGCTTTCGGATAGGAAAAAGATTGCCGAATACCTTTCGGGTTTGTTCGGGGAATATTCGGGTTTTATTCAGCAGTATCTTTTTTACGGAAAACGGACAAACTTATAACGTGCCCGATTATTTTTCCCACGGCGTGTGCGCCGAAATCATTTACGAAAAACTTGATAGCAAATACAGAAGCAAAATTACGTCAAAGACTTTGTACCTTTTGGGGGCGCAGGGCGGCGACGTATTTTTTGCCTATAACGTGAAGCCCACCAAAACCAACCTCGGGCGGACTATGCACGCGATGAATACGGTTGACCTGTTTGAAAAGCTTATTCACGGCAACCCCTCTTTTGTTGCGGGCTTTGCAACCCACTACGCTTTGGACTGCACCCTTCACCCCGAAATTTACGCCTACGAACGGACCAAACGTTCGCCTATGGCGCATATGAAATTCGAAAACGATTTGGGGCTTTATATAAGCCGCAAGTTCGGTTTGCGCAGGCAGATAATTCCGAAGGAAAAAGTGCTTGCCTGCACCTACGCCGTTTACGACACCGCGAAGTTCGTCGAGCCGAGCATAACAGTTACGGGCGTCGAACGGTGCTTAAAGCGGCACTTCACCTACACACGATTTTTGTACCGCAGGAAGAAGCAGAACTATAAATGCGCGTACGATTTTAAAAAGCTTTCCGACAGCGTTGACGACGCGGTTGAACTCGGCGTGCTTGCCGTAAAGTGCGTACTCGACAAGCGCATTGACCCAGACGTATTCGGCAGAAGCTTTTTACAGAAATAAATAAAATTAGGGGCGCGCGGCTTTATTAAGC
>CAMWPZ010000053.1 GCA_947176305.1 uncultured Clostridia bacterium
GGCTAACAGTTCCTTGTCGCCGTTGAGCCGTTGCATTTTGCCGTTGGTTTCCTTATACCTTAAAGTAAACTCGCAGTCGGTTTTAACAGTCTTGCAACCGTCGTCCTTCGTTACTCCCCTGTCATGTATAGTCGTCTTACCGTCGGGCCAGAAAATCTTCGCGGTGGTCAGCTTCAGCGCTTCGCCCGTGGAATAGTTTACAAAGGTCGACTGCATAATTCCCTTGCCGTAGGTTTGGCAGGTCTTTGTTTCGCCGCCGTACTTTTTAAGCCAGCCGAGATAATTGTCGGAATAGTCGGACAAATAAATATCCTCGTACTTCAATGCGCCGTAGCAGTACATTGCGCCTATCAGCGCTTCCGAGGCGCTTGCCGTGCCCGAGTTTGCAAGCACGCTGACTTTTACGTCTTTGGAAATCCGTTTATCCGCGTCGGTCACCTTCGAGCAGTAGAAGTTTTCGCTGTCGCCTCTCTTGTCGCGCGAAACCATTGCAAGCTTTTCCTCGCCGTCCGCGAACGCGCCCGCAATTTCCTGCATTACGTTGACGTATCCGCCTCCGTCCGAGCGCAAGTCTAAAATCAGGTGCGTGCAGTGCATAGCGTTGAATTTTTGTACCAAGCGGAAAAACTCCTGCGGAGCCGTTCCGAAAAACTGCGACAAATAAATATACGCCGTACCCTCGGGAAGATAGTCAATGCTTTCCGACGGTTCTTCGTACATTGCAAGTCCGCCGTACGCCGCGTCCTTGAATACCCACGCGGTGTCGCGCGTGGCAAGGTAGGTGTAGCTTGCCGTGTACTCCGCCTTTGCAACGGTGAAGCTTTCGCCGTATTCGTTCATTAAGGTTATACTTTCACCGTCCCTCGCACCGTCTATCAGATTTGCAAAATCGTCCGCGTCCTTGAACGTTACGCGCTTGGTGCCGATGATGCCCTCGGTTAAGAATTCGCCTGCGCGAAGTCCCGAATAGTACGCGGGGGAATTGCCCATTACCGTTGCAATATAAATTCCGCTTCTGTCCGCATAGCCGTCCTCAACATACGAGAAGGCTATACCTATTCCGCTCTTTGCGCCCGTGTTGCTTTTATAAAGCGCTTCGTATTCTTCCTTGGTGTAGTACTCGGAATACCTGTCAAGATATTCGTCCGCAATGCCGCTTATCGCCGCGCCGCCGAAGCCGTCCTCAACGCCGCCGAAATAGTAATATTTTTCTATCGTTTCAAGCGCCCACTCAAGGGAAGAAAGCGATTTGTCCTGCGAGCATTTGCGCGTATAAAAGCCTGCGGCAAACGCGCCGCCAGCTATCATTAAAACGAGTATTACCGCGATGATATTCTGTATAACTTTTGTCTTCAAATTTCTACCTCATTTCAGTTCGTAAAGGGCGCGAAGAATTTTAAAAGTCAGCGCCATATCGAAGTTTTTTAAATCCAGCCCCGTAAGCGCGTGCACCTTGTTTAATCTGTAAATCAAAGTGTTTCTGTGCATGTACAGCTTGCGCGCCGTGAGGGATATATTCATGCCGTTTTCAAGGAAGCCGTCAACGGCTTTCATAACGTCCCTATCCTCGAAAATTTTTGCTAAATTTTTTAAGTCGTACCCCGAAGTCAACTGCTCTCTCTTGTCCTTGGGAAGCGAGGATAAAACGTCGCCGAGGGAAATATTTTCAGGCGGATTTTTGCCGTGTTTTACGCCGTTTACCGTGTCTTTCGCACTCATATTTTTTCCCTCCTTTAAGTGAGATTATAACGCTTTTAAAAGCAATTTGCAATACCTTTTCAAGCCGTGATAAAAATTAATTGAAAAGCCGCGGCTTTTCGGGAGTATATTTAACTGCGGAAGAAGTAAAATAAAAACATAAAATACGGGCGCGCGCACGCCCAAATATTCCTTATTATAACAAAATTTTCAATATTATTCTTGACATAAACTACAAATTGTATTACAATTAATTAAGCTATCGCTTAAATTGCCCCATTAATATGCGGGGTTAAAGCATAAAATTTACTAAATTTAACGGAGAAAAAAGTTCATATGGGAATTTCGGATAACAAAACCAAAAAGCTCATAGTAATCGTCACCTATTCCGTGGCGGTTTTATGCCTGCTTTTAGGATTCTTCCTGCCGCTTTTCGACGGAAAGGGAATTCTTGCGCTTCAGCTTCCCAACGTGTTTTTAAGCCTTGCGAAAAAGGCGCCTACCGACTTAGGTAAAGAATTCACTTTCGCCTACCCCATTCTGTTTATGGGCAAGGGCAAGGAATTCGATTTTATGGCGTTCACCGTAATGCTTTACGCGTTCATTACCTTCCTTGCGCTCATAATGTTTATACCTATCGGCCTGACCTTCAAAAAGGAAGGCAGAACGGGCGCTATCTGCGCGTACGTTATAGAGATTGCGGCAGCCCTCGTACTTTCATTATATTTGATTATCGCGCTGGAATATTACCCCGAAATCAAACCCAGCTGGAATATGGTCATCGCTATCTGCGGCGCGGTCCTGATGCTCGCAATTCAGTGCTGTGCAAACAAGGGCAAGGTCGGTGCGGTCAAGCTTATATTATTCCTCTTGGGTGCGGCGGCTTTCCTCTCGCTGTTCTATATCGTAGGCACGGGCAAAGTCGGTCAGTTCTGGGTAAAGGTTGCAAACAAGCTTAAATGCTCGCCCGCGCTTTTCGGCAGCGGCGAAGAAACCTCTACCGGTGCGGCGTACCTCGTACTGTTCTTCGAAGCTCCCTTCAAGGACGTATTGAGCGTAATGCCCGACGCGAAGAACAAAGCGCTTTTGTGCCTTGCTCTGATAGTTGCGCTGTGCGTGCTTATCAACTACTTTATCGATATTATCTCGCTTGCGTCGAACGGAAAGCGCAAGGGACTTATATTCAACGTAGTAAGATACGGCGTTGAAATTGCGGCGGTAGTCGCACTGTTCATAACGCTTGCAATCTGCAAAACGGAACAGGGCTTGTTCCTGTGTGCAATTCTTATCTTAGTTGCAATTCAGCTTATTATAAGCATTGTAAGACTTGTGCTTGCGTACAGGAAGGTTAAGGACACCGTTGAAGAAAAGAAGCCCGTGCAGGATTACTTCAACGACGGCGCACCCGTACTTGCGGACGAGCCCGTGCTTGCCGACAGCCCCGCGCTTGCGGAAGAGCCTGCGTTCGAAACCAAACCTTACGAGCCGCAGGAAAACGAGAAGCCTGCACCCACCTACGTTGACCCCTACTATTCGGACAACTACAACGCAAGCCCTTACCCCTACACTCCCGCGACCTATTCGGCGCCCGAGCAAACGGAAGATAACAACGATTACGAGCCTGTGGCTGAGTACGAGCCTACTCCCCAGTACAACCCCGTACAGGAGTACAAGCCTGCAAAGCCCGCTAAACCTGCGAAGCCCGCAGAGCCCGAGTATGAAGAGCCTGTTAAAAAGTACAGACCCGTTCAGGATTACTTCAACACCGTGCAGGAATATAAGCCCGTTCAACCCGAGCCCGCGCCTGCACCCGAGCCTGCGCGCAAGGAACCGCCCGTGTATAACGCATATCAGCCGTATACGCCCAATGTTCCCGAAAGCAAGCCCGTCGACCAGATTTACAGGCTGAACACCGTTTACCAAGGTCCCACCGACGAGTTTATGCGCAAGCTCAATAACAACGAAAAGATAGAGTTCTCAATGATATTCATTGAAAAGAGCAGGGGCGATATAGGAAAAGTTCCCGACTACGTTATAGGCGGCGACAACAAGAAGTTCTTCTCCGCGGTGTTCATTTACCTCGGCCGAATGAGAAGCATAGTTTCCGACGGACTTTTAAACAAGATGTACAAAGAACTTAATATGCTTCGCTAAAAACCAAATTTAAAAAGGCTTCGGCAATTTGCCGAAGCCTTTTATTTTATTAAATTTACTGACGTTTTAAAAATACCTTTATTTCGCCGTGCGGACCGCGTTCTATTTCGCCGCGGCACATATTTTTGACGATGTAAAAGCCCCTGCCGCTTTCCGAAAAGACGTCGGGCATTTCACCGCGGATATCCACCCCTTTAAGGCTGTCAGCCGTGACGGTGATTTGTATTCCGTCCGAAATGAGCGTACCCGTGAACTCCGCTTCGTCGCCGCCGTGGCGGATAACGTTAGTCAACAGCTCGCACGAGATAAGTTTGCTTGCGAAAATATCGTCGTCGCAAACACCCGAAAGGCGCAGAAAGTCGCAAAAGGCTTTCAGCTCGTCGTGCATATTGATTAAATTGTCAACCTTGAAATTTACCATTAAAGCAGCGCGTCCTTTAACTTTTCGACTATCTTTCTTTCCGCGCGGGAAACGAACATCTGGCTTACGCCTAAAATTTTGCCCACTTCCGCCTGCGACTTGCCTTCTACAAATCTCAGCTTTACCACCTTCTGTTCGGTAGCGTCCAACTTCTTTATCTCGGCCCTTAAAGATTCGGTGTCCTCGAATTTTTCAAAGCCGTTGCTCTCGTCGGGGATAACGTCGTACAAAAGCCCCTCGCCGTCCTCCGATTTTACTGTGGAATCCAAGCTTACGGGCGCGCGGTATTCGAGGGCTTCCATTATCTGCTCCTCGCTTATACCGAGCTTTTGCGAAAGCTGTTTCACGGTGGGTTTTGTGCCGTATTCCTTGAAGTACTCGTTCACCTCCGCCCTGACCTTTACCGCAAGCGTATAAATTCTGCGCGGCAGGCGCACGGCGCGGGAATAGTCGCGGAAGTAGTTTTTAATCATACCCGTGACCGTGGGGATAATGTAGGTTGTGAACTGTACGCCTAAATCGGGGTTGAATTTTTCAACCCCCGATATAAGCCCTTCCGACGCAACCTGCAATAAATCGTCGTACTCCACTCCCCTGCCGGCAAACTTTTTGGCGAGAATTTCGGCTATGTAAAAATAGTTTTCGACGAGCTTGTTCCTTATATTTATATCGCCCGTGCGGCGGTATTCGAGGAACAGCCCGTTTGCCTCTTTTGCGTCAATCATATTTTAAGGGTGACCTTGCTTATAATACCGCCTTCGCTTTTAATGCCGCAGCCCGAAACGAGTGCGCGGATAAGCGAGAGGGAAAGCTCGTTCTCTCCCGCCTTAGGTATGCCGCCCAGCCCCGTAAGCGTACACGAAACGCCGCTTGCAGTCTGGAACTCTGCGCGTACCTTTTCGAAGCCGCAGTTCTTTAAGATGAGCGCGCTTTCGGTTACGCAGACCTTGAAGTCTTCAAGCGCGTCGATATCGGTATCGGCGGCGGAACAGACCGCGCCCGAAACAAGGCGAAGCGCAGTCATATACTCGCTGTCGCACAAGTGAAATTCAACCGTGAACTGTCTCATCTTTCAATCTCCATAATGGTATCGAGCGCGCAGATTTCGAATAATTTTCTTATTCTCGGCTGTACGTTGATAAGGCGCATATTGTTACCATCCGCCTTTACTTCCTTTAAAATTTTAACGAACGTGCCGAGCATAGTGCTGTCGATAAAGGTCAGCGCGGCGCAGTCGAAAACCACGTCCTTTTTATCGTGTAAGTACGCCGCCTTGACCTGCGCGTAAAAATTTTCGCTCGTCGCCGAGTCTATTTCGCCCGAAAGCGAAAATGTAAGTTTATCGCCCGCCTGAACGAGTTTAACCTGTTGCATAAAGTACTCCTTCTCACGAATTTCTTGCGCTATTCTGCGCGCAATAAATTCCGTGATTTATAAGGGCGCCGCCCCTCGCGCCGCAATATTTAAGGGCAAACTATTATATAATTGCGGCGCTTCACCCTGCCGAGGTGCAAGTATGCACAAATGGGGTGCGCTTGCAAAAAGTGCGATTTTTGCGCGCGCCGTAAATTATTTTAATTTCTAAATATTTTATAACCTTTTAAGTGCGTAAAAAAACGCTTAAAAGGTATTTTTTATAATTCGAAACGGCTTGTAAAACTTTTGCCGTTTAAATAGCTTAAATTGCCGTCAAGGCAAAAGGTAAGAGTTTTCGAAATTAAGCACTGCCGCTTTAAGCCGTACTTTTTATTCAGCACTTCGTCGCCGTACTTTTCGTCGCCCAAAACAGGACAGCCGATATGCGCAAGGTGTGCGCGTATCTGGTGCGTTCTGCCCGTGTGCAGGGTAACTTTAACCAAAGCAATATCGCCGCGGTTTTCCGTCACCTCGTACTCGGTGATAATTTTTACGCTGCCCAAAACTTCCTTATCGTAAACCTTTACCGCGGAAGCTTTTTCGTCCTTTTTTAAATACGCGGTCAACGTTGCGCCCGTTTCCTTGAAGCCGTTTTTACAGAGTGCTATATATGTTTTATTGACGCGCCGCTGTTTAAACGCGGATAAAAGCTCGGCTTCCGCACTTTTATTCTTTGCGAAAACTATCAGCCCCTGCGTGTTCCTGTCAAGCCTGTGCACGGCGTAAAATTCGCCTTTTTCTTTAAGTTCGCAAAAAAGCCCTTCGGTGTTCACGCCCGAAAGCTTGTCCGCGATATAGATATTTTCGTCCTCGAAAACGGCTTCATGGCTCTTTTTGCCTTCCTGCTTGGGGGTGGTGTAATAGACAACCTCGTCGCCCGCATTAAGCGCAATATTTTTGGAAACGCGCGCGCCGTTGACTTTGATATCCTTGTTCTTCAAAAGCTGCGCAAAGCAAAAACCGCCTTGCGGATAAGTGCAGTCGGTAAAGTCCTTTAAGCTTTGGTTTTGCGTTGCGGTAAAAGTTTTCATAATATGCTGAATATAAGGTGTACGGCGTACGCGCCCAAAAACGCGATTGCCGTTTGGGCAATAAAGCACTTCAAAGTGAATTTAACCCCCGCTTCCTTTACCGACGCGGAAAGCGCGGAAACGCACGCGGGGCAAAGTAGAATAAACGTGCTTATTGCAAGCGCGGAAGCAAGGTCAAGCCCCGCGCCCATAGGCAGAAGCATAGCAACCGTTGCGGCGACGTTTTCCTTTGCGATGAAGCCGCAAAGCGCCGCGTAGGCTATGCGCCAGTCGGATATGCCCGCGGGCTTGAAAAGCGGAGTTAATATTCTGCTGATCGAAGCAAGCATACTTTGGTCGGCTTCCACGTAATTGAAGGTGAACGAGAAGTGCGATAAAAGCCAGCTTATCACGCAGAATATAACGATTATGCCCGACACCTTTATTATAAACCCTTTTATGTAAAAACACAACTTTTTGCCGACGGCTTTGAATTGCGGCAGGATTACGGGCGTAACCTCGGAAAGCATACCCTCGCCCTTGCCCTTTAACAAAAGCGAAAACAAAAGCGAGATGAAAAGCCCTGCGAAATAAAAGCAGGTTATTACGGGGAACGGGTTTTCAAAAAGGGGCGCTAAAAAGGTTAAAAATACGGGCAACTTTGCGCCGCAGGGTATATACGGCAAAACGGCTATCGTGCGCTTTTGCGCGCTCTGCGTGGAATAGCCGCGCGTGGTGAGAATTGCCGCCGCGGTACAGCCGAAGCCCGACACGAGCGAGAAAGCCGCTCTGCCCGAAAGGTTTACCTTTTCAAAAAGTCCGTCGGTTGCGAACGCGAGCGCGGAGGTTATTCCGCTTTCGTCAAGCATAGTTAAAAACAGGTACAGCACGGCAAGCTGAGGTATGAACGACAGCACGCCGCCCGCACCGCCCAAAATTCCTTCGGATATAAGAGAGATTACCGCTTCGTTGCGCATATGTGAGGTTATTGCGTTTGCAAGTGTTTCGCAGATAAGCTTTTCGGTTAAGTCCTTTAAAATCGCGCCTATCATTATCGGGTGAAATGCAATAAAGAACATCAGCGCAATCGAGCATACGAAGAAAAACAGCGCAAAATAGCGGTTATAGAAAAGCTTATCCGCACGCGAAAGCCCTTCCCTGCCCGCCGAGTACGCGGAAGATAAGGAAAGCGTTTGCATCGTGTTTGTTTTGGTGGCGACTACGTACGCGCCCTGCTCTATGCTTTTTTTAAGCTGTTTTGGCGGACAGGTTAAAACGGGTATGCCGAGGCTTTTTGAAAGCGCTTGGGTATCGAGCTTGCCGCCGCGCTTTTTAAGTTGATTTAATTTGGTGATATACAAAATTACGGGCTTACCCGTGTCTATCAGTCTGCGCGTTAAATTCAGGCTGTTTTCAAGCGTGAGCGCGTCCGCAACGTCGATTATTAAATCGGCGGACTTTATCTCGTCCGCGGCGCAGACCTCTTCCATAGAATACGCGCTTAGCGCATACAGACCGGGCGCGTCGACGTAGGTCACGCCGTTTTGCGTTTTCTCGGCGGCGGAAGTCGTCACGCCGTGAAAGTTGCCCGTTCTGAGACTGCTGTGCGTGAGCGCGTTAAAAAGCGTGGTCTTGCCCGCGTTGGGATTGCCCGCCAGAACCACGCGTTTGCTTGCCGAAGCTTGCTTCTCTGTTTTGTGCTTTTTAGCTTTCTGGAACACCAACTCTAACCGACGCATTTTTCCACCTCTATTTTGGTTGCAAGCGATTTTCTAAGCCCCAAGCGCACCGCGCCGCAGCCGATTAAAACGCTCGATTTAAACAGCGAAAAGCTCAACACGGTAATCTTTTTGCCGACGGTAATTCCCAAAGAACTTAACCTTACCGCCGCGTTGCCTGTAACGTCGATTTTGGTAATTTTTCCGCACTCGCCTTGCTTTAACGCATATATGCCGCTTAAAGCTTGTTCCCTTTTATTTTTCCGCTTAAATAAAAAACCGCCCATAGAATAAATCTATGAGCGGTAAATTTATTTAATGTCGAATTTTATCACAAAAAAAAGCGGGTATTATAACCCGCCCCCGTTTAACGCTTAGATTTTATATTAAAGCTCGATTACCGTTACGCCGTTATTACAAGTACGCAGCAACTCATCAAGCCCTGCATATTTTTCGTAAAGATTTCTCGCCGCTTCATTTACGATGTTAAAATCTTCACCAAACACAACAGTTTTTATTTTTCCGTTTCTTAACTGTGCGTTAAGCCATTTACGTACATTGGTGCAGATTGCACCGCCTTTCCCTGTACTACCATAGCCGTGAATAATGTACAGACATCTGATTTTGTTCAACCTACACCTACTCAATTTATATTTGAGCCTATCTATTGATATTGATACAGTAGGCATATCTTCTTTAATATTTATATAATCAATCGGTCTTTTTGCCATATAGTGCCTCCAAAATATAAGTTAAAGAACAACTCAAAATTATTCAAACACAACACTAAAATTAATTATACAAACAAAAAATTATATATCTAAGCGTTATTTCGGTAAAATAATTATATTGTATATCCTATTTTTTTAAGAATTTCTATTGCAGACTGGCTTCCACCTTTTGCGGCTCTTTTCAACCAAGCAACACCGTATTCGTAATTTAAATAAGAATCCTTTGAATTTTGTTGCGAACCAATAGATATATAATAAACTCCAATATACCATTGAGCCTCAATATATCCATATTCAGCAGCTTTAGTTATTAAATTTATTGATTTATCTATATCCCTATTAAAATAATTACCCCTTGCATAACATATGCCTAAACCATAAAGTCCAGTTACATAATTATGCTCAGCCATTGTTTGAAACAAAGTAATTACTTTGTCAATATCTTGCGGAACTTCTTCACCTTTCCACTAGATTTCCACTAGCCTTGTTGAAGCTTTTTCATGATATTCAGCAATTTCCTCTAACAAACTTATTGCCTTGGTAACATCTTTTTTAACTCCGTCACCTTTCAGATAACATTCGGCAAGTTTAAATTTTGCATTATCATCAATACAATCTTTATATAAAGCAATTGCCTTTTCTTTATCCAGTGCTACTCCATTACCGTTAAAATAGCATTCCGCTAATTCGTATTTTGCGTAATCAAAGCCTTGCGCTACTGCCTTTTGCCACCAAACAACAGCTTCAGTAATGTACTTCTCTACAACTTTCCCACCGCGATAGGCACAGCCCAATTTGTATTGAGAAAACTCATCTCCCTGCTCCGCCGCCTTTTTAAACCAATAAAATGCTTCTTCCTTGTTACCAGCACCATTATAGTGTAGTGCTACTTTACATTGACCCTCAGCATAACCTTGTTTCGCTGATTTTTTGTACCACTTAAAAGCTTCATCCTCATCTTTCTTAACTCCTTTCCCCAAAGCATAGCACTCTCCTACACCGTACATAGCCTTTGCATATCCTTGCGCTGCAGCTTTTTTATACCAATTTATCGCTTTATCATCATCTTTAAATCTCAAAAAATTAGTCATTGCGTGATACAAATAATGTTCAGCCAAAATACACCATTCAACTGCGCCACCATTCTCTGCTGCTTTTGTATATCAGAAAAACGCTTTTTCACGCCTCTCTGTATCGGACGATGAATTTCTAAAATAATAATCAGCCAAAGCAATTTGTTCTGCTGCTCCGCCATTTTTCGCTTTTTTTATTAAAATTTCTAGTTTATTATCCATTTCATCCATAAATTTTATTTACCAATATCAAAAAATCTTTTTAATGCATAGTGTGCAATTTTATTTCCACGAATATTTGCTTCCGCCCATAATTGTAAAGCCTTTCTTTTATTTAATAAAGTGCCTACACCATAGAAACTACATAATGCAACAGCACACAGTGCATCATCATTGCCATTTTTAGCTGATTTTTCAAACCAAAACAACGCTATCCTCTTGTTTTTATGAATTAAGCTTTTACCCAATTCAAACTGTGAAGTAGCATCACCCAAAATCGCACCAGTATAAATTCCATACATAATTTTACCTTAATAATTAATTTTACAACAAAACACTATAAGAGCGCTAAAATTATATCTGAAATAAAATTTCTTGTCAATAAATATTTACATTTCCAAAATAGTCACACAAAGTCTTCGATTTTTAAACAGCGTCCTGCGGCAGTATATCCATATCGAACGCTGTTATTATATTGGTAGTTTATAGTTATAATTAATATTCTTCACTACGTTAGAATGGCAATGGGAGCAAACTTACATTTTAATATAGAATAAATCTATGAGCGGTAAATTTATTTAATGACTTAATCAGCGCCTGTACAAAAGATGCAAGTCGCCGCCGTAAAGACTGCAAGCGACTGCGCGGCTCGATTTAAGCTGCTTTGCGCGTTTGCCGCGCATTAAATATTCCTTCAACTCCGTGCGCACGAATTCCAGCGCCTTTTTGCTGTTTTCGGCGGTGAACTTGAATACGTCGCCGTCATCGCGGCTGGAATACAGAACGTCGCGCACCCAATCGTCGTCCTCGTAATCAAACGACGCCGCGCCTATAAGTCCTGCGGCAAAGCCCTTTTTAAGCTTATAGACCGTTACGCTGAACGCAACCGTGCCGTTATCCGAGCATAAAATTTCACCGTCAAGCCAATCGAAAAATTCTTCGTTCATAAACTACCCTCCGTTACTTTCTGATAAGAGTTAATATAACCTTTTCGCCGTTTATATTTTGTTCTTTTGTGTAACCGTCCGCCGTGCCTTGTGAAATTTTTTCGGCGAGAACGTCGGATGCGAAAGCGCCCTTTTCAAGCACTTTTTGCGCCTTGCCCTCTGCGGTGTAGTACACGAAAATTCTGTCCGTAACCTCGAAACCCGCGTCCTTTCGCATATTCTGAATTTTGGAAACTATTTCGCGTTCTATACCCTCGAATATAAGCTCCTCGGTCAAAGCCGTGTCGAGTGCGACGGTAATTCCCTTATCCTCTGCGGCAACGTAGCCGTTTGCGCTTTCGGTAAAAATCTGCAAGTCCTCGGCTTTTAAAACAACGTCCTCGCCCGCGATTTCGTAAGAGCCGCCGTTCTTGACAGCGTTGACAACTTCCTTAGCGTTACAGCTTGCAAGGAACGCTGAAATCGCGCCGAGCTTTTTGCCGTACTTGGGGCCGAGCGTTTTAAGCTGCGGCTTTAATTTGTAGCTTATATACTTTTCCGCGTCGTCCGCAAAGTCGAAAGATTTGATGTTCAGCTCGTCTAAAACTATTGCGCGTTCTTCCTCAGAAAGGTCTATCTTCCTGTCGGACCCGC
>CAMWPZ010000054.1 GCA_947176305.1 uncultured Clostridia bacterium
TGCATCATCGGCATTTGCATAGGCATCTGCATCATAGGCATTTGCTGAGGCATCATCATAGGTTGAGCCATGGGCATTGTATTGTTATTATGCTGGTTTGCTCTGTTCTCCGCCCTCATTGCAGCAAGCTCGGCTTCTATCCTTGCAAGTGCATTCGGGTCGGTTACAGGTTGCTGAACGTACTGGGGCTGAGGCTGAGGTGCAGGCTGTTGCTTCTGCTGTTGCAGTGCTCTGTTCTCCGCACGAAGTTCCGCCATCTGCTCGCGCATTTCCTTTAACAGCTCGTTATTCGTGTTATCGATAACCTGCTGTACAGGTGCCTGTGCGGGTTGTGCTACCGCCTGTTGCTGAGGCTGTGCCGCCATTGCCATACCTGCTGCGCCTATTCCCGCCGCTGCCGCCGCTTCGGCTTTCATCTTCGCAAGCTCGGCTTCCTGCTTAGCTTTCGCAAGCTCAAGCTCGTGCTTCTGCCTTTCTCTCTCGGCTTCGCGCTCTTCCTCTCTGCGGCGCTTTTCTTCCTCGCGCTCCTCTTCCTTGCGGCGTTTCTCTTCTTCCCTGCGTTCCTTTTCTTCCTCTTTCTGGCGCTTCTTCTCTTCGCGCTCTTCCTTATTCTTTCTCCTCTTAACGAGTACTACGATAAGGATAATGAGGAATATAAGAACTGCCAAGGCTATCAAAAGCCACCACCAGTTATTCTTTAAGAAGCTTAACGCATTTCCGAAGAACGCCGCCGCGCCGCTCTGGGGTACGGTGTAATTAATCGCAGGGCTGGTGTTACCTATCGTGGTATCGCCCGTTTTAAACTGTACGTTCCTTTCTGCGTCTTCGCCGCCGAATACTGCTTCAACTTTGAATTGTTTATTTCCTTTTATTTCAGGGTTTTCAATGAAGTTACCTTCGGTATCGTAATACTTATAGCCTAACTCCAGCGTTCCCGCCGAAATAAGGTCTTTTACGTTCTGCGGTAAGTTCAGCGTTGCGCCGTTCTTACCCTTGTTCCATGCTTTGCTTGCGTCTATTACAAGCGGCGCGATATTCCAGTTATAGGTTGCGGTGGTATCGTCGAACTTATTTATTTCGTAATCGCTTACGCTGTAACCTGTAACGACTTTGCTGCTTCCGTCGTAGTTCCAGCGATAGTTCGGGTTGGTTATTCTTATCTGAACCGTATACCCGTGCTCGCTGACGTTTCTAAGTCCCTCATAGTCGCCGCCCGCTACGAACTCCATTAAGTTCGCGTCGAAGCCCGACATATAATTTATAAGGTCAATATTACCGCCGGTGAATATTACGTCGTTCAACGTGGGCAAATCTACGCTCTTGGGTAAAATCTCGAAGGTCTTAATCTTGCCCGAAAGCCTGTACTCGTCACCCCAGTCGCCCGTAAGCTCAACCACAACGAAGTACTTGCCTGCATCCGCAGTCTTAGGGTCGAAGTTCGTTATTAACGTGTTCGCGGGGTCGGCGGGGTCGGAAATGTTCGTGCCCTTGTACACGGTTACCGTATACTTGCCCGAATCCATATCCTCGCCCGTGACGGTTAAATTATAATTGAAATCGCTGTACTCGCCGCTTGTCGTAAGCTCGACTTTTGCAACTATCTTGCTGTCGCCGACAACGAACGTCGTTTTAAAATCGCCGCCCGTCGTATCTACGATATCGTAAGAATTTTGCGTGGTTGCGTCGCTTTTAAGCTCTACTTCGACTTCAACGACTATTTTCTGAGAAGCCGCCAAAGCCTGCTCGGTTATATACGCAAGCGCCTCGTCGCCCCTGCCCGTATAAGTCGAACCGTCGGGCAAAGTGCAGCTGTAAATATACTCTACCTTGTCGGCATACTCGGGCTTATCGTAGCGAAGCTGAGTTGCGTAGTACTCGTTGCCCTGCCACTCGGGGTGCTGTGTGCCGTTGTAGGTTATCGCAACGTCAGGCTCCCACTGCACGTTTATTATCTTCTTAGTGATTTTCCAATTAAAGGTAATGTCCGCGGGTACGTTAAAGTTCTGCGTATCTGTCACGGAGAACTTAACAGTTAAAGCATAGGAATTAATATCCTTTTCCGCGTCGTGCGCGCCGTACGCAGGTTTCAAACCGTGAAGCGTTCCGTTTACGTCGCCTTTCAATCTTACGGTTATGGTTTTACCGCTGTACTCGGGCGGACGCGCGTCGGTGTAATCCACCCACGAGCCGCTCGTTCCGTCGCGGTATACCCACGGCAGCTTGTCAAGGTCTACAAAGTCGCCCTTCTCTACCGTCCAGTGGATAACTACGTCCGCCTCGGTCGTGGATATTACCGTAGCGTTCGTGTACGTTTTCGTAAGGTCGAACGAGTAGTCCGAGTTGCGTATCTTAAGCCTTACGGTGGTCGTGTAAGTGCCTGCGTTCGTTTGCTTATGGTCGGTGTAATCCGTATCCGTCAAGGTCTGGAACACGCTTACAAACTTGCCGAGGTTTATTGACAGCTTATATTCGTAGGGGTTGCCCGCAGCATCCAACTGATATTTAAGGAAGTTGTCGCCATCCTTTATTGCGTTAGTACCCGTGCCGTTTTCCGCGTAAGTCCAAGTGAACGCGTCGGGGTCGAACACCACCGCGCCTATCGTGAAGTTCAATGGCATAGAAGCCGCGACAAGTCCGTCCGCTATCGAGTAGTTTTCGTTATCTATTTCCGCATTGAGAGTATACGTATCCTGCACTAAGTTTGCAGGTAAATTCAAAGTATCGCTGACGCTCGTTGCGCCGCCGTTCGCCGTTCCTGAGCTTGGAACGCTGATACCCGTTGAAGTTGCATACGAGGTCGTAAGCGTAACGTTGTCGCCCGAAATTATATCCGATACGGTTACCGTTGCATTGACCGCAGTACCTATACCCCAGTTCCATAAATCGCCGTTGTCGTTGGTTACGGCAACTGTTAACTGTTTGGGCTTTACCGTGAAGTTTATAGGCTTTTGCCCGTTACCGCCGCCGTTTCTCCACTCGCAGTTTACCGTGTCCTCTAACGTAAACGTTACAGTATAAGTACCTGCGTCCTTGAAGGTGACTTCGCCCGTTGCAGTGTTAAACGTGGGCGCGGTTGCTATGTTTTTGCCGCTTGCCGTTTTACCCGAAACGGAGAATATGTTTACTCCCTTGCCGTTATGCGTATAGTTTGAAAGAGCAATCGTCTGTGAAGTTCCGTCGTACTCGGGAACTGCCGTGGGCGGCAATGCGGGCAAATCCACCTTGATTGCGTTTATAGTAAAAGTTTTACTTTCAGGTTGACAGTTCAACGAATAGTTACTATTCGCACTTGTTATAACCGGCTCGGCTTTGAATTCTCCCTTTTGCGCGGGCGCGGTCGTGCTGTTGTACCCTCTGCCGTCCGTACTCGTATACTGTATGGCTGTGGTTGGCAAGCTATCCGTTCCGCAAAGTCCGCTCGGGTCCACTGTCAGTGTTACAACACCGTCACTTTCGGTCAGCGTTGCATCCAAAGGCTTCTTTTTGATTTTAAAGTCTATATATCTTACAGTAGCGGTTTCACCTTTAGAAGTGTCGGGTTTACTGCAGAATTTTTGCCCGTCAGCTATTGCCTGTGCGGTTAATAATCCATTAAAGGAAAAACTCCCAGCGTTCTTCATCGTTGAAGTAGGGGTAACGGTTAACCAATTGCTGTTAAACCATTTCTTCTGGTCTGCCGATACGTCCGCAAGTGTTTGCGATACGCCGTTGTACTCTACCTCCACACTTTGAGGTAGTACTATTCCTGCTGCTTCAGTAAGGTTTAAGTGAAACGCAGGGCGAACATAGTATGAACAACCAGATGGATTACCTGTATCTAAATAAGTATTTTTAACGGCATAGACATTATTAACGTTATTACTGCCTGCACTACGAGTATAGGTTGTTTTATTATTATAATAACGTTGATTTTGAGAGGTTTTCCAAATACCGCCCTCTGCTCCCTTTGAACCGTCGCCGAGCTCCGCCATACTGGGCAGCCAAATATAATCGTTACTCCAAGCAGCGTAACCGACTTTGTCCTGATAATTATTATTCGTAAAATTTCCGTTGGTTTTCCAATCTGTTTGGGCTATTGCCTCATAAGCGTCATTAGCAAGCGTCGAGTTGTATTGCCAAAGAGTACAAGCATTTTCAGTTGCCTGATATTCTATATTTTGCGGTTTTACTATATATTTAGTAAGATTACCGACGCATGATTCGGAAGTGAATTTTGCAAAGGTATTTCCGCCTTCCGTATCCTTTTTAGTAACTTTTACCGGTAGATTACTAAAATCGTCATCAGTACCAGTAGCATAACCGCCGCCGGCATTTAAAACTTCTGCGCGAATATAGCTCGTGCTGTACATACTGCACGGGGTTCTTTTACTGGAATCCGTACTGCCAAATGCAGCCCACTTTGACGTAATATCACTATCAGTCATAAGCAACGTTAAAATAGCGTCACCATCTTTAACGTTATTATCTACAATTCTGCTTGCTTCTGCATTAAAGAGATAAACGGGTGTCCACTTTTTACCGGCAATCGTAATTTCAATATCTGTGCCGCCGTTATTTGTCCTAAAATTGGCAGCGTTCAAAAGTCCTGCGCTCTCAACGTCTTTGATAGTCGCGCCTTGTTTACCTATAAGCACCTCAAATAAATCATTAAGCGCGTTTCCGTCAAAGTTTTTGCCGTCCCAAAGTTCCCCGGTAGGAACGGCGGCTTTTGCCGATTTTACTCCGTTTTTGGGCAAGGCAAAGCTTATGCCGAGCGCAATTAACGCCGCGCATAATACGCTTAGTATTACCGTAATTAAATTCCTTGTTTTATTTTTTTGTTTCATGGCGTTGTACTCCTTTTACGTACAAAAAAAGTGTGGCTCCGTAGGAGACACACCTGCTTTTTAGTATCTCTTACGGTTACCACACCTTAAACAACATTAGACAAAGCGAAAACAGTACAATACTTTGAACAATTTAACGCAAAGCAAATAAAATTGTAAAGAGATACACAACGCCTGAGTTTGTGTATTTCTTTGCAGAAAAAAATTGCTTAAAGTATTTTAAGTCTCCGCCGTTTATTAAGTTGTTTAAAATGTGGTATACGTATTATATCATATGAATTTTTAAATTACAATAGTTTTTGACAAATTTTTTAAAATTGTGGTTGGCAATGCCTGCCACCACAATATGTAGTGTGCCGCTCGGCAAAAAAGCGGCGCGGACGGTGCAAACCGTCCGCGCCGCGCGCCCTTTCCCCCATTCCTTATTATTATATAAGGCGATTTCGCGGCGGGTTTATTAAAAAATTTTTTAAAAACGTATGTACAAACGCGGAAAATAATGGTATAATATCACCGAAGCTAATCAAGGGAGAAAATTATGGCTGAACAAATTAAATTTATAACCTTGGGGGAGCTTTTATTAAGACTTTCCCCGCCCAACTATGAAAAGATACGCACCACCGACGAGTTCAAGGTAACCTACGGCGGCGCGGAAGCAAACGTTGCCGCTTCGCTTTCGAACCTCGGCATCGATTCAACGTATTTCACCGTCGTTCCCGACAGCTCTATCGGCAAGGCGGCGATAAGGTATTTAAGAAGCAACGACGTACACTGTTCGCCCTGCATTTATTCGGATAAGGGCAGAATGGGCATTTACTTTCTGGAAGAAGGCTTCGGCGTGCGTGCCTCGAAGGTCACTTACGACAGAAAAGACAGCTCGTTCGCAACCTACGATTTTTCTAAACTCGACTTCAAGAAGATTTTAAAGGGCTACACTTGGCTGCACGCAAGCGGTATTACCCCCGCCCTTTCCAAGAACTGCCGCGAAATGATTACATACGCGCTGAAAGCCGCGAAAGAGCTGGGTATGACCGTAAGCTTTGACTGCAATTTCCGCAGTGCGCTGTGGGGCTGGCAGGAAGCGCGCGACTGCATAACCGAGTATCTGCCCTACGTTGACGTGTTGTTCGGCATCGAGCCTATTAACCTGCGTGACGAGAACGGCAAGGACATTAAAGACGGGCTTACAATGAACCCGACCTACAAGGAACAGGACAGAATTTTCCGCGAGCTGCACAAGCGTTACAACTTCAAGGCGATAGGCAGGCACGTGCGTTACGTACACTCGGGCAGTGAAAATTCGTTAAAGGCGTTCCTTTGGTACGACGGCGAAACCTACGAAAGCAAGACCTTCCGCTTCAACATACTTGACCGCGTAGGCGGCGGCGACGCGTTTGCAAGCGGTATGATTTACGCGATAATGCGCAAAATGAACGCGGACGACATAGTCAACTTTGCGGTTGCCGCATCGGTTATAAAGCACACCATGCACGGCGATTTCAACATCACCGACGACGAAGAATCTATCCGTCAGCTTATGAACCAGCAGTTCGAAATAAGAAGATAAAAGTTGTAAAAATGAATAAGCGGCGCGGACTTTTAAGTCCGCGCCGCCGCTTCTTATTTACTTATTATATTACAGCTTTATTACAGCCAGCCCAGAACTTCGAACAGGTTGTATTTGCTGAACACAACTACCGCGACGAGCGATACCGTGGACATTATCTTAATGAGAATATCCAACGAAGGTCCGACGGTGTCCTTCAAGGGGTCGCCTACCGTGTCGCCTACGACGGAAGCGTCGTGCGCGGGCGAGCCTTTCTGTTCGCCCTCTACTCCGCCTGCTTCGATATACTTCTTCGCGTTATCCCACGCGCCGCCCGCGTTGCCGCAGAACAGTGCAAGCATAATCGCCGCAATGGTTGCGCCCATTAAAATTCCGCCTACGAACATAGGTCCGAAGATAAAGCCCGTAACGATGGGGAACAGTATGCACATTATGCAGGGGATACGCATTTCCTTAAGCGCGCCCTGCGAAGAAATTTCGATACAGGTCTTATAGTCGGGCAGGGTTTCGCCTTCTAAAAGTCCGGGGATTTCCTTGAACTGACGGCGCACTTCCTCAACCATTTTTCTTGCCGCCTTTGCAACGGCTTCTATGAGCATACCCGAGAACAGGAACGGCAGAGCCGCGCCGACGAGCGCACCGCACAGCGTGAGGGGCTGCATTAGGTTCAAAATCAAGTCGTCGATAATATTTATTTCCGCAAACGCGAACAGGTACGAGGTCATAAGCGAAAGCGCCGCGAACGCCGCCGAGCCGATTGCAAAGCCCTTGCCGATTGCCGCCGTGGTGTTACCTACGCTGTCGAGCTTGTCGGTGATTTCACGAACGGACGGGTCGAGCGCGCTCATTTCGGCAATGCCGCCCGCATTGTCGGAAATGGGTCCGTAGGTGTCAACCGAAACGGTTGCGGCAACGAACGAAAGCATACCGAACGCCGCGCACGAAATTCCGTACAGACCTGCCAAGGCGTAGCTTCCGAAGATAGCAACCG
This sequence comes from uncultured Clostridia bacterium, assembly GCA_947176305.1. Classification (GTDB taxonomy): domain Bacteria; phylum Bacillota; class Clostridia; order Christensenellales; family Borkfalkiaceae; genus Coproplasma. Next base: position 7,385 of record CAMWPZ010000054.1, read on the forward strand.
CCAATACAACTACGGGGAGCATACAGCTTATCATACCGTTTGCAAGTCCCTGCGTTACGGTGAGCGCGGGGCCTTCCTTCGAGGACTGCGAAATCTTCTTCGTGGGTTTATAGTCGTAGCTGGTGTAGTATTCGGAAATGATACCTATTACTATACCCGCGACGATACCGCACACAGCCGCAAGCCAAGGGCTGAACGCTCCCGCTTTAAAGCCGACGCCGCTCGCCTTGAACGCTTCCGTCGGAATATCTTTAAACATAAAGTAGCTTAAAACGCAGCCGACGGCAACGGTAACGCCCGCCGATATCCACGTTGCGATATTCAGCTCCATATGCACGTTTTTACTTAAGCGAGGCTTAATTACTATATAGGAAATACCTATAACGCACGCGATAAGTCCGCAACCCGCGAAAACGAGAGGGAACAATAAAAGCCTGTTTAAGAAAACGTCGTCCAAAATCAGCTTGTGCATAAACAGTTCGCTTGCAAGAATTATTGCCGCAAGGATAGAGCCGACGTAGCTTTCCAGAAGGTCGCTGCCCAAGCCCGCAACGTCACCAACGTTGTCGCCTACGTTATCCGCAATGGTCGCGGGGTTTCTGGGGTCGTCCTCGGGAATGTGAGCCTCAGTCTTGCCGACGAGGTCCGCGCCCATATCCGCGGCTTTGGTGTAAATGCCGCCGCCCACGCGGTTGAACATTGCGATAATCGAACAGCCGAGCGCATAGCCCGAAAGCGTCATGGTGAACGAGGATTCGAGCCCCGTTATGAAGTTTTTGCCGACGGTGTGTTCCGCAATGTCCTTAATCTGACCTGCCGCCAGACCGAAAATGCAGTAAACGATTATAACGCCCAAAAGCGCGAAGCCCGCAACGCACAAGCCCATAACCGAGCCGCCCTTGAACGCAACCTTCAAGGTCTTGCCCAAGTCGCCCGTCTCGCGCGCCTTGTTGGTAACGCGCACGTTTGCGTAGGTCGCTATTTTCATACCTACCCAGCCTGCCGCCGCGCTCATAACCGCGCCGATAACGAACGCAATCGCCGCCTGCCAGCTTATCACGAGGAACACGACCAAAGTGATAACCGCGCCTATTATCGCGACGAGCTTGTATTCGTAGCGGATAAAGGCGTTCGCGCCGATGCGGATAGCGCCGGCGATTTCGCCCATGCGGTCAGTACCCTCTTCCAGCTTCTTCACGCAGAAAAAGTTGAATACCGCGTACGCGATTGCAAGTATGACAGCCGCGCCGACGATAATCAGAAGCAAATTGATACTCATAATTTTCTCCTTTATATAATACGGTAATAAAATAATATCACACAATTTTCAAAATTGCAATATCAAACGGAAAAATCGTTGAGTTATATCCGACTTTGCGCAAAGCTTGCAATAAAAATTTTACGGTGATATAATAAACCTATGAAACGCATATACCCGGTGTTAGCAATAATTTATGCAATAGCAATGTTCGGTGTGATATTCCTCGGCAGTTACCTCGGCAAGCCCTGGCTTTGGAAGCTTGGCATAGCCTTGCTTTTCGGCGGCTCCTTCCTCATTGCAATGATTGTGACGATTGTCGTTGTAGTCCGTGCCGTCAAGCATAGCGGCGAACAAACCGACGAGGCGACCGACGGTCAACAAGACGGCGAAGATATTTTGGATAGACTTGTAGACGACAACGGCGAGGTGAACCCCGTTGCAGTCGCCGAATACGAAATAAGCAATGCGGCAAGAGAATACAAGGCTTCAAGCCGCAAGGAAAAACGTTGGGGCATTGTGCTTATTACCGTCCTTCTTATCTGCTTTTTCGGCGGCATAGCTTCGTTTTGGTTCAGCAAAATCGCAGGCGGCATATTAATCGGCGCGTTCGTGCTGATAATTATTTCGTGCATAATAATAACTAGTATAAAGCAACGAATTGCAATGTCGGGCAGGGGCGTGAGGGCAAACGCGCCCGTAAACGAAGCTACGGTAATTTCCTGCACGGTTTCAAGCGAAACGACCGTAATGGGAAGAACTACCGTCGTGTACAAGGTGCGCCTCGATTTAGGCGGCGAGGAAAAGGTGACTTACAGTAAGAATTATTATGAAGTCGGCGAAATCATTTCCGTCCGCGGCGACAGGTACGACAAGCGCATTGCGATAGTCGACGACGGCGAAAGGTACACCCCCTACCCCTCCTATCGGAATTATACCGACGACGAGGATGAGAAAGAAGATACCGACGACTTCGAAGTTGAAGATTACGACAAAGAAGATTAAATAATTTTCAATTTGCTATTGAATATTTAATCGGGGTGTGATATAATTTTCGGGTAGAAATATTTTACAATAAATTAAAGCGGGGAATAATTATGAAAGATAATAACTGCGGCTACTGCGTCGGCGGCGAGCCTCTTGCAAAGTTCGGAATTAAAATCTGCGACCTGAAAGTAAGCCAGCTTATTTTATTCAAGGAACAGTCCAAGCTTGGCAGGTGCATCGTTGCGTATAAAGACCACGTCAGCGAAATAGTAGATATTTCCGCCGAAGAAAGAAACCTCTTCTTCGAGGACGTTGCGCACGCGGCAAGGGCAATACACAAGGTATTCAAGCCGGACAAGCTGAACTACGGCGCGTACGGCGACACGGGTTGCCACCTTCATATGCACCTCTGCCCCAAGTACAAGGGCGGCGACGAATGGGGCGGCATATTCCAGATGAACCCCCAAAAGGTTTACTTAACCGACGAAGAATACAAGGAAATGATAGAAAAAATTAAAGCCGCGCTTTAACGGCATATGATTTAAGGAGAAAATGAGAAAATGGCGCATAACGTAATAGCCGAAGCTAAAAGATGTTTAAACTGTAAAAAACCGCTGTGCAGAACGGGCTGTCCCATAAACACGCCCATACCGCAAATGATTTCGATGTTCTTAAACGGCGAAATCAAACAGGCAGGCAAAATGCTTTTCGAAAACAACCCGCTTTCCGCGGTCTGCTCGATAGTGTGCAACCACGGCAATCAGTGCCAGGGGCACTGCGTGCGCGGAATTAAGGGCGAGCCCGTTGAAATCAGCTCGATAGAAAACTTCGTGTCCTCCGCCTACCTTGACAGCGCAACGCTTGACAAAGCCGAGCCTAACGGAATTAAGGTCGCAGTCGTCGGCGCAGGTCCTGCGGGCATAACCATTTCCATTAAAATGGCGCAGCTCGGCTACGACGTGACGGTGTTCGAATCGAAGTCGGAAATCGGCGGCGTACTCCGCTACGGCATACCCGAATTCAGACTGCCCAAAACCATAGTCGACAGGTACGAAGTGCTTATGCGCAAGCTCGGCGTTAAGATTAAGTTTAACGTAACTATTGGCAAAGCGTTCGGCATCGAAGAACTGTTCCGCGACGGCTTCAAGGCAATTTCAATAGGTACGGGCGTAACGTGGCCCATAGCCCTCAACATTAAGGGCGAAACGCTCGGCCACGTGCATTACGGCGTACACTTCTTAGAGCGCCCCGACGTTTACGAGCTTGGCAACAGCGTAATAGTTATCGGCGCGGGAAACGTTGCAATGGACGTTGCGCGCACGGCACTGCGCCGCGGCGTTAAGGACGTTAAAATTCTTGTAAGAAGTGACAGATACACCGCAAGCAAGGAAGAAAAAGAATATGCGGAAATCGAGGGCGCGCAATTTATTTACAACAAAGCGCCCGTGGAAATCACCGACGAGGGCGTAATGTTTGCCGACACCGTCTGCGACGAAAACCACAGAGTTATTTCCACTTCCGACAAGCCCGAGCTTATGAAGGCGGACACGGTTATGATTTGCGTTTCGCAAAGACCTTCCAACCTTATACTTACGCAGACCGAGGGGCTTGAAATTAACGACCGCGGACTTGCGAAAATCAGCGAGGACGGCTCTACTTCCCGCAAAGGCTTGTTTGCCTCGGGCGACGTCGTGCGCGGCGCTAAGACCGTAGTCGAAGCGGCGGAAACCTCGAAGCGCGTAGCACTTGCAATGGACGCATATTTAAAATCACTGCCCAAAGAATAAAGTAGAATTAAAGTTAAAGCCGCCGCGCGTTTTTAAAACGCGCGGCGGCTATTGTTTTATTTAAGTCCTAAAATCTCGTCCGAAGATATATCCAAAATTTCGCACAGCTTCGCAAATGTTTCAAGCGACGGATAAACATTGTCGTGCATATACTTGTTTACAGCTGTCGGGTGTACCTGTAATTTTTCCGCAATTTCTTTCTGCGATAGTTTACTGTTTTTTATTGCTTCGCGCAAGTTGTTTTGTATTACTTCTATGGTTGCCATATTATTAATATAGCGCATTACTCTATTTTTTACTTGACAATAGAGTAACACTCTATTATAATAACGTTACGGATAAAGGGAATACACGTTAAATAGGAGCAATGAAATTGGGAAGCCGAACACACACCCATCGCCGGAGGCATAATAATAAAACACAATTTTTAAAAGTTTAACTATAACAGAATAATAGAATGCTTTTTGT
>CAMWPZ010000055.1 GCA_947176305.1 uncultured Clostridia bacterium
TTACCTTTGCGTATTGGTCGAGAACTCCGCCGTGAATTTGTAAAACGGGCTTGAGTTTCAAAAGCGTACCGATAGCGGCAACGGCGGGGGTAAGTCTGCCGCTCTTTTTAAGGAATTTCAAGGTATCAACCATTATGTAAATGCTTGAATACTTGCCCGTTTCGTTGAGGTAGTCGCAGATTTCCTTTGCGGGCTTGCCTTCCTTGGACATCTTAAGCGCGTCGAGAACGCTCTGCCTTTGCGTTACCGAAACTCTATGGTTGTCCGCAACAAACACCTTGCCTTTGAAACGCTCGTCGGAATTCGCCGTCGCCGCAAGAATGTGGCATGTTTGCGAAAGTCCGCTTGAAATAGGCACGTATACGACCGCGTCGTATTCCTTCAAAGCGTTTTCCCACATTTCCTTAACCGTTTCGGGGTTGGGTTGAGAGGTGGAAACGTCTGCATCGCCTCTCAGTTTTTCGTAGTACTGCGCTTGGGTAATAGTTAAATCTTCGTAAAAGGTATCTTCATTTATAAGTACGGGAACAGGTGCGATAAATACGCCCAGTTCTTTTGCTTCCGCCTGTGTTATTCCGCTGCTGCTGTCAGCCATTATTGCAGTTTTCATATTTTTCTCCGTTTAAATTAGTATTCGATACAGCAACCCGCCGCAAGCGCCCCGGGTCCGATGTGGCAGGAAACGCTGAGCGAGAGGGGGTCAACGAATTTAACTTTCAGATTGGGGAACTGTTCGCTGAGTTCCTGCTTGAACTTTTCGGCTTCTGCAAAGTTTTCGGTGTGCGCTATTGCAAGCACCATTTTACCCGCGTCAGCCAAATCCTTAAATCTCGTGCTGAGGTCCTTTTTCAATGCGTTTATAATCGTCGTTTTTGCATCGACAAGCTTTCTGACCTTTGCGTACTGGTCAAGCTTAAAGCCCTGAATTTGTAAAACGGGCTTAATCTTCAAAAGCGTACCGATAGCGGCAACGGCGGGAGTAAGTCTGCCGCCCTTTCTGAGATACTTAAGAGTATCTACCATTATGTAAATGCTTGACTGCATTTTAGTTTCCATAAGCCACTCGGCAATTTCTTTGCCCGATTTCCCCTCCTTGGCAAGCTTTAACGCGTCGAGAACGCTTTGCCTTTGCGTAATGGAAATTCTCTGGTTATCTATAACGAAAACTTTGTCTTTGAACCTTTCTTCGGTTTCGGCGTAGTGCTGAAGGGTGTGGCAGGTTTCCGAAAGTCCGCTTGACATAGGTATGTAAATCAATTCGTCTGCGGTCTTTAAAACTTCGTCCCAAACTTCGCCGACCGCTATGGGGTTGGGCTGGGATGTGGAAACGGAAGCGTTGCCTTTAAGCTTTTCATAGAACTGCTCTTGGGTGAGAGTTATATCCTCGTAAAAAATATCCGTGTCTATTAAAACGGGCATGGGAACGACGGATATACCGAGTTCTTTTGCCGCACTTTGCGTAATTCCGCTGTTACTGTCAGTTACAACTGCTACTTTCATACTTTTCTCCTTTAATATAAATACGTAAATAATTATATCCGTAAATGCAAAATAAGTCAACAATATTGCCCGATTGTGTCGAAAAACTATCTTTGTAGGCAAAATAGTGCTGGCAACTATTAAATTATAAACCAGAATACATTTTTAGTCAAGTCCGTGCGAAATAAATCGTATATACGCGAAAAATGAAAGGGAATAGCACAATTTTTTGCCGTATAATTGCTATCTGCTTTGTTTTTTGCTATAATTAAAGTATCTGTTAAAGGTAGGTATTTTTTATGGAAAAATATTTGCAGCAAACTTCTATGCTCAACTATAATACTCAAGAAATTATCGATTTAATAAAAGTGCAAAAATGGAGCGATTTAGAGGAATACGATAAAATAGGTGCAATTTACGATTTCGTGCAAAATGAAATTCCTCTCGGTTACAACAAGCGCGACAACTTAACCGCAACGCAGGTTTTAAAGGACGGTTACGGTCAATGCAACACGAAGGCAACTTTGCTTATGGCTCTGCTTCGAGTAGTTGGTATTCCCTGCCGATTACACGGAACGAAGGTTACGAAGGTTTTTCAACGCAGTTTAATGCCGAAAATTATGGCGAAACTTGCTCCGCCGTATATCGTGCATACTTGGGCGGAAGTATTTTTTAACGGCGAATGGCTGAGCTTAGAGGGAGTAATAACCGACAAGGCGTATATTTCGGGTTTGCAAAAATTGTTCCCCGAACATGCGGGAAAGTTTTTTGATTACGCCGTAGCGGTAAAAAATTTCAGAAATTTGCAGATTAATTGGAAAGGGGAGAACACGACGGTTCAGCAACAAGCCGTTGTGGAAGATTTGGGAATATTCGATACTCCCGACGAATTTTTTGCCGAATATAAGCAGGAATATCGAGGGATAAAAAAATTCTTGTATGAAAATATCGGCAGAAAGATTATGACGAAAAAAGTTGCAAAAATAAGACGATGCAAAATGAAATAAGTAAAAATAAGGGTGTAAATTGATAGTTTCAATTTACACCCTTATTGGCGCAGAGAGAGGGATTCGAACCCCCGTACAGTTGCCCGTAACACGATTTCGAGTCGTGCGCGTTCGACCACTCCGCCATCTCTGCATTTTATTGACAGTTAATATGATATAAAATTCCGTTAAAAAAATCAAGCGTTTTTACAGCCTTTAACAGCTTGCTTAAAAAATTTTTAAGCGGTAGAATAAATGGGAACTTTATAAAAAATATGCAAGGGAGTTTAAATGAAAATTATAGACGCGCACGCGCATATCGCTCAGTACATATCTGGTTTTACTTCGCGCGGCGAGCTGAAGGCTGTCGGCGGAGGTAAAGCCCAGTACGCGACGGGTGAAACCTTCCAAATGTTTCCGCCAGAATTGGGCGATACGGGCGTTACGCCCGAAGCGCTTTTGAAAGTAATGGATAAAAACGGCGTTGAAAAAGCCGTTTTGTTGCAGGGCAACTGGTTGGGTTTTCAAAATGAATACACAGCCGAAGCGATTAAAAAATATCCGTCGCGCTTTACAGGCGCTGCAACCTACGACCCGTTCTGTATAAAAGTTAATGAAATAAGAAATCACCTTTTTTCCGATTTAGGCTTTAAAGCCGTTAAGTTCGAGCTTTCAAACGGTTCGGGATTAATGGCAAACCGTCCGCCCGTTTATCTTGACGGAGCGGTAATGCGTAAATGCTTTTCAGACGCACAAGAGCGGGGGCTTACGATAGTTTTGGATATCGGCAGGCCGCGTAATCCCTGCTGGCAGATTGATGCGGTTTCTTCCGCGGTTGCAAGATTTCCGCAAGTGACTTTTGTGTTCTGTCACCTTTTGGCTCCGCAAAGGGAGGATATCGAACTACTGAAAACTTCGCTTGCAAAGCTTGCCTTACCTAATGTGTATTTTGATATTTCATCTTTGTCGCACAATCAACAGCCCGAAAAATATCCTTACCCAACTGCGGTTGAACATCTTAAAAGCGCAAAAGCAATAGTCGGTGCTGACAGACTTATGTTCGGGACTGATATGCCGTGCAATCTTACACACGACAGCTACGCGCACCTTAAAGATTATATAATTAATTCGGGTGTTTTCAACGAAAAAGAGCTTGAAGATATCTTCTATAATACGGCGGAAAAGGTGTATTTTGAAAAGTAAAAAAATATATAATCTGCGGTTATATATGCGCTAAAAAATTGTTATTGTGAAGCGGCGTGCTAATATTTGTAAACAGTTTAATTGTGTGATAAAATATGCAAGTGAGTTTAAAGCGCAAGCTTGAATTAAGGAGTTTTATTTAATGAAGTACGTAGAAAAGGTTTTAGAAAATCTCAAAAAGCAAAATCCCAACGAGCCTGAATTTCATCAGGCGGCAACGGAAATTTTAACTTCTCTTTCGCCGATAGTCGAAAAGCACCCCGAATACGAGGCGGCAGGGCTTTTGGAAAGGTTTGTCGAGCCTGAAAGAGTAATTATGTTCCGCGTTCCTTGGGTGGACGATAACGGCAAAGTGCAAGTAAACAAAGGCTACCGCGTGCAGTTTAACAGCGCGATAGGACCTTACAAGGGCGGACTGAGATTTCGCTCGGACGTAAACCTTTCGGTAATCAAATTTTTAGGACTTGAACAGATACTTAAAAACAGCTTAACGGGACTTCCGATAGGCGGCGGCAAGGGCGGCTCAAACTTCGACCCCAAGGGCAAATCCGACAGGGAAGTTATGGCTTTCTGCCAAAGCTTTATGACCGAGCTTTACCGCCATATCGGCGCGGATACCGACGTTCCCGCTGGCGATATAGGCGTTGGCGCAAGGGAAATAGGTTACCTTTTCGGACAGTATAAAAGGATTCGCGACGAGCACGTCGGTGTTTTAACCGGCAGGGGTTTAACCTACGGCGGAAGCCTTGTAAGAACGGAAGCTACCGGCTACGGGCTTGTATATATCACGGAAGAGGCGATGAAGGCGCGCGGCGACAGCTTCAAGGGTAAGACGGTTATAATTTCCGGTTCGGGCAACGTTGCGATTTACGCGTGCGAAAAGGCGCAGAGCTTAGGTGCAAAGGTTGTGGCTATGTACGATTCTGACGGTTACGTTTACGACCCCGAAGGAATTAAGCTTGACATTATCAAGGATATAAAGGAAGTAAAGCGCGGCAGAATTTCAGAATATGCTCAAAAGGTAAAGAGTGCAAAGTATACGGAAGGCTGCAAAGGACTTTGGACGATACCTTGCGACGTGGCTCTGCCTTGCGCAACGCAGAATGAGATTGACGAGGAGTCTGCAAAGATACTCGTTAAAAACGGAGTTAAATACGTTGCCGAGGGCGCGAATATGCCTTCCACGCTTGAAGCAATTGACGTGTTCCAAAAGAACAAAGTTGTGTTCCTGCCTGCAAAGGCGGCGAATGCGGGTGGCGTTGCGACTTCCGCACTTGAAATGGCGCAATCGTCGGGAAGGATGTTCTGGAGCTTTGAAGAAGTAGATGCGAAACTCAAAAATATTATGGTAAGCATTTATCACAATATCGACAATGCGGCAAAAGAATACGGCTATGAAGGCAACTACGTTATGGGCGCAAACATTGCGGGCTTCGTGAAAGTTGCAACCGCTATGATGGCGCACGGTATAGTTTAAAATTCAAAACGGCAAAAGCCGTATCCTGCAAAGGGTACGGCTTTATATTTTGACTAATTTCTTAAATATGTTATAATGAATTAAAAAAGTGCATATATTTGCGGTTTTGCAATGTATTATGTCAGACATAATGACTGAAAACTCTATGAATATACGGATAAAGGGTATAAGATGCTTGATATTTTAGTTACTTCTATAAACGCGGTAGTTCCGATAATTTTATTAATTTTGTTGGGCTATCTTTTAAAGCGTTTTAAATTTTTGAACGATACCTTCGTTAAAATCGGTAATAAATTCGTGTTCAGAGTATGCCTTCCCTGTATGCTTTTTATTAACGTATACGACTCAATGAAAAGTTTTGCGGATATCCGTTGGGACGTAGTCTTGTATTCGGTATTAGTAATCTGCATAATATTCGGCTTTGGACTGCTCACGGCAATTTTAACTACAAATAAGAAAAACCGCAGAGGTGTAATTCTGCAATGCTCGTTCAGAAGTAATTTCGCAATTATCGGCTTAACGCTTGTTGAAAGGTTAGGCGGCGACACCGGTGTAGCGGGTATTATTTCGGCGTTCTCGATTCCGGTGTTCAATATTCTTGCGGTCGTTGCACTGTCGATATTTGCGGAAGAAGAGAAGCCTGCCGCACAATTAGCAGACGGAAAAGTTCATCAATTAAACGTTTTTGAAGCAATGCAGGGTGAGCAGACAGCGGGTATTAAAACAGTAAAGCCAAAACACAGTATTAAAAAGATACTTTTAAATATAGTTAAAAATCCGCTTATTATCGGAGTGTTTGTTGGACTTGTATTCGTTGCTATACGTGAAATCGAGCGCGCGGCGGACTTCACTAAAATTATCGAAATCGACGGCGTTGCGACGGAAGTCGTAAAATTCCGTTTCAGCGACCAACTCAAATTCCTTTATACTGCGGTAAAAGATATAAAGTTGATAGCTTCGCCGCTTGCGCTGATAGTTTTGGGCGGTCAGTTTGAGTTTTCTGCCGTAAAGGGTATGACGAAAGAAATAGTCGTCGGTACGGCTTGGCGAATTTTGATTGCACCGCTTATCGGCATAGGCGCCGCTTTCCTTCTAAGTAATTATGCAGGTGTGTTTACGTTCGGTACGGACGTTTATCCAACATTGATTGCACTTTTCGGAACGCCCGTCGCGGTTTCGAGCGCTATTATGGCAGGCGAAATGAAAAACGATGAACAGCTTGCAACCCAGCTTGTGGTCTGGACAAGTATCTGCTCGATTGTCACAATATTCGTCGCTGTGGTCATATTGATGGCAGGCGGACTTTTAGTGGTATAGCAGTCTATTAATTTAAAATGAAAGAACCCGTTTAATGTAAACGGGTTTTTATTTTTTGCTTGACAAATCACAAAATTAAAACTATACTTAAAACAAGTGTTGTAAAACAACTGTTTTAAATAAAGGAGTGTATTATGCCGCCTAAGGCAAAATTCAGCAGGGAAGAAATTATTACCGCCGCTATTGATTTGGTTAAGAAGGAAGGGGCAGAAAAGCTTACGGCGCGTTCACTTGCGCAAAAGCTTGGCAGTTCGCCGCGCCCGATATTTACGGTTTTTAAAAGTATGGACGAGGTATTTGCCGAGGTTGAACTTTCCGCAAGAAAGCTTTATGAAAGTTACGAAGACGAGGGAATGTCCGGCGATAACGCGTTTAAAGGCTCGGGTTTGGGCTACGTGCGTTTTGCGGCAAACGAGCCGAAGCTTTTTCAGATGCTGTTTATGACCGAACAAAACAATGTTCCGAATATAAACAACGTGTTGGGACAAATTGACGGTTACAGCGAAAAAATATTGAAATCGGTTGAGCAGGAATACGGCTTCGTGCGGGAAACCGCTGAAGAAATATATTTACATTTATGGATATACACGCACGGAATTGCCGTACTTCTTGCAACCAACGTATGTAAGTTTACCGAGCAGGAAATTTCGCAAATGCTGAACGAGGTGGGTTCCTCGATAATAAAGAAATTCAAACAGGAAGGAAGAAAATGATTAAAGCGCAGGAAATTTATAAATCTTTCAAAGGCGGAGCGGTTCAGGTTTTGAAGGGCGTTTCGCTTGAAATTGCGGACGGGGATTTTGCCGTTATCTTAGGCGCGTCAGGCTCGGGCAAATCAACGCTTATGAGCGTTTTATCGGGTTTAGAGCGCCCCGACAGCGGAACAGTCGTTTGCGGAAGTCAGGATATAACCGCAATGACTGATAAGCAGTTGACTGCGTTTCGCCGTGATAAAGTCGGCTTCATATTTCAGCAGTACTATCTTTTGTCGCATTTAAGCGTTGAAAACAACGTAAAACTCGGTGCGGACTTGGCGGGTAATAAAAATTACTGTGAAATTATAGAGCAGGTGGGTTTGAAGGAAAAGCTTAAAAATAAGCCCGCCGAACTTTCTGGCGGCGAACAGCAGCGCGTTTGTATTGCGCGTGCGCTTGCAAAAAAACCCGAAATTCTCTTTTTAGACGAGCCTACGGGTGCGCTCGACGAAAAAACCGGCAGGGAAGTGCTCGATTACATTTCGCGATTAAAGCGCGAGTGCGGCTTTACCATGATTATGGTAACACATAACGAAAATATAGCGCAAATGGCGAATACCGTAATCAGGATGAACAGCGGCGAAATTACTGAGGTTTATACAAATAAGACTCCTAAAACCGCATATGAAATAGGGTGGTAGTATGGTAGTAAGTTTTAAGGACAGTTTAAAACTGATAGGCATACTTGTTGTCAGCTTTTGTGCGGTTTTCGTGTGCACGTTCTTTCTCAATTTTTATCTCGACGCAGTTAAAATAGAAAATCTCATAACCGAGCAAACGCGTGCATTATACGACGCACAACTTGCCACCGCGAAGTTTACTTGCGCGATAAGTGGAGGCTTTCTTGCGGCTATTGCCGTAGTTATGTTGGTCTTTTACATTAAGCTGTATATAGATTCGCATTTGAAGCAGATAGGAATTTTAAAGGCTATGGGCTACTCGAACGGCAAAATTGCGTCAAGGTTTTGGGTGTTCGGTTTCAGTGTATTTTTGGGAACTGTTTTGGGATTTGCGGCAGGATTTGCGGCAATGCCCTTAATTTACAAATCACTTACGATAGACGGTCTGCCGCATATTGAAATCGGCTTTCATATCGTGCTTCCGATTGTCTTAATCGCCTTGCCGACAGTAGTATTTTCGGCAATCTCGTGCGGATACGCGTATTTTGCCTTGAGCAGACCCGTTTCTTCTATGTTAAGGGGTGAACTGCGTTTAAAGCCCGAAAAAAGCAAAAAGACCAAAGCGGATAATAAAAAGCGGCCGTTTCTTGTTGAAATGGGTTTTAAAACGCTTGGCGGAAAGAAATCGCTGGCGTTTTTCGTCGCGTTCGCGTGCTTTTGCTATTCGGCAATGGTGCAGATGGGGTGTTCCATGGAAGACCTTTCAACCGAGACCATGGGAATTATGATTTTGGTAATAGGAGTGGTGCTTGCCATAGTTTCGCTGTTTATGGCGCTCACATCGCTTATAAAAGCCAACGTTAAAAATATTGCAATTATGCGTGCGTTCGGCTATTCAATGAAGGAGTGCGCGCTATCCGTACTGTTATGTTACGTGCCGTTTGCGCTTATAGGCTTTGCGATGGGTACGGTTTATCAGTTCGGGCTTTTAAGCGTAATGGTAAATGTAGTCTATAAAGACGTTGCGTCCGTTCCCGATTACGGCTTTAACGTTCCCGTGTTTTTTATAACACTTGCGTCGTTTATAATTCTGTACGTCGCGGCGATGCTGTTCTATACTTACAAAATGAGCAAAATTTCCGTAAAGGAAGTCATGGCGGAAAATTAAACAAAATAAAAAGACGAGGGTAGTGTAACTACTCTCGTCTTTTTGGTACTCCCGCTGGGAATCGAACCCGGAACTGCCCCTTAGGAGGGGGCTGTTATATCCATTTAACTACGGAAGCTTAAACCTTATTAATAATACAACAAATTATCCGAAAAATCAATTATTTTCGGGCAGAAATAAAATTTAAAAAGCGAGCGTAAAATTTACGCTCGCTTTTGGCATTAAAATTGAACTTACGCCATAGCGTTAAGTTTTTTGGCAAGACCCGATTTCTTGTTAGCGGCAGTGTTCTTTTTAAGAACTCCCTTGGACACCGCACCGTCGATAACGGAGCAGGTATGGGAGAACTTCTCGGTAGCGGCAGCCTTATCGCCTGCATTTACGAGAGCGAGGAACTTTTTAACTTCGGTCTTAACCTCTGATTTGATTGCCTTGTTTCTTTCCGTCTTCTTTTCGATAACGAGAACACGCTTTTTAGCTGACTTTATGTTAGGCATTTACAATCTCCTTGGAACGTAATTAACTTAAATTCTTTTGTCATTTTATCATAAAAAAAGGGCGTTGTAAACTGTTTTTTAACGGCTTTTAAGAATTTTTTAATATATTTTTATATTCCGTAATATTAATATTACAGTATGGAAAATATGAATACTAATCCCGAAGTCTGTTTTTTTGACAGCGGTATCGGCGGTATAAGTCTTTTATATGAATGTGTGCGCAGATTACCGCGCGTTGATTTCACTTATTTTGCCGACAATTTCCGCGTGCCGTACGGAAGCTTGCCTCAGGAAGAGATTATAAAAGCCGTAGATGAAAAATTTAAGGAAATAGAAAGCCGTAATCCCACAGCCGCGGTAGTAGCGTGCAATACCGTTACGGCGCGGTGCATCGATTTTCTGCGCGGTAAATATAAATTCGAGATAGTCGGAATTCAACCTGCGGTAAAGCCTGCGGCTGAAAAGGGAAACTGCCTCGTTCTGGCAACTCCGGCAACCGCCCAAAGCCGCGCGGTAAAGGAGCTTGTTGAAAAGTACGGCAATGGTAGAACACAGGTTTTTGCTTGTCCCGATTTGGCGGCATACGTAGAAAATAACGTCTTCGATTTATCCGCCGAACGCATTAAAAGCTTCTTGCCTAACATTAAAGTCGATGCGGTTGTTCTGGGCTGCACGCATTACGTTTTCTGTAAAGAGGTCATTTCCAATTATTGTAATTGCGCGGTTTTTGACGGAATTGAGGGAACGGCCGACCACTTATGCAAAATTTTAGGGAATTCTGACCACCAAACGCCACGGGCGCAGAAAATAGCCTTTTCGGGCGGTGATACAGCCAAAAACAGGCTCGTTTTCAGGTCCTTAATGGTGCGAAATGGAAGACTTTCCCAAAAAGTTAATATATAATCCCAAAAAAATTAAAAAATTTTTAAGATTTTTGCGTTCCAGGGTTGACAGTGGTCATTTTAAGTGATATTATAATAACACCGTTTACACCAAGGACTTATTATAATGTTTTTTCTTACAGGCGAATACGATCATCAGATTGACGCTAAAAACAGAATAAGAATTCCTGCAAAGCTCAAGGGAAAGGAAGAAAAGCTTTACTTTTCCAAGGGCACGAACGGTTGTGTCTTCGTTTTTTACGAAGCCGCTATACAGGAAAAGCTTGAAAGATTGGAAGAAGTCAGAATTGCCGACGGCGAAAAGCAGAAAGGCATAAGGGTCTTCACCAAATCGTTAAAGCTGGTTGAAGTCGACGGACAGGGCAGGCTCGTTATTCCTCCCGAGCTTAAAGATTACGCCAAAATCAAAAAGGACGTTAAAATCTGCGGTGCTGGTTCGAGAATCGAAATCTGGTCGAAAGAAGTTTACGACGAGTACTTCAAAGAAGCGGATGAAAACTTCGACGAGAGCTTCAGCTATCTGGATATATAATGAAAAGCTTTTCACACGTCCCCGTGATGCTCGAACAGTGTATGCAAGGGCTGAATATAAAGGACGGCGGCACGTACTTTGACGGCACGGTAGGCGGCGGCGGACATTCATTTGAAATATTGAAGCGTTCCGCGCCTACCGGTAAGCTTATCGCAACGGATTTGGACGAAGACGCGATAAAGGCAGCCACAGACAGGCTTTCCGGATTTTCGGGAAGATTTCAGATATATAAATCGGATTACAAAGACTACGCAGAGGTGTTAGACCTCGCAAACGTACAAAGCCTTGACGGCGTAATGCTCGACTTCGGGGTTTCAAGCTATCAGCTAGACAACGGAGAGAGGGGATTTTCGTATATGAACCCCGACGCGCCACTTGATATGCGCATGGACAGGTCGCAGGACCTGAATGCGGAAATACTGCTTAATACGTATTCCCAAAGGGAGTTGGCAAGAATTCTCAGGGAATACGGTGAAGAACGGTTTGCACCGGAGATAGCCGCAAATATCGTCAAATCGAGAGCGGAAAAGCCCTTGAAAACGAGCGGCGAACTTTCAAAGATTATTGAAAGCAGTATACCGGCAAAATTCAGGCAGAACGGCCCGTGTGCAAGAAAAAGCTTTCAGGCAATAAGAATTGCCGTAAACGGCGAGCTGGAAGGCTTGTACGAATGTGTGGTGGGGTTAACCCGTCGGCTTAAAAAGGGCGGAAGGATAGCGATTTTAACCTTCCACTCGCTCGAAGAC
>CAMWPZ010000056.1 GCA_947176305.1 uncultured Clostridia bacterium
AATTATTTACTTTCTATTATAAACCTTCGGCTGTTTTTTTTTTTTATATAATTTTGCATCTAATTCCCCGCCCTTAAAAATTAAATTTCTTTATTTTCCCCCGCGGCGCAAGTTTTAGAGTAAAAATTATTTAAGCGTTGCAAGGTATTCCACCGCGGAGTGTGCGGCGACGTTGCCTTCACCTGCCGACTTTGCGTACTGGTACGGTCTGCCCGTGCAGTCGCCTGCGGCGAACAAGCCCTTTATATTCGTGGATAAATCGCGGTTGACGAGGATATGCCCGTCTTGACTTCGCAAACCGTGGACGAGCGACGAGGGCGAAACCGAGCCGCGCAAGATGAACAGTCCGTCGACGGAAATTTCACCGTCCTTGAAAATTACCTTATCGGCTTTCATTCCGCCCGTAACCTTGACGGGGTTTTTCAGGATAATTTCCGCCTTTTCGGAGTTTATTTCATAGCCCTTGTACATAGGCATAACGTAGGCTTTTTGGGAAAGGCCGCAAAGGTATTCGGCTTCATGTTCGAACTTTTTATCGGTTATTAAAATCCCAATTTTTTTGTTCTTGTACAAAAAACCGTCGCACGTGGCGCAGTAGCTTACGCCCCTGCCCAAAAACTGTTCCTCGCCGTCGAGCGGCTTTTCCGTCTGCACGCCAGTGCAGAGAATTATGCATTTTGCTTCGTAATTTTCGTTTTCGGCAAGCAGGGTGAAGTGTCCTTCCGTCTGATAAATACCCGTGACGAGCTTTTCGTTGAGCTTTATGTTCATACCCTCGTAGTGGTTCTGGAACGTCCACGCAAGCTCGCCGCCCGTGACGTTGGGAAGACCCAGATAGTTTTTGACAAGCTCGGCACGCTCGACCTTCTTCGAGGATAAGCGGCTGGAAAACCATATGAAATTTTTGCCGAGAATTTTCAAGTTGACGGCGGCGGAAATGCCCGCAGGCCCGCTGCCTATAATAGCTACGTCGTACATAAGTATTTTATTGACCTTTTTAAGTAAATTTAAGCCCCGAAAATCGGGGCTTTTTTATCAGTTCATTTTTGAAAGCTTTTGCGCCAAATCTTCCATTTCCTTAGGGGGCAGAGCTTCGGTGCTTTCCTTGACGACTTGTTCAACCGCAATCTTTGCGCGCTCGGGCGGAATTATCGTTCCCACTCCCGCAACGCAGCCGCCGGGGCAACCCATACCCTCTATCATATAGCCGTTGAGTTTGCCCGCCTTTGCAAGGGTTAAAACCTTTCTGCAATCGGCAAGACCTTCGGCGTGCTGAATTTTGACCTCGGTATTGGGGTAATATTCGTTGATGCACTTTTCTATCGCGCTGGCAACACCGCCTGCGCAGGCGTAGCCTCTGCCCGCGCCCGTGGCTTTGAAGCTGACGGGGAGTTCTTCGAGCTCCTCCAATTTAAGCTCTTTGGCGTCGAACATGCCCGCAAGCTCTTCAAAGGTTATGACGAAGTCGACGTGGCTTCTTACCGTCGTGCGCGAAGCTTCGAGCTTTTTAGCGGCGCAGGGGCCGATGAACACCACCCTTGCGTTGGGGCGGTTGACTTTAATCGAACGCGCGGTTGCGACCATGGGTGTAAGCTCCTGCGAAACCTCGCTCGCTAAGTCGGGGAAGTACTTTTTGACGAGTACCGCCCATGCGGGGCAACAGCTTGTGAAAAGGAAAGGAAGCTTGCCTGTGGTGACCTCTTTTACGTAGTGGTGAGCTTCGGCAATACAGCCGACGTCCGCGCCGACCGCCACCTCGTACACGTCCTTAAAGCCGAGCGCAAGAAGCGCGGATTTTAACTTGCCTGCCGTAACCTTGGGTCCGAACTGACCGATAATTGCGGGGGCGACTGCGGCGACTACTTCGTCGCCCTTTTTCATTGCCTGTATAAGCTGGAAAATCTGCGATTTATCCGCAATTGCGCCGAACGGGCAGGCGGACATACACTGACCGCACGCGACGCACTTTTCGTTGTCGATATGCGCCCTGCCGTACTCGTCCGAGGAAATTGCTTTAACGCCGCACGCGGAAGCGCACGGGCGGATATGGTGAGCGATTGCGTCGTACGGGCAGGCGGCCTTGCACCTGCCGCATTTTATGCACTTGGACTGGTCGATATAAGACCTTCCGTCCACTATCGAAACCGCGCCCTTGGGGCAGTTTTTGATGCACGAGTGCGCCACACAGTTGCGGCACTGGTCGGTAACGTAGTACTCGTTATCGGGGCACTTGTCGCACGCCGAGGGTATGACCTGCATCAAAGGCGGTTCGTAATATTTATCCGCAATCGTCGTTTTGTCCACGCCCGAGGTTATATGTACGGGTTTATTTGCGGGGCGCAGTGAAAGCCCCATTGCAAGGCGCACGCGCTCGGAAGCTATCTGACGTTCGCGGTAGATGCTTTCGCGGTACTTGGGAATTTCGTCCGGCGTGATTAAAAAGGGTATTTCCTCTAAATCGCTTGAAACGTTGTCCGATTCGTAGGCTACCTTTGCTATCGCCGTGAAAACTTTTCTTCTTAATTCAGTTACTACGCTTTGACTTTTCATATGCTCTCCCGTAAATATATCTATTCGATAAAATTATATCATATTCGCGCACAATTATCAATAGTATTGCGCGGGAAATTTTTACCGCGTTTATAAAATATAAGGCGCGGTTTTTACGCCGCGCCCATTATCTTTTAATATTCAGAAGCCTTCATTTTTCTTATACCGAAATAAATTGCCGCCGCAAGCGAGCCTGCCGCCGCCAAGCACCACATAATAGAGCAAAGCCAAGGTACGGGCATATTATCGTAACAGCTTTCTATAAACGGCGAAACTATACGCGTGTCAACCGATAAATCCCCTCTGTGGTGGATAGCGTACGGAAGTCCCGTAAAGATGAACGCGAGAATTACCGCCAGAATAAAGCCTAAAATAAACCTGTTTTTGTTCGAGGTCTTTTTGAAGTAACCTGCGATTATACCTGCGGAAAAGCAGATTATAACGAACGCAACCGAGAATATCGCGCCGTACTTGCCCATTAAAACGATTGCGGACGAATCGCCCGAAACTTCTTCTGCGCCGCCACCGTCGCCCTCTACCGCCATTGTAATTCCGACGACAATAATTGCTATAATAAAAATTATTGCAAGAATTGCCAAAGCATAGAGAATTATTCTAAGCAAAAGATACAGCGACGAGGTAAAACGGTAAATTAGTTTTTTACGCTCGGATATGGGCATCAGCGTTGCAAGCGACGGGGAATTCCTTAAATACTCGCCTATCGTGAGCGCCGAGCTGAAACACAAAAGCGCGAACACCGCCATAATTATAGAGACTGGACACGACGAGGTCGAAAACGTATACATTATGAGAAAGCCCGCAAAAAAGTACAGTGTGACGTAGAAAAACGGCTGTTGGCGGCGCTTTACGGGTGCCGTAAGCACCGAGCGGAAATAGCGATAGCTTTCTAACTTATATAATCCTTCGGGTTTTTTAATCATAATTCAAGCCCCCTTTTATCCATTTGAAGATGCACGAACGCTTCCTCGATAGTCGGCACCTTTACCTTTACTCCCTCGCCTTCCTTTATATCTTTATCGCGGGTTAAAAAGACGTAGCCGAACATACTCTTCTGCACGCCTATCGCGCTTGCCTGCATTTCGGGCGTCAGCGTTTCGCACTGAACCAAGCGATAGCCGTCGGTAAGCGTTTCCTTGTCGGTATCGAGTATAATTTTACCGTCGGACATCATAACCACGTAGTCGGCAATTTTATCAAGGTCTGCGGTGACGTGCGTTGAAAAGAGAACGGTGCGGTTTTCGTCCATTATGAATTCCTGAATTAAATCCATAATCTCGCCCCTGTCGTAGGGGTCTACGCCCGAGGTCGGCTCGTCTAAAATAAGTATATCCGCGTTACGGCAAAGAGCTAAAATCAAGCAGTACTTCCTTTGCATTCCGAACGAGTATTTTGAAAGCTTCAGCTCGTGCGGGAGGCGGAACTTATCCATAAGCGAATAGTATTTGCCAAGGTCTAAATCGGGATAAATTGCGTTGTAGATTTTGATAATTTTCTTGGGTTTTAAGTTCTGGTTGAAGTGGGGTTTATCGAAAACGCAGGCAAGCGAGTTCATTATTTCCTCCTCGTTGCCCTTGTAGGGCTTGCCGTTATAGAGTATGCTGCCCGTGGCTTCCAGCTGGCGCATTATCGCATTTATCATCGTGGTTTTGCCGCAACCGTTTCTGCCGATAAGCCCCGTTATGCAGCCGCGGCGAAGCTTTAAATTTATATTGTCGAGCTTGAAGTTGCCGAAGTCGACGCATAAGTTTTCTAATTCGAGTCCGTACATTTTCAGTCCTCCCAAATTTCCTTGAACAGTTTTAACGCGGTCTTTTCGTCAACGGAATTCTGCTGACAGAAATTTTTAATATCGATAAGCTTGCTTTTAACCTCGGCTATCGCGCCGATTTCCGCCTTCTTCTTATCGAACTTCGCAACGAACACGCCTTTTCCTTGCACGGTGTAAATAAAGCCCTCCGCGCTCAAATCGTCGTAGGCGCGTTTTGCCGTGATTATGCCGACCTTCAGCTCCTTTGCAAGCGTTCGGATAGAGGGCAGCATTGCGTCGGGCAAAAGCTCTCCCTTTATTATCTGGCTTCTTATCTGTGTTTTGATTTGTTCGTATATGGGCAAGCCCGCTTCGTTCGATACAAATATCCGCATAAAATTACCGTTTAACTGTTCTTACTGTGATTATACAATAGGTACAGTTTTTTGTCAATAGTTTTTAATAAAAAAATTAAAGCCCCGAACTTCGGGGCTTTTAATAAGTTAATTTATCCTTTCCACACGCGGTTTTGTCTGAACCATTCCGTGTCCTTTAAAATGGTGCTGTTGTTCGAGCAGTAAAGCTTTAACGCACTTTCTTCCTTTCTATAATAAAACACGATATTGCCGTTCATAGACTCGTAAGTGCCTGCTTTATAATCTATCATAAGCGTAGTACAGTACATATTTTCGGTGTACTTGGAAACGCGGTCGATAAACGCCTGCGCGGGGAACGTGTTGTCCTTGTTGGAAGTGTATTCCGTAGTTCCGCAGCAACAGCATACGGCAACGTTTTTGGGTTTTATTACGCTTAAAAGCTTTTCCGTGGAAGCCGTGTAGCTGCCGTGGTGGCCGCCCTTAAAAAGCTCTACCTCGGGCAGGTTGTTGTTTTCAACCAAGCTGCTTTCGCCCTCGGCTTCCAAGTCGCCCGTGAAAAGATAGTTATAGGTTTTGTTTTCGGTGACCTGAGTTAAGAGCGTGCAGACCGAATAGTTATTTTCATCGTTTTTATCAAGCTCGTCGTAATACCTTTGATAGAGGATATTCAAAGAAATCTTCTGTGCTTCGTCAAGGTAGTAAGTTTTCTGTGCGCCGTCCGTTTCGTACCAGCACTGTTTTGCGGTGTAGACCGTTGCACCTTGTTCCTTCGCGTACTCAACCGCCGTTAAGTAGTTGTTGTAAATCTGCGAGGTTGCGTTAGTGCCAGAAAACTGAATGAGCGTGCCTACCTTGTACTGATATAAAATGCCCGTCTTAGTATTTCCGCTGTTAGAGCCGACAAAGCCTGCGATATGGTCCTGATGCGCGTGGGTTGCGATTACATATTCCAAAACTCCGTCCGTACAATACTGGTCGACGTAGCTTTTAATGGTTGTCGCACTGTTCTGGCGCGAGCCTGCGTCTATTAAAACCTCGGTATCACCGCATTTAATAAGCGTGCAGTCGCCCGTGTATTTGTTGCCGAGTTCCAAAAAGTGAATAGATAAATCGCTTTCCGCAACTTCTTCAAGGCTCGCCTCCGAGGGGGTTCTACCGTCAAATCCGCAGACCTTGCAAATACCGTCGTCGCCAAAATCGTGTTCGCCCGTGGCGGTGATAACCTGCTTATCTTCCTCGCCGCAAGTTTTACACTCACGCTTTTTACTGCCGTTATTGCCGCAGTCGGCTTGCGTTACCTGCCACTCAGACCACTCGTGTTTGCCGACGCCGAGATATTTATGGAAAAGCTGGGGCTTGACACACCATAAAATAATAATTGCGATTACAATTACCGCAACAATTACGGCTATGGCAATTATAAGCTTTGGATTGTTGCGTTTGCGGCTTCTTTTGTTTGCCATACTACTCCTTAAAGTGATTTAAGTTGATTTAAAATCTTTTCGCGCATTGCGATAAATTTATTGAGTTTTGCCCTCTCGTCGTCGACGAGTTTTTTGGGTGCTTTGGAAATAAAGCCTGTATTGTTGAGCTTTCCGTCTGCGCGCGCAATTTCGGCGGTGACTTTTTCAAGCTCGGCTTCAAGCCTTGCCTTTTCCTTTTCCAAATCGACCAGCTCGCCCATGGGTATATACATTGTGCCGATTGCAAGCACTTTGGTTACCGCGTTTTCGCCCGCTTCCTCGGCGGAGGTTATAAACTTGATGTCCTTTGCGCCTGCAAGCTTTAAAATGCTGTCCTCGTTAGCAAGGATAAAGCGCTTGCTTTCGGTAACCATATAAAGGTTGACCTTTTTGGAAGGCGGGCAGTCAAGCTCGGTTTTGACCGCGCGGACAGCCTTTATGATATCCATTATCCCCTCGAAAGCCTGCGCGTCCTTTTTATAGGCAAGCTTCGAATTATAGCGGGGGAATTCCTTGGTCATTATAGTGCCCGAAGCGTTGGGCAGATTTCTGTAGATTTCGTCCGTAACGAAGGGAATTACGGGGTGCAAAAGTTTGAGCGCGTTTTCAAGAACGAAAACAAGCACGGAAATTGCACTGTCGCGCTTAGCCTCGTCGTCGGAATATAAGACGGGTTTTACAAGCTCGATATACCAGTCGCAGAAGTCCGACCACATAAAGTCGTACAAAATCTGACAGGCGATGCCGAGCTCGAACTTGTTCATTGCGAGAGTTACGTCGCGGATAGCCGCCTGCAATTTTGCGATTATCCATTTATCCGCGGGCGCAAGCTTTACCTCGGACAGGGGTTTGATAGTCCTGCCTTCGCAGTTCATAATAACGAAACGGCTTGCGTTCCAGATTTTATTCATAAAGTTGCGGCAGCTTTCGACTTTCGTATCAGAATAGCGCGTATCGTTGCCGGGGGCTACGCCCTGCAAAAGCGAGAAGCGCAGGCTGTCGGCTCCGTACTTATCGATAACCTCTAAGGGGTCGACGCCGTTGCCCAAGGACTTTGACATCTTCCTGCCCTTTTCGTCGCGGACAAGTCCGTGAATTAAAACGTCGCGGAAGGGCACTTTGCGCATATGCTCGAGTCCCGAGAAAATCATTCTCGCAACCCAGAAGAAAATTATGTCGTAACCCGTGACCAGAACGTCGCCGGGGTAGAAGTATTCCAAATCCGAAGTGTCGTCGGGATAGCCGAGAGTTGAGAAAGGCCAGAGCGCGGACGAGAACCACGTGTCGAGAACGTCCTCGTCCTGAGCGAGGTTTTTACTTCCGCAGTGAGGACAAATCTTGACGTCCTCTTTGGCGCAGATTTCTTCGCCGCAGTCGCCGCAGTACCAGACGGGTATTCTGTGTCCCCACCAAAGCTGACGGGAAATACACCAGTCCTTGACGTTTTCCATCCAGTTGTAATAAATTTTTGCAAAGCGTTCGGGAACGAAGGAAATTTTCTTGTCTATAACCGCGTGAATTGCGGGGCGGGCAAGATTTTCCATTTTAACGAACCACTGCTTTGAAACGATAGGCTCGACCGTAGTTCCGCAGCGGTAGCAGTGACCTACGTTATGGGTGTGCGGCTCGATTGAAACGAGGTTGCCGAGGCTCTTTAACTCCTCGACTAATTTTTTGCGGCACTCGTACCTATCCATTCCCTTGTACTTGCCCGCAAGCTCGTTCATAGTTCCGTCGTCGTTCATAACCCTGACTACGGGCAGATTGTGGCGCAAGCCGACCTCGAAGTCGTTGGGGTCGTGCGCGGGGGTGATCTTAACTACGCCAGTGCCGTATTCCATATCCGCGTGCTCGTCGCCGACGATGGGGATAAGCTTGTTCACGACGGGCAGAATTACGTTTTTACCGATTAAATGTTTATAACGTTTGTCCGCGGGGTTTACGGCAACAGCCGTATCGCCGAACATCGTTTCGGGGCGCGTGGTTGCGACCTCTAATGCGGTGTCCGTACCCTCGACGAAATATCTGATATGCCAGAAATTGCCGTTTTCTTCCGAGTACTCTACTTCGACGTCGGAAATGCCCGTTTTACAACAAGGGCACCAGTTTATTATACGGCTTCCCCTGTAAATAAGTTTTTTATTGTAGAGGTTTACGAAAACTTCCCTTACCGCCTTAGAACACTTTTCGTCCATGGTAAAGGTAAGGCGCGACCAGTCGCAGGACGAGCCGAGCTTTTTAAGCTGTTCGACAATCCTTCCGGCGTACTTGTCCTTCCACTCCCACGCGCGTTTTAAAAAGCCTTCGCGGCCGAGCGTTTCTTTCGTCAAGCCCTCTTTGTTCATCTGCTCGACGATTTTTACTTCGGTTGCGATAGACGCGTGGTCGGTGCCGGGAAGCCAAAGGGCGCAATAGCCCTGCATACGCTTGAAGCGGACGATAGTGTCCTGCATGGTTTCGTCCATGGCGTGACCCATATGAAGCTGACCCGTAATATTGGGGGGCGGCATCATTACTGTGAAAGGAACTTTGTCGTCGTCGCGCACGGCTTTGAAGCAGCCGCCTTCCTCCCACTCTTTATAAAGCCTGTCCTCGAAGGATTTCGGGTTATAAGTTTTTTCCATTTAAACCTCCTCACAAAAATTTTATCCTTTATGCGGATAAAATTTTTCGTGATTTAGGGGCGCTGCCCCCTGTCCGCGATTGCTGCGGCTTTCAATATTATTATATCGCGGACATTCCCCCGCCGAGGCGGAAGTTTCCGCAAATTGGGTGCGCTGCACAAAAAATGCGATTTTTGCTTGCGCCGTAATTTATATAAACCTCGTAAATAAATACTTTTTTATTATAACCCAAAGGGCTTCAAGTTGTCAAACGGTATGACCGCAAGCATAAAATGTATTATTAAATTTTTAAGGAGTTTAAAATACTTACGTTGAAAAAGAAATTAATTTGCATAATTTGCGCCCTGTGTATGGCAATGGCTGTGCCTTTCGCCTTTGCAGGTTGTAAAAAGGACGACAGCGTTATTAAAATTAACGAAGTCACGCACTCTGTATTCTACGCACCCTTATACCTTGCCGACGCGCTCGGCTACTTTGCGGACGAGGGCATAGAAATCGAGCTTACCAACGGCGGCGGCGCCGACAACACTATGGCGGCGGTGCTTTCGGGCGCGGCGGACGTCGGCTTCTGCGGTCCCGAGGCGGCAATTTACGTCGCTATCGGCGGAACTACCGACCAGCCCAAAGTCTTCGGTCAGCTCACAAAGCGCGACGGAAGCTTCCTCGTCGGAAGAACTGCTCAGCCCGACTTTACGTGGAGTGATTTGGAGGGCAAAAACGTGCTTGCGGGCAGACCCGGCGGCGTGCCTTTTATGACCTTCGAATACGTCTGCAAGACCCAGAACGTAAACGCTAACTTTGTAACCAACGTCAACTTCAATATGATGACTGCGGCGTTCGAGGGCGGCACGGGCGACTACTGCACTATGTTCGAGCCTGCGGCTTCAAACTACGTTGCCGAGGGCAAGGGTTACATTGTTGCTTCTGTCGGCAAGGAATCGGGCGAAATACCCTACACCTGCTTTATCGCAAAGGACAGCTATATCAAAAAGCACGGCGACAAGGTCGAAGGCTTCCTGCGCGCGGTTACCAAGGCGACCAAAAACCTGCTTGCTTCCACGAGCGCGGAAACCGCGAAGCTTATCGCGCCGTACTTCGACGGAACGAGCGTCGACAGCCTTAAAACCTCGCTTGACAGCTACAAGTCGATTGACGCGTGGGTGACGAATATGGCGATGACGGAAGCGTCGTTCACGAGGTTGCAGGACGTTATCGAGCTTGCAGGCGAGCTGAAAAAGCGCGTGCCGTTTAACGATTTGGTATTGACCGAAACGGCAAACAAAGTTTATAACGAAGTTTACGCATAATGTTAAGATTTGAAAATATATCGTATACCTATCACACCAAGCAGGGCGAAACGCTTGCGGTAAAGGACTTGAACTTCACCATAGAGGACGCGCAGTTCGTATCCGTTATCGGTCCCTCGGGCTGCGGTAAGACGACTATACTTTCGCTTGCGGCGGGGCTTTTAGCCCCCTCCGCCGGCGAGGTGAAGCGAGATGGCGGCGAGTTCGGATATATGTTACAGCGCGACGCGCTGTTCCCGTGGCGGACGGTCGAGCAGAACATTTTTCTGCCGCTCGAAGTCAAAAAGCGCAACACTCCCGAAAAGCGCGAACGCGCCGTTGCCCTTGCCGAAAAATACGGGCTTAAAGACTTTTTAAAGAAGACGCCCGCACAGCTTTCGGGCGGTATGCGCCAAAGGGTTGCGCTTATCCGCACGCTTGCCGCCGAGCCTGAAATTCTGCTTTTAGACGAGCCGTTTTCCGCACTCGACTATCAGACGAGGCTGGAAGTCTGCGACGACGTTCAGGCAATTATTAAGGGCGAGCACAAGGCGGCGCTACTCGTCACGCACGATATTTCGGAAGCCATTGCGCTTTCGGATAAGGTCGTGGTGCTTTCCGCAAGACCTGCCACCGTCGTTGCCGAACACAAAATAGACTTCGGCGACGGAAGCCCTAAAAAGCGGCGCGAATGCGCGGAATTTTCCGCGACTTTCGAGGTTTTAAGGAAGGAGTTAGGTATTTAAAAGTTTCACAAAGGTTAAGGATAAACTTATGAAAAATAAGCCGAATTACTCGCGCGAACACCTCGCGTATCTCGGAAAAATAAAACGTAAAAAAATTATCGTCACGCTGCTTCGGATATTCATACTCGTTGCCGTTCTCGGCATATGGGAACTACTTGCGGCAACGAAGGTTATCGACCCGTTTATAACCAGCTCACCCTCGCGCGTTATAAAGACGATTGGCGAGCTGTACACGGCGGGAACGCTTTTTTACCACATAGGCATAACGCTTATGGAAACGCTTGTCGGCTTTGCCATTGCCATAATTTTGGGTTATGCGGTTGCAATAATTCTATGGTCGAGCGAAACGGTGAGAAAGGTTTTAGAGCCGTATATAGTAGTATTGAACTCACTGCCGAAAATTGCGCTCGGTCCGCTTATCATTATATGGATAGGCACGGGCTACGACGCGATAATTTTTATGACGGTGCTCGTTTCCGTAATAGTATGCACGATGAATATGCTTGCGGGCTTTATCGCCGTGGATAAGACGAAGCTACTCTTAATGAAGTCAATGGGCGCAAGCAAGGCGACTACTTTAAGGAAGCTTATAATCCCCGCGTCCTTCCCCGCCCTCGTCAATACTTTAAAGGTTGCCGTGGGGCTTTCGTGGATAGGCTCGATTATGGGCGAATACATCGTATCGAAAGCGGGACTTGGATATCTGATTGTTTACGGCGGTCAGGTGTTCAGGCTCGATTTGGTTATGACCGCGACTTTTATACTCTGTATTCTCGCAGGCGGTATGTACGGCATAGTTACGGTAATAGAAAAGAAAATAACGAAATAAATT
>CAMWPZ010000057.1 GCA_947176305.1 uncultured Clostridia bacterium
ACAATAATGTATTGATAAGATTAATCGGATTTTTTTGCGAGCTTTTTTAAAAAGCCGCGCTTATTAAATATAATTTCAACTTGGAGGATTTTTTAAATGGCAAAGAAGTATTGCTATCTCTTTACCGAAGGCAACGCAGGTATGAGAGAGCTGTTGGGCGGCAAGGGTGCGAACCTCGCCGAAATGACGAACATCGGTTTACCCGTACCGCAGGGCTTCACGATTTCAACCGAAGCTTGCACCCAGTACTATGAAGACGGCAGAAAAATCAACGACGATATTCAGAAGGAAATAATGACCTACGTCGAGAAGATGGAAAAAATCTGCGGCAAGAAGTTCGGCGACAAGGAAAATCCCCTTCTCGTTTCCGTGCGCTCGGGCGCAAGAGCTTCCATGCCCGGTATGATGGATACCATCTTGAACCTCGGTCTTAACGAAACGGTTGTTGAAACCATAGCCGCAAAATCGGGCAACCCCCGCTGGGCTTGGGACTGCTACAGAAGATTTATCCAGATGTTCTCAGACGTCGTTATGGAAGTCGGCAAGAAATACTTTGAAAAACTCATCGACGATATGAAGGCGAAAAAGCACGTCG
The DNA here is from genome assembly GCA_947176305.1 of uncultured Clostridia bacterium. GTDB lineage: Bacteria > Bacillota > Clostridia > Christensenellales > Borkfalkiaceae > Coproplasma. Next base: position 596 of record CAMWPZ010000057.1, read on the forward strand.
AATTCGATGTTGACTTGACCGCCGAAGATTTAAAGGCTTTGGCTTACCAGTTCAAGGCTGAATACAAAAAACAGCTCGGCACGGACTTCCCCGACGACCCGAAGGAACAGCTGTTCGAGGCGGTCAAAGCCGTATTCCGTTCGTGGGACAACCCCCGCGCAAACATCTACCGTATGGACCACGACATTCCCTATTCGTGGGGTACTGCCGTAAACGTACAAATGATGGCGTTCGGCAACATGGGCGACGACTGCGGTACGGGCGTTGCGTTCACGCGTAACCCCGCAACAGGCGAAAAGGGACTTATGGGCGAATTCTTAATGAACGCTCAGGGCGAGGACGTCGTTGCAGGCGTGCGCACCCCGATGCCCATTTCCAAGATGGCGGAAGTTCTTCCCGAAGTTTACGAACAGTTCTTAAAGGTTTGCGAAACTCTCGAAAACCATTACCGCGATATGCAGGATATGGAATTCACTATCGAGCAGGGCAAACTGTATATGTTACAGACCCGTAACGGCAAGCGTACCGCGGCTGCGGCTATCAAAATCGCTTGCGATTTAATCGACGAAGGTATGATTACCGAAGAAGAAGCGCTCATGCAGATTGACGCTAAATCTTTGGACATGCTTCTTCACCCCACTTTCGATACCAAAGCTCTTGCGGCTGCCGATAAGACCAACGTCGTCGGCAAAGGTATTGCGGCTTCCCCCGGCGCGGCGGCTGGTACTATCGTATTCACCGCAGAGGACGCTGTTGCGGAAGGCAAGAAAGGCAAGAAGGTTATTTTAGTCCGTCTTGAAACCTCTCCCGAAGATATCGAGGGTATGAAGTACGCGCAGGGCATTCTGACCGTTCGCGGCGGACAGACCTCGCACGCGGCAGTCGTTGCGCGCGGTATGGGTACCTGCTGTGTATCCGGTTGCGGCGACATAAAGATGGAAGAGGAAAAGAAACGCTTCACCCTTGCAGGCAAGCTCTACAAGGAAGGCGACGTTCTCTCGCTCGACGGCTCGACCGGTCACATCTATAACTGCCTTATCCCCACCGTACCCGCAGACCCCAGCTCTGGCTACTTCGGCAGAATTATGTCCCTTGCGGACAAGTATAAGAAACTCGGCGTAAGAACCAACGCCGACACCCCCAAGGACGCAAAGCAGGCGGCGGCGTTCGGCGCTCAGGGTATCGGTCTTTGCCGTACCGAGCATATGTTCTTCGACGTTGACAGAATCGGCGCGTTCAGAGAAATGATTTGCTCGGATACCGTAAAGGAAAGGGAAGCGGCGCTCGCTAAAATCGAGCCTATGCAGCAGAAGGACTTCGAAGGACTTATGGAAGCTCTGGAAGGTCAGCCCGTAACTATCCGTTTCCTTGACCCGCCCCTTCACGAGTTCGTTCCTACCGACCCCAAGGATATAAAGGCGCTCGCTAAAGCTCAGCACAAGAAAGTTCAGCAAATCGAACAGATTATCTCCGACTTGCACGAGTTCAACCCCATGATGGGTCACCGCGGCTGCCGTCTTACCGTAACCTATCCCGAAATCGCGGTTATGCAGACCAAAGCCGTAATCAAGGCGGCTATCAACGTCTGGAAGCGTCACCCCGACTGGACGGTTAAACCCGAAATTATGATACCCCTCGTAGGCGAAGTTAAAGAGCTTGCTTACGTTAAGAAAGTAGTCGTTAAGACCGCGGACGAAGTTATCGCGCAGGCAGGCGTAAACCTTAAATACGAAGTCGGCACGATGATTGAAATTCCCCGTGCGGCGCTCACCGCAGACGATATCGCAAAGGAAGCTGAATTCTTCTGCTTCGGCACCAACGACTTAACGCAGATGACCTTCGGCTTCTCGCGTGACGACGCAGGCAAGTTCCTGCCCGCATACTACGGCAACAAGATTTACGAAAGCGACCCGTTCGCACGTCTCGATACCGTCGGCGTAGGTAAGCTTATGGAAACCGCCGTTAAACTCGGCAAGGGTCAGCGTTCCGAGCTTCACGTAGGTATCTGCGGCGAACACGGCGGCGACCCCTCGTCAATCGAGTTCTGCCACAATATCGGACTTGACTACGTTTCCTGCTCGCCTTACCGCGTGCCCATCGCACGCCTTGCGGCAGCTCAGGCGGCTATAAAGGAAAAGAAGGCTAACGCTCCCGCAGAAGTAAAGGAAGAAAAGCCCGCAAAGAAAGGCGCGAAAGCCCCTGCAAAGAAGGCGGCTGCAAAGCCCGCGGCAAAAGCTACGGCTAAGACCGCTGAAAAGAAAGCTCCCGCTAAAAAGGCGGCTGCAAAACCCGCAGCAAAAGCAACGGCTAAAAAACCCGCGGCTAAGAAATAATCAAAATATAAAACAGGGCGCGGAACGTGTAATACGTTCCGCGCCTTTCTTTTTAACACAAGCAGTGTGCGAAATTATCAAATACTTACCGCCGCGAAATTTCGCGAAAAAAGCGTTTGCGATTTCGCGCGCGCGTTACTATAATATAGTGCGTTATGAAAGGCAGTAAAACCGTCAACTTAACAAGCGGCAACGTGTGGAAGTGCTTAATTCTATATTCCCTGCCGCTGTTCGGCAGTGCAATCGTTCAACAGCTCTATTCGCTGGTGGACTTGCTCGTCGTGGGCAATTTCGCAACCGACGGAGCGCTCGCCGTGGACGCGGTAGGCAACGCAACTATAATTATAAACGTGCTTCTGGCTTTCGCGCTCGGTGCAAACGGCGGCTGTTCGGTAATAATCGCAAAACACTTCGGCGCAGGCGATAATAAAAAGGTACGCGAAACGGTGAACACCGCGCTGATTTCCTTTGCCGTGCTGTGCGCGTTCATAATGACTGCGGGCTTTTCGTTCGGCTCGCTTCTTTTAAAAGCGTTAAGCGTCCACGGCAGCTACTTTAAAGACTGCCTGACATATTTATACATATACGTCGGCTCGCTTCCGTTCGTGTTCCTGTATAACCTCGGCTGCGGTATCTGCTCAGCCTTGGGTGACAGTAAAACGCCGTTTATATTCCTCGTCGTGTCCTCGGTTCTGAACGTCGGGCTTGACCTTCTGTTCGTGGCGGTGTTCCATATGGACGTAGCCGGCGCGGCTTGGGCAACGCTTATATCACAGGCGATTTCCTGCGTGCTTACGGTGTTCGTGCTCGTGCGCAAATTAAAATCTATCCGCACGGAAGAAAAGCCCAAAATCTTCGACAAGCGCATTTTGAAGGATTTGACGATAACTTCCATACCCATAATCTTGCAGCAAAGCTTCGTTTCCGTCGGCAACTTCTTCGTCGGCAAGCGCATAAACTCCCTCGGCGAGGATGCAACAACGGGCTTTACCACGGCGTTCAAGGTCGTGTGTATGGCGAATATGGGCGTTGGCTCGATGACGAACGGGCTTGCAAATTTCTGTTCGCAGAACAAGGCGGCGGGGCATTACGACAGAATTAAAAAGGGCTATCTTGCCGTGCTTTTGTACGCGCTTGCAACCAACGCGCTGTTTTTAACGCTTTTTGTTTCCCTGCCCGAACCTTTGACCAAAATCTTTATCCAAAAGGATAAGCTCACCGCCGACGCGCTCAAATACTCGGTGCAGTTCCTGACGGTGGTTTCAAGCTTTTTGCCCGTCGTGTGCGTAAAAATCGTATCGGACGGTGCGGTGCGCGGTTGCGGCGGGAACCTCGGCTTTACGGTAAGCACGTTTACCGACCTTATATTAAGGGTAATTTTAGTCTACGTTTTAACGGGCGCGGGCTGGGGCTTTAAAGGCGTAAGCTGGGCTTGGGCGATAGGGTGGAGCATAAGTATGTTCATTGCAATCGGCTTCTGGCTTTTCACCGTCAAGCGCTTCCCCAAACCCGCCGCCGAAGAAATCTCGACCGAAACGGCGGACGAAACGGCAGAGGAAACCCAAGAAGAACAGCCCCAAGAAACCGACGCTTTATAAAATTTGACATACCGCGCGGAAAGTGCTATACTTACCGTATAAAATAAAAAAGGTTTAATTTATGCATCCCGACCCTATATTTGAAATTTTCGGTCACGGCGTATACCTTTACGGTATATGTATGGCTGTTGGAATTATCGCCTGCTTCGGCTTTTTGATTTTCACGATGAAAGTACGCGGCTTTAACGAAGCTTCCGCCGATATGATTTTGTTTATCGGTATCTTCGGAACGGGCTTCGGCATTTTCTCGGCAACGCTGTTTCAGGCGGTTTACAACTACATTGCCGACCCGTCCGCAGGCTTCAACCTCAACAGTATGACGTTTATCGGCGGACTTATCGGCGGCGTCGTAAGCTTCGTCGGCGTATACCTTATATATATATACGTCGTTCGTCCCCGCACAAGCATTAAATGGCTTGCGCCCGAATTTAACGCAACCTTGACCGACGCGCTTCCGTTTATCCCCATAGGAATAACTATCGCCCACGCCTTCGGCAGATTCGGCTGTTTCTTCGCAGGCTGCTGCTACGGCAAACCCGCAGAGTGGGGCTTGACCTGCGCAAGCGGTTACAGCAGTTCTTTGCATATGTCAATGGACGGTGTAAGCGTCGTACCCGTACAGCTTTTCGAAATGTTTTTTTTACTTGCGCTCGGCGCGGTAATGGCGGTGCTGTACTTTAAGTTTAAGTTCAATTACAATTTCGCGGTCTACGCAATCGCCTACGGCATCTGGCGCTTCGGCATAGAGTTCGCGCGCGCGGACGAAAGGGGACAGTTCCTCGGCACGGCACTTTCACCCTCGCAGTTCTGGAGCATTTTTATGGTGCTGATAGGCGTCGGCTACGTGTTCCTGCAATATTACGTGCTTGCAAAGAATATGAAGCACCCCGAGCAAAACCTTAAAACGGCAAAGGCAGTAGCGGAAGGCGAACAAGTAGAAGAAAAGGCGGAAGAAACCACAAAGCCCGAAGAAAGAGAGCTTAAATGGGAGCCTGTAGACGAAAACGGCGCGGCAAAAACCGAAGAAAAGAAAGAAAAATAAGATAAAATTATATTTGCCGCCCGCGCACAAAGTGCGCGGGCGGCTTTTTTTACGCATAAAACACAATATCTTGTGGTGCAGAAATTACCAGACCACAATTTTAAAAAATTTGTCAAAAAACCCTTGAAATTATAAAAAGCGTGTAGTATAATTACCGTACCACATTAAAATATAATTTAATACTAAAACAAGGCATGCACAATTCGGCGTTGTGTATCTCTTTGTTAATTTAATTAAGCCTTGTTTGCGGAATTATATTTTGGTGTGGTAACCGTGAGAGATACTACATAAAGCAGGTGTGTCTCTACGGAGCCACACTTTTTTTAATGCTTAAAAGGGGTACAACGCCATGAAATTAAAAAATAAAAGAAATTTACTGACTGTAATGCTCAGCGTTTTATGCGCGGTATTATTGTTCTGTTCCGTGGGGCTTCTCGGCGGAACTAAAATTAAAACCGCGAACGCCGCAAGCAACGTAGACGAGATACTTTTATCCGACTATGATACCCGTTCCGACGGTAAAATGTTCAACGGAGCAAAGCTTGCAAAAATTTACGATAATATTTTGCAGGAAACCAATACCGGCACGTTTGAAAAGGTAAAAAACAAGGCAACGCAAGCCGGTACGACTCTTCTGAATCTGAATTTTAAAATTACTTTCGCAGATAAAGAGTGGTATGCTACTTATTTATCGGAAAGCACCGACGGCGACGTTGTTTTAACGTTATGGTTAGCCGATTCTTTCGGAAGCGTTAAATATTCCAATTGTTCAAGTTGCGGCGGCAATCATAACAATATGACCTTGTTCCCTGATAATATGTACGGTACAAGTTACGTCCGTGCAGTAATTAATAACGGTCAGAATACGAACAGTACTGATAGTGATTTGGGTAAATCTGCCCAATGGGGAGCAACATCATTAGGCTGGCAGATTTCAGCCGGTTCTACTGCTATCGGTACCGAATTTGAAAAGTTCACAACGTCAAGCGTGACCGGCAACGTAATGGATTACATAGTGACGCCCGGTCAGATAGTTTGGCAGGCTACTCAAAATGCTTATACGACTACCGGTATTGGCACTACCCTGAATAACGATTCTTACGATTCTGCTCAGATTGTCAGTGCAGATTGGAGTAAGTTGACCTATGCAGTTGATTATTGCACCGATACGCGTATTGCTCCGAATGCTGCCGACTGGCAAAACGATAAAATATGGTTACCCAGTATAGCTGAAACGGGATACGACGGTGCGGCTGACGGCTTGTGGAAAACGACAGTTGCGCAGCGAACAGGTTCCACTACGGCATGGGCGAGGTCTGCGAGCTGGCAAAACTATAACTACGCCTATTATTTAAGGTCTAATGACGGCTCTTTCAATACAACAGAAAATACCCCTAACTGCGGTACCACTTCCTATGCCGTAAGACCTGCAATCCATCTTAACCTGACTAAAGCAAACGACGATTCGGTAATCGAAATACCCGTACCTCAGAACGTGGCGGTAGATTATGACGGAAATTCACAATGGATAGATACTCTTGAAACTTTAACGAATACAAACGGCACCAGTAAGTTCCCTTGGATAGACACGTCCCTGCACGATGATACAAGCATTGTAACCGTCAAAAAGATAGAGTACACCAACTACAATGTTGTCGGCGAGAAGATAACGGAAAAGAAGGACGTAACGTCAGACGGTACCGCTAACATACGCAATGCGGGTTTATACGAGGTAACGCTTGAAATACCTTCAACGTCAACGGACTATGCGTGGCGCGGAGCAAGCACCGGCGAAAAGAAGTTCACGATTACTATTAATCAGACTTCCGTACCTTACACATTACAGATATTGAAAGGCAGCAACTCTGTCACTTCGGTAGATTATAAAGATTCTTATACTTCGAAGTTAAATCAGACTGCGGTGAACCCTGCTTCTCCGCTAACCCCTCTTTACGAGCTTTGGTATAAAGGCGTTAGCCCGACCGTGTACGCGGATAGCAAAACCGCGCCTACCGATGCGGGAAAATATACGCTTTCGGTGAAAGCAAAGGACGACCCTGCAAACGCGGGTAAGAAGATGCCCAGTAACTATAAGCTTACGGGCAGCGCGTTAAACTTCGAGATAAAGGCTAAGGAAATAACCAAACTCACCGCGCCTTCAAAACAAACTTACGACGGCAGTACCAAGACTTTCACCGTTAACAATTATGACACGACGATTATGACGGCAGGCAAGGTCGACGCGTCGGGCGAGTTCGAGACAGGTTTACCTACGGGACTTACCGAAACCGCAACGCACACCTTCGAGGCGACCAATGCGGGCAAGTATACCGTCGCGTTCAGGCTTCCGTTAGATTCGGCGGACGGTTTGAGCAACAGGAACTATAAGTGGACCGGCGAAACAGACTCTTTCATAACCGTTGATATAGAGGTTGAACAGCGCACTTTGGAATTTGAAGACTGGCCGCTTTTGTCCGGTCAGACCAGCTGGACTATTCCCGTAACGGCGACCGGCGCACTTAGCTGGAATTATTCGTCGGTTGCGGATAAGCAACCCGTATCGGGCGAAAGCGTAAAATTACAGTACAGATTCTATTACACCTCGGACGGCGACGCTACGGCTTCAACGCCCACGGACAGTCTGGACGTAAAGGATATTCACGATAAAAACGGCGCAACCAGCCGCCCTCAGGGCAACTATACGGTAGAGCTTGTAATTGCAGACAACACGGCGGCAGGCGGAGTTGACGGCAAAAACTATAAGCTTGGCACGAACTCGACTCTTACGATAACACTCGGCGCAGGCACGGCAGAATTTGACAAGCTCATAAAGCAGGTAGCCATAGGCACGGCGTTGCCCGTGGATTACGACGGATTAGCTAATCCCTTGGAATACACGATAGCCGACGGTACGGAAGCTGTTGTAAATCAGGTATTCACCTTGGGCTGGCCTACCACCATTGACTACGTAACGCTCGGCTCCGCATTCGGCGGCGGTGCGTACAAGTACGAGAAGTGGAACGGCAGTAGCTGGGTTAACGCAAGCAACACCAACGGCGCAGGCAAATATAAAGTAACCGTGTCCTTGGCAATAGCTTCGGGTAAGGACTTTACGTTTGATTCTACGCTTATTAATACCACCACGGCGAAGGGCTTTAAGGTTGAAAGCGTGTCCACAGACAAACTTTCCGCAACGATTTCCTTCGAAGTGGAAATAGCTAAAAAGACTATTGATACGTCGGACTTCAAGCTTCAGTACAGCTACGACCAGAACACTTGGAAAAACTTTGACACCGAGTATAAGACGGAATACGTTGGACTTACTATATACGTCCGAGTAAATCCCGACACGATGAAACCCTCGGTTGCGGGAATAACTGCTAAGTTCGGTACTTCCGACTACGCGACGGGAAAAGATAAAAAGGTTTATCCTCCCATAACCGCAAGCTTTACTCTTACCGACAACGACAACTTCACTATTTCGGATAAAGCGTTCACTTGGGAGATAACCAACAAGCAGATAAAGGTTGACACCAACGCCGACTGGGAGCCAGTAGACTTCTCGTTCGACGGCGTGGACTATATCGGCGAGTTGATGGGTATTAAGGGACATTCAACCTATTACCCCGACATTATCGAATACGAATATTCGTGGTACCCCGAAAGCAACCCTTCGAACGTACAGACGGGTACGGGCGACGCGGCGGCAAAGGCAATTCTCACTACCGCAAGCGACACGAATAAAATTAAAGTTACCATAACCGTAAAAGTTAAATCGAGCGTGACCGATTACGACTTGGTCGGCAACGCGCAGACCTGTGCAGAGTTCACCGTGGGCAGCGACAAAACGCCTATCACGGCGGCAACGGCAGGCAGTGCGGTTTACGGAGATTTAAAGAACGCTGCCGGCTTCGGCGTGAGCGTAACCGACAACAGCGGTGCAAACGTTGCGGAAACGGGTATTATCGGCGAAATTTACGCGGTTTACCTGCACAAATACAACGGATACAGCATAGATATCTCGGTTGCAGACAGCACCGGTACGCTTTTAAAGGATGTTGATTTTGCAAACCTTGACGCAGGCGTGTACGTAATAGAAGTGCGTCTTTCCGCCTTGGCAAGGGAAAGCTATTCCTTAAAGAACGGCAAGAGCTTGTTCGAGATAGAGCCCAAGGCAATAGATTTGCCCACGATCGGCGAAATAATCTTTACCGGCGGCGAAATAAACCTTATTGACCATATGACGGGCTTCGATGCAAACATAATGGAGTTCGTTGCAGGCGGCGACTATGAGGGACTCAGAGACGTAAGCGCGAACGGCTATTCGGTACAGATAAAGCTCAAGGACGCGAATTACTGCTGGAAGTACGACGGAAACGACAAAGTTAAGGCAGGTTACAGCTTAAGCGACTACGAGATAAACAAGGCCGATGCGTCTACCGCAGTTTACAAGTGGAACATTTCACCGTTGGTAATAGACACTTCTAAGCTCTGGAACAAGGGCAAGAACGGTGCGACGCTGAATTTGCCGCAGAACGTAAAGGATTTAATTGCAGGCGGAACGCTTGAATTAGGCTATAAGTATTACGATGCCGAAGGCAACTTCCTGGAAAACCCTGAAATAAAGGGCAACAAGCAGTTCAAAGTTGAAGCCGTGTTCGGAGGCGAAGACGCTGAAAGAAACGTACAGTTCAAGACGGGCGATACCACGATAGGCAACACCAGCCCTGCAATTAATTACACCGTACCTCAGAGCGGTGCGACAGCCTTCTTCGGAAACACTTTAAGCTTCTTAAAGAGCAACTGGCTGTGGTTCCTTATAGGCTTCCTCGTATTGTTATTCCTGATTATCTTAATTGTTTTAATAGCTAAACGCAGAAAGAACAAGGAAGAGCGCGAAGAAAAGAAGCGCAAGAAAGAGGAAGAAAAAGAGCGTAGGGAAGAAGAAAAGCGCAGGCGCGAGGAAGAGCGCGAAGCTGCAAGAGAAAAGCAGAGAGCAGAGCTTGAAGCGGCAAAGGCAAAACAGCAGGCAGAGCTTGAGCTTGCGAAAGCTAAGCAGGAAGCAGAGCTTGCAAAGATGAAAGCCGAAGCGGCAGCAGCCGCAGGCATGGCAGGCGCAGCAGGTATGGCAATGGCGGCACAGCCTCAGCAGGCACAACAGCCCGCACAGCAACCCGTTGCACAGCAGGCACAACAGCCCGCGCAACAGCAGTCTATGCCTCAGCCTCAACCCGTTCAGCAGTATCCTCAGCAGCAGGCTCAACAGCCGTATTACATGCCTCAGCAGCCCGCATACGACGCAGGCGCGCTTGCAAGGCTGGAAGCGGAATTGCACGAAATGCGCAAGGAGCAGCGCTCGGACGGTAAGCTTGAAAACGAGCTTTTAAAGCTTCGTCTCGATATGGGCGGCAACAACGCGAATGCGGCTCAGCAGTCACAACAGCAGCCTATGATGATGCCTATGGGTATGATGCCGAATTACGGCGGAATGCCTTATCAGCAGCCTATGATGTTTATGCCCGTTCCTATGAATATGAACGGACAGCAGGCTGGCGGCAACGACGAAAGCGGGCTTGCGGAAAAGTTCGGTCAGATGATGGCTTCTATGATGAAGAGTATGGGAGTGAAACCTCAGGAAAAGCCTGTGGAAATACAGGTGCAGTCCGTAGAGGCGGAAAGCCAGCCGACGTCGGTTTCCACGCCCACGGTTTATCCCCCCGACGCGGTAGTTACGACCACCACCACGGTAGATACGACGAAGAAAACCTCATCGCACGTTCAACCGAGGGCAAGGCGCAGCAACAGCGACGACGGAAGAATGTTCGACATCGACGGCTTCTACGATGCGTTCGACGAAAACAAGTAAATAGTGATAAAGCGATAAAAGCGGTGCGGACGAAATTTCGTCCGCACCGCTTAAACTTTTTATAAACCGATAAAGAAACCTATGTCAAACTCGCAATATTGCTTTAAAAATAAATTTTAAAATTTTTTTTAAATATGACTATTTCTGACATATTTAATA
>CAMWPZ010000058.1 GCA_947176305.1 uncultured Clostridia bacterium
TCAACACCTCTCTTTTCGGTGGGAGGGGGAGTTGTGTTTTAGTCTCAGCGTTTAAAACGGAGCTTTAATTTCTGAAGCAAAAATTGAATTCGATAGCGGGCTTAACGTATTATCGGGAGAAACAGGGTCGGGTAAATCAGTAATTCTCGACTCTATTAACTTTGTTCTAGGTTGTAAAGCCGACAGGACGATGATACGCTATGGCGAAAACGAAGCCTTGGTCAGGGCGGAGTTCGTTGTAAACCCTTCATCGGAAGCAATTAAAAAGCTTTCCGAATACGACGTGGAAAGCGACGGAACTATTATAATTTCGCGCAGGCTTTCGCTTGACGGTAAAGGCGCGATAAAAATCAACGGCAACACCGTCACTGCGTCAATGCTGAAAAACATTACCCAACACCTTGTGGACGTGCACGGGCAGAGCGAGCATTTCTTTTTATTAAGCGAAGAAAATCAGCTTAAAGTAATTGATGGGCTTTGCGGAAGCGCCGCAGAACAGTTAAAGGAAGAACTAAATTCAGAGATTTCCGAAAAGAGAAAGTGCAAGCGTGAAATTGCCGCACTCGGCGGAGATGAAGCGGAAAGGGCAAGAAAGCTTGACCTTTTATCTTTTCAGATAAACGAAATAGAAAGCGCCGACTTAAAAATCGGTGAATACGACGAATTGAAGGCTCGCAGAAACGTTTTAGCCAACGTTGAAAAGATTATGTCCGCAATAAATTCGGCACGCTCGATTTTGAATGAGGACGGCGGCTGCAGCGACGGACTGAACTCTGCGTCAAGGGTAATGAACCAAATCAGCGGCATAAACGACGAGTACGCGCAGATTTGCACGCGTCTTGACGGGCTCTGCACCGAGGTTACCGACGTTGCGGAAACGCTTACGGATATTGCCGATAACCTGACTTTCGACGAAGCTGAAGCCGAAAGAATAGAGGAAAGGCTCACTCTTATATCCGCTTTGAGAAAGAAATACGGCAACGACGAAGAGGAAATACTTGCGTTCAAGGATAAAGCGCAGGCAGAGTTTGAGGCGATTTCCGACAGCGCGGCCTTAATTGAAAAGTATACGGCTGGAATCGAAAAACACGACGAAAATATATATAATCTTTGTAAAAAGCTTACCGAACTGAGAAAAAAGCATTCGGAAGAGTTTTGCAGGGGTGTCGAGAGCGAGTTGAAAACGCTGAATATACCCAACGCAAAATTCGGAGTAAGCTTTAACGAGTACGACAGGGAAACGGCAAATCTCCAGTCGGCAAATGGCTCGGATGAAATTTGCTTTGAATTTTCGGCAAACAAGGGCGAGCCTTTAAAGCCCTTAAGCAAAGTAATAAGCGGCGGCGAAATGAGCAGGTTTATGCTTGCAATAAAAACACGTCTTAAAGATTTAAACGGAATTTCAACTTATATTTTCGACGAAATCGATGCGGGAATAAGCGGCTACACCGCGGGAACGGTTGCAAGAAAATTTAAGGACATTGCAAATAATACCCAAATTATAGCAGTTTCACACCTGCCGCAGGTCTGCGCTGCAAGCAATGCGCAGTTCCTTATATATAAGGTAGAGGAAAGCGGTAAAACGATAACGCGGCTGAAAAAGCTTGACGAAAGTCAAAAGGTTGAAGAAATCGTGCGGCTGACGGGCGGAAGTGCGACTTCAGAAGCAGCGCGACTGAACGCGAAAGAGCTGATTTCACAATTTAAAAACTGATTAAAAGCGGCGGTAAAATAAACCGCCGCTTTTTTGAATATTAACGGAAGCCTTGCACACAATACTGTTATGCTTTTAAGAAAAAATTTTGTAAGAACTCTGTTAGTATTCATTGCGGTAATCATTTGTTTGCTTTCAACTTCTACGTTGAGCGCGGCGGCGGAAACGCAAACGCTGTATTTAGGCGGTTTCCCAGCAGGCTTTACGTTAAACACGACTACCGTTGAAGTTATAGGCATTTGCGACGTAATTACGTCGGACGGAATTAAGTCACCTGCAAGAGATTGCGGTATTAAAACGGGTGACGTAATCGATAAAATAAACGGAAAAGAAGTAAACAAAGCTTCGGACATAAACTCTATACTTGCCGAAAGCTTTAAAAAATACCAGATAACCGTAATACGCGACGGCGAATTGATTAATCTTGACTGTCAGCCCGCAACCGAACTTACCTCAGGCGGAAAAAGGCTGGGCGTTCTCGTCAAAGATACGGTGAATGGAATTGGTACGATAACTTATATCGACAAAGCAAACAAAAAATTTGCGTCGCTCGGACATCCCGTTGCCGACTTGAAAGGCAGCTTAGTCGACATCAACGGCGGAACGGTTTACGGCTGTGTAGTCTACGAAGTCAAACGCGGAATAAAGGGCAACCCCGGCGAACTGCGCGGAGCGTTCGAAAGCAATAATATAATCGGTAAAGCAAAAATAAATTGTCCCTGCGGTATATACGGCGATTTATCAGACGGTTTCGATTACTCTAAACTAATTAAGGTTGAAAAAGGCTCGATAAACGATGTTAAAATAGGTAAAGCCTGCATATATACGACCGTACAGGGCATCGATACAAAAAAATACGATATATCTATCGTAAAGGTCGATAAGAACAATAAGGACAACAGAAACTTCGTAATCAAGATAGAGGATGACGAACTGATAGAAAAATCAGGAGGAATAGTGCAGGGGATGAGCGGAAGTCCCATTGTGCAGAACGGCAAAATAATCGGCGCGGTAACCCACGTATTTATAAACGATCCGACAAGGGGTTACGGAATAGATATAGATAAAATGTTAAGTTCATATTAATAGTAGATTCCTCATAGATTAATATATGAGGAATTTGTCTTTTAAAGGGTTTAAATGCGATAAAAGGTATATAATTGCCGTAATAATTACTTTAATATGCTCAATTATATGTGGCATAGTACTATTTAACCTTGTAAATATCAACATTTACTTCAAAGAATATGCGTCAGACTACGTTTTTTACGTCTTTAACTTCAAAAGCTCAAAGCTGTTATTTACGCATATTTTAAGTGAAATTTTCTATCTGTATATTTTTTTCCTGATAGGCTATTTTACCAAATTCAAGTATCTTACTTTAATACTCATATTCGTACGAGGACTGTATTTTGCAATTTACGTTTCGATATTGTTCAGTATGAACGCGTTCGGCGGAATAACCGTTGCCATAATCGTATTTATACCGACTTCTATCATTTCACTGATTTTTTGCTGCGCAACGGTGGAAATATGCAAGGTAGTAGATAAAAAGATTTGCTTCGCTCTGCCTGCAATTCTTGCGCTTATCAATACGCTCATACTTTTAATTCTTGTAAACGTTGTTTTCAGAGTGGTAATCGTAATCGTATAATTAAAACTTATTCACACATAATAGTTGTATGAAAAAGTTAATTGCAATTATAAGTACTGCCTGTATGCTTGCAGGAAGTACGGCAGCTTACGGCTTTGACAAAGTGCCGTGCATAAACGAAAATACTCTTACCAAAGGCTGCAAGGCGGCTTATCTTATGGATAGCGGCTCGGGCGAATGTATTTATAAAGAAAACGAAACCCAGCGTATGCCCATAGCAAGCGTTTGCAAGGTTATGACTTTGTCTGTCTGTCTTGACGCTATAAACAGCGGCAAACTTAATTACAACGATATGATTACCGCAAGCGAACACGCGGCTGGCATGGGCGGCTCACAGGTGTTTTTAGGTGCGGGATGCCAATATTCCGTTGACCAGCTGTTAAAAAGCATAGTAGTATGTTCGGCAAACGACAGCTGCGTGGCTATGTCGGAAGCAGTAGCCGGCAGTGAAGAAAACTTCGTTGCGCAAATGAATAAGAAGGCGGCGGAGCTAGGCTGTAACGACACGCTGTTTGCAAACTGCACGGGACTTCCCAAGGAAACGCAGTATTCATGCGCGAAGGACGTCGCTTTAATGTTCAGAAATCTTCTGCAGTATGAAAATTACTTTAATTACAGCAAAGTATGGCTTGAAGACTTCGTTCACCCCGACGACAGAGTAACTTCGATGACGAATACAAATAAGCTTATAAGGAAGTACTCGGCATGCGACGGCGGAAAAACGGGTTTCACCAACGAGGCAGGTTTCTGCCTTGCGGCAACCGCAAAAAAAGATAATATGCGTCTGATTTCCGCCGTGCTCGGTGCTGACAGTAGTGACGACAGATTTTCGTCTACGATAAGTATGTTCGATTACGGCTTTGCAAATTATAAGAACAAGATAGTTCTTGACAAGGACGTAACTTTAAACGACGAGTTTGAAGTTAGCGGCGGCAAGAAAGACAGCTTTGCCGTATGCCCCGAACGCAACTGCTACGTTTTCTCCGGTGTAGACAAATCACCCGAGGTAACGCATAAAATTACGGCCTACAAAGTAAAAGCGCCCGTGGCTAAGGGTCAGGTAGTAGGACAGATAGAAGTATACCGCGACGGCGTACTGTGCGATACGGTAAACGTTGTATCTGCCGAAGACGTTAAAAAAGCAAGTTTCGGCGACTATTTCAAAGATATTGCAGATAACTGGGCGTTATAAATTTAAAAAACTATAGAATAATACGGCACTGCTTATTTCGGCGGCGCCGTATTTTATTGCAGTTATTAATTACAAAATATTTGACTAATTATGCTCGCTTTGATAAAATGTATTTATATTGTTTGAGGAAGCTATGAACGAAAGAGACACGCTGAAAATAAACAAGAAAGGGCATCTGGAAATCGGCGGAATGGACGCCGTCGATATTGCAAACAAGTTTGGCACGCCCGTTTACGTTTTTGACGAAGCATATATACGCAATATGATGCGTACCTACAAAAACGCGATTGTAAAGCATTACGGCGGAAACGGTTTAGTGCTTTACGCTTCCAAAGCGTTTTCCTGCATGGCGGTTTACGCGATTGCTAAACAAGAAGGAATTGGCGTTGACGTAGTTTCCGGCGGTGAGCTTTATACCGCAATAAAAGCAGGCTTCGACGCGCAAAAGATTTATATGCACGGTAACAATAAACTTGTCTCCGAGCTTGAATTGGCGCTCGATAATAAAATCGGGAATATCGTGGTTGACTCCTTCCGCGAAGCCGATATTTTGAATAAGCTTGCCGCAGACAGAGGTATCGTTCAGAACGTTTTAATCCGCATTAATCCCGGTGTTGAAGCGCATACGCATTCTTTCGTACAAACGGCGCGCACTGACAGCAAGTTCGGTTTTTCGGTTTCCGACGGCGCGGCGGAAGAAATGACCGCTCACGTTCTCGAAAAGAAAAACCTTAAATTACTCGGTTATCACTGCCATATCGGCTCTCAGATATTTGAAAAGCAGTCTTTCGTGCTTGCGGCGCAAAAAGTTATGGACTTTTGTGCTGTTATAAAACAAAAACTCTGCTTCGAGGCTGAAACGCTGAATATCGGCGGCGGTTTCGGAGTATGGTATAATGGCGAGGACCCCAAACTTAAGCCCGCCGATTACGAAGATTATCTTAAATGCCTCATCGACGCTATAAAAGCAAAAGCGGAGGAACATGCGTTAAAGCTTCCGTACCTTGTAATCGAGCCGGGGCGTTCAATCGTCGGCGAAGCGGGAGTTACGCTTTATACCGTCGGTGCTATAAAGGAAATTGCGGGAATTAAAAAATACGTTGCCGTTGACGGAGGAATGTTCGATAATCCCCGTTACGCGCTGTATCAGTCTAAATATACAGTTATGCTTGCAAACCGCGCAAACGAGCCTTGTACCGAAAAAGTTTCGGTTGCGGGCAAATGTTGTGAAAGCGGCGATTTAATTGCAGTCGACGTGCCTCTGCCTAAGGCAGAAAGCGGGGATATAATGGCGGTACTGACTACGGGCGCTTATAATTACTCGATGGCAAGCAATTATAACAGGAATTTTATTCCCCCTGCAATACTCGTAAAAGACGGTAAAGCCGAATACATAATAAAACCGCAGACTTACGACGACTTAACAAGAAACGACGTCGTACCTGAATATTTGAAATAATGAACGATTTTATAATACAGATAATTACAATTTTAGCATCGGTAGTGGCGATACTGTTCGTATTTGTTCCGCACGAATTTGCGCACGCTTACGCCGCATATAAAAACGGCGACTTTACAGCACAAATAGAAGGGAGGCTTACGCTTAACCCTGTAAAGCACTTTGACCCGATAGGTTTCTTATTGTGCGCGTTCGCAGGCTTCGGCTGGGCAAAACCCGTTCCCATTAACCCCAACAACTTCCGCAAGTTTAAAAAAGGACTTATTATTACCGCGCTTGCAGGGGTTATAACCAACTATATAATTGCTTTCATTTGCTACCCGATAGCTCTTGCGCTTGAAAAATACGTGTTAGTGCTTACGGACAATACCGCACTTTCATATCTTTTAATGTTTGTATGGGCTATTCCGTATATGATTTATACGATAAGCCTTTCGATATTTGTATTTAATCTTTTGCCGTTATATCCTTTGGACGGTTTCAGAATTGTGGAGGCTTGCACAAGCCCTTTCAATAAAGTCCGCCAGTTTTTACAAAAATACGGCCAGTATATTTTAATCGGTCTTATAGTTGAATGCTTTATTTGCAATATGATAAGAACGTACACCGGTGTTGACGGTATAAAATACATAAATATTTTGGGCTTTTACGTTCTTGAGCTGGCAACGAAGGGTATCGGCGCACCTATATACGGGCTTTGGAATTTCATATTCAGCTTATTCTAAGCCGTAACGGAAGTAAATATGACAGATAAAAATTATGAAAATTTCGAGTCGGTTGTCGACTACAATACCGTTCTTGACGATTTTGAAGGACCGTTGGATCTTCTTCTGCATCTTATAAATATTGCGCAGATTAATATCGAGGACGTTTTTGTATCGAAGGTGACCGAACAGTTCCTCGATTATATAGAGTTTATGAAAACTCAGCCGCACCGCGACGTGGATAAGGAAAGCGAATATTTGGCGCTTGCCGCACAGATAATTTACATTAAGTCCAAGAGTATGGTACCGCCCGTGGAAGTTGTAGGCGAAGAAATGGGCGGCGCGGAAGAGGAAAAGCTTGCTTTAATCGAGCAGCTTAAACAAAGAGAATACGAACTTATCAAGGAAGAAACGCCCAAGCTCAAAGACCTTGAAACAATAGGTTATTTCTTCAAAGAGCCGGAATCAGATTACAGTAAAGTAAAAATCGTCTATAAAGATTTCAACGTAAATGCAATGCTTGAAGCGTTCGCAAAAATGATGCTGAGAAACGAAAGCTTGCAGCGCGAAAAAGCAAAGATAAGGGAAATTCCCAAAGACGAGCATACGGTAGAGGAAAAGGTTGCTTACATTCGTGACAGACTTTTGGAAAGCAACGAAGTAGACTTCGACAGTTTGTTTATAACCTATTCCAGAAACGAAATTATAACGACTTTTCAGGCGCTTTTGGAAATGCTCAAACACCAGTTTATAACGGTAGTTCAGGAAGAAGCTTTCGGTAATATCAACATTAAATTAAATCCCGACTGGGATGTAAAGGACGTAACAAGTGAACAATTTGACGAATATAATTGAGGCGGTTATCTTTGCTTCGGGCGAGGCAGTACCCGTAAAATATATAGTGGAAAAACTCGGCTGTTCTTTAAAAGAAGTAAATGCGAGCGTGGACGAGCTTAAACAAAAATACGACGAAGACAGCGGAATTCAGCTTCTGACCTTCAACGGAAAGCTGCAGTTTGCATCCAACCCCAAATATAAACAACCCGTTTCCGAAGTGCTTACACCTATTAAGGAAAAGGAATTCACCAAAACCATATTGGAGTGCGCGGCAATTATTGCATACAAACAGCCTATAACCAAGCCCGAGCTTGAAGAAATCAGGCAAGTAAGCTGTGACTACGCAATACATACCTTGTTAGAGCTTGAAATGATAGTTCCCTGCGGCAGAAAGGACGCGGTTGGAAAACCCATTTTATACGCAACTACTGACAACTTTTTAAAGCGCTTCAAGCTCAATTCAATCGACGAATTGCCTGACTATGACGAGCTTATGAAGCAGATTGCTGAGCTTAACAGCTCGCTTTTATCCGACGAGGAAGAAGACGCAAACTACCTGTATCACAAGGACGAATATGTTGAAGCTTCCGAGCAGCAGGAAAGCGGAAAAGCAGAGGAAGCTGCAGAAAAGAAGGTTGACGAGGACGGGTTTGAAATTCCCGAATTTATTACCGAAGACGATGACGTAATAAAAATCGATTAAAACTTAAAATTTTAACGGACGGTTTTCACCGTCCGTTTTTTTTGTATATTAATTACTTTGTTACAAATAATAATGTTATGAAAGAAGCAATGGTATATTTGGCCGCTGCGGGATTTCTGATTTCGGTTTTTCCGATTTACGTTTATAACTACGTTTATATAAATACCGAAGAAAAGTATGCAAGTATAAACGTAACCTTTTACAGATATATAAAGCTTTTCAATATGAATACGGTTAAAGACAAACCGAATGAAATGCAGATAAACGGTAAAAGCAAAAAAGTAGATCCGACTTTATTGAAACTGAATTATTACAAGATGTTTAATCAGGTATGCGTTTATAAAGTAATTCAGCTATCGGACTTCGGACTTGTAAACACCAATAACGCCTATGCGGCACTTGCACAAAGCTCGATAACTACGGCGGTTTATAAGTTCTTACAGATAAACGGAAATTACACCAAACTCAGAAATTATATCGTACTCAACGAAGAACACTCGGATATAAGATATTACGCCAAAGCAGTAACTATAATCAATCTTATGGTTATAGCTAAAATATTTTTAATTTTTTTAATGGAGAAAATAAATGAACGGAAAAATTAAGAAAAATAAGGATAAGGACTTCAACGAATCACCCGTGCCCATCGAAAAGGTCGCCGACGCGGATACAGTTATAGGCAAATCGATAATTACGGTCAGCGGAACTCAGGTTATTCCGCTTTCTTCCGTAACCGTGGTAAATTTAAGCGGCGGCGGAGAATACGGCGACGTTAAAACCTTTAAAGAAGCAGACGGATTCAAGCTTGCAGGCGGCAACGGCACGGTCGTTTCGGTTAAACCTCAGGGCTTCCTCGTCGACGACGGAAAAGGTTGCAGACTTTTAAAAATGGACGAAAGTCCTATTGACACTTTAATAGATAAAACGGGAAATATCGTTCATAAACTTACAGACAACAATGCGTAAATTTTATTTAAGTATTTTTTTATCCGCCGCAATAGTTTTCGGCGCGGTCAGCATTTTGAATTCTAAGCCTTTAAACGCGCACGCAGGCGCACAGTCGGAAATTGCAATGGAATTGACCACGGGAACGGTTTTGAACGAAGCAAACGCCGATGCAAAGCTGCCCATGGCAAGCACCACGAAAATTCTTACGGCAATTATCATAGTTGAAGACTGCAACCTTGACGAAGTTATAACCGTACCCGACGAAGCGGTAGGGGTGGAAGGCTCGAGCATATATTTAAAGAAAGGCGAGCAAATCAGCATAAAAGATTTACTCTACGGGCTTATGCTGCGTTCCGGCAACGACAGCGCGGCGGCGCTTGCCCTGCATCACAGCGGAAGCATAGAAAAGTTTGCTGAAGCTATGAATGAGCGTGCGAAAAAAATCGGCGCGGAAAATTCAAACTTCAAAAATCCAAGCGGACTTCCCGACAGCGAACACTACACAACCGCACGCGACTTGTGCAAAATTGCCTGCTACGCAATGAACAACCCGACGTTCAAGCAAATAGTTTCTTCGAAGAGCTATTCGGGCGAATTCAGAAGCTATGCAAATAAAAATAAAATGCTCAGAATGTACAAGGGCGCGAACGGTGTTAAAACGGGTTACACCTTAAAGGCAGGACGCTGTTTAGTATCTTCCGCAGAACGCAACGGAATGGACGTGGTCTGCGTAGTTTTGAACTGTCCCGATATGTATGAAAGAAGCTGTAATATTTTCGATTATTGTTTTAACAACTTCAAACTGCTTAAAATAGATGAAAATAAGGTATTTATGTGTGGCAAAGTACCTTGCAAATTATCACAAAGTGAAATAAAAGTAGTAAAATGCAGTGATAGCTTAGATTATAGAGTTATATCAATAAAAAGCGATAAAAAAATAAAAGCAGGCGACTTAGCCGGCGAGCTTGAAATTTACAGCCGAAATAGCTTGATTTTTAGCGGAAAATTATATAGTATAATAAATGAGTAATACATTTAGGAACTATATAAAAAATGAGGATAAACAAATTTCTTGCCGCTTCGGGAGTAGCTTCACGGCGCGAATGCGATAGGTTAATCAAAGACGGAAAGGTGACCGTCAACGGCAAGACCGCAGTTTTAGGCGTTGAAGTCAGTGAGAGCGACGAAGTAAAGGTAAACGGAAATATAGTAACGCTGAAAAAAAATGAGTACTATATTTTAAATAAGCCGAAAGGCTATATTTGCAGCGTGTCAGACGAGAAGGGACGAAAAACCGTTATGGACTTAATGCCCGACGGTGTAGGCAGAATTTACCCGGTCGGCAGACTCGATTATGACAGCGAAGGACTTTTAATTCTAACTACCGACGGCGAGCTGGCACAACATTTAACGCATCCTTCAAACGAAGTTCCTAAAACCTATTTGGTAAGAATAGAAGGAATTTTAACCGAAAACGAGCTTAACCCCATAAGAAGCGGTATTGAAATTGACGGTTACGTCACGAAAAAGTGCAAAGCGCATATAGTTGAAACAAACAAAGCGTTCACTAAAGTTCACGTTACTTTAAAAGAAGGCAAAAACCGCGAAATAAGGAAAATGTTTGCCGCCATAGGAAAGGAAGTTACTTTGCTTAAAAGAATTAAGGTAGGAGAGCTTTCCCTACGTGGACTTGACAGAGGCGCATACAGGAAACTCAATAAACAGGAAGTTGCATATTTAATGTCGTTATAAAAAAACGGCGTACACTAAAAGCATGCTTTCCATAAGAAAATAATAAACTGAATTTTAAAAATTGCATTTTTTGCGATAACGAAAAGCTCTTGGAAACATCCAAGAGCTTTTAATTTTATTTAATATAATTG
>CAMWPZ010000059.1 GCA_947176305.1 uncultured Clostridia bacterium
CAACGCGGGCGCGGTCTTGGAAAGCGACTTCGACACCCAGCTTGAAAAGCTTATAGATTTAGTCGTGGAAACGGCTAACGGCAAGCCTTCCAAAAACGAAATTAATAACACCAAAGAAATAGCAATTTTCAAAACGGGAGTAACATTATAATGAAAACTACTGAAACGAAAAAGACTGCAAAACCCGCGGCAAAGGCAACGGCTAAAACGACCGCAAAGGCAACGGCTAAAACGACCGCAAAGACTGCGGCGAAAGCGCCCGCTAAAACCGCAAAAGCAGCTAAGAGCGTAAAGGCGGAAAAGGCGGTTGTAAATTCCAACGTTAAGCCGTTCATGGACGACGACTTTTTGCTTACCACCGAAACGGCGAAAAAGCTTTACCACGAGCACGCGGAAAAGATGCCGATTATCGACTATCACTGCCACTTACAGCCCAAGGAAATTTACGAGGATAAGAAGTTCAGAAACCTTACCGAGGTCTGGCTTGGCGCAGGCGACAGATACGGCGACCACTACAAGTGGCGCGCACTCCGCGCAAGGGGATACGAGGAAGACAGCATTTCCGGCCCCGACGACGATTACAAAAAATACACTCAGTTCGTAGAGAGTATGCCCTACTTCGTAGGCAACCCCCTCTATCACTGGTCGCACCTCGAAATGCGCAGATACTTCGGCATTGACGACGTAATCAACCCCGCGAACGCAGAAAAAATCTGGAACAAGGCGAACGAAGTTCTTGAAACGCTGACCGCGCGCGAGATGATGTATAAGTTCAACGTCAAGACCGTCTGCACGACCGACGACCCCGTCGACAGCTTAGAGTGGCACAAGAAAATGAACGAGGACGCAACTCTCAAAGTCAAGGTTCGCCCCGCGTTCCGCCCCGACAAGGCTATCAACGTAGAACTTTCGTGGTTTGCAAGCTGGGTTAAACAGCTTTCGGGCGTAGTTAAAAAACCCATTAAGAGCCTGCAGGATTTATTAAACGCGCTTGCAAATAGGATTAAATATTTCGACAGTATGGGCAGCAAGCTTTCCGACCACGCGCTGGACGTAGTTCACTACGCGCCCGCAACCTACAAGGAAGCAAATGCGGTATTCTTAAAGGGTATGAAAGGCAAGCCTATTACGGAAGCCGAGCAGGATATGTACAAAGGCTACGTTCTCGTGTTCCTTGCAAAGCAGTATGCAAAATACGGCTGGGTACAGCAGTACCATATCGGCGCACTTCGCAATAACTCGAAATCCATGCTTGAAAAAATCGGTCCCGATACCGGTTTCGACGCTATCGAGGACGCGGTTTATATGGAAAAGCTTTCCGCGCTTTTGGGCGAAATCGACAAGGACGGAAGCTTGCCCAAAACCATTTTATATTGCCTGAACCCCCGCGACAACTACGCGCTCAGCGTGCTTGCGGGCTGCTTCCAGAAGGAAGGAGTGAAGGGCAGGGTACAGGTCGGCACGGCTTGGTGGTTCTTAGACCAGCAGGACGGTATGCGCCAGAACCTTGAAACGCTTATGCAGGTGGGCTTGGTTGCGCAGTCCGTCGGTATGCTTACGGACAGCCGCTCGTTCCTTGCTTATCCCCGTCACGAGTATTACAGAAGGTTACTTTGCCAGATGCTCGGCAATTTGGTTGAAAGCGGACAGTACCCCGAATCGGAAATCGAAACGCTCGGCAAAATTGTAGAAGACGTTTGCTACAACAACGCCGCGGAATACTTCGGGTTCACCGAATAAAAACGGCTCACGAAAATCTCGGCTATTCTGCGCCTGCGATTTTCCGTGAATTTGAGGGCTTCTCGCCCTCGCGCCGCAATGTTTCAGGGCAAACAATAGTATAATTGCGGCGCTTCACCTCGCTGAGGTCGCAAAGCGACAAATTGTGTCGCGCTGCGCAAAAGCGCGGTTTTGCTTGCGCCGTACAAATTAATAAAAAAAGAGGCCGCCCGCGCAGTTTGCGCGGGCGGCTTAAATTTTGAATTATAACTTTGTGCCTGTTTCGTCCTCTAAGCCTAAAAGATAGTCACAGCTTACGTCAAAGTATTCGGCTATCTTTTTAAGATAAGAAATTTTTGGCTCGTTTACGCCGTCGCACCACCAAAGCACGGCTTGTTTACTTACGCCTATTTCCTTTGCAAGTCTGTACTTTGTAATTTTGTTTTCTTCAATCAGTTTGTTAAGTCTGTCAACAAATATTTGCATATTTAAATTATAAAAGAAAACTTGCCTATATTGTTGACACGGTAAGAAATCTGTGCTATTATGTAACTGCTATGGATAAAAATGACAAGCTTAACATTAAGGATTTACTTGCGGCAATGAAAGAAAAGAATATAACCGCGCAGGACGTGGCGGTGGAATTGAATATGATTTTGCAGGATTATTTTACTTGTTCTTCAACGTTGCGGGGCGAAAGCTTAGTAATACACTTTTTAAACGGTCAAAGCTTTATGCTGACCGTAAACAAAATTTAAATTTTAGCTTACATCGGAAAAAATGAAGAGGAGCTGAAAGAGGGGGCGCGTGCTATTTGACGCGCCCCCGTGCATTTTTTTGTGTTACAAAAACCGCCAAATTCAACGCACATTTCCCTTAAATTTTGCGTTGCAGTAATTTATAATTTCAGTTGCCTGTTCAGAAGTCATTTCACTTGACCATTTTACGGGCGCAAGGGGCAAGCCGCTTTCCAAATTATAATAGGAAAATCTTGCGGTCTTGTCGCGGTAGGTGTCGTTCCATTTATCGAACAGCTCGGGCGCGATATGCCCGCCAACCTTACAGTTTATAAACTCGCACTTACCGAAGTCACGCCAAGGTCTTGCAAGGTAGACGGAATTTTCCGCCGCGCCCCCGCTTTTGAACGAGCAGTCCAAAAATACGTAGCCGCGGCTTTGGTTAAGGCTGTGGGCGGGTGCGGCGACGAAGCCCGTTCCGCGCGTTTCGAAAAGCGAGATAAACTCGCAGTTTAAGAAGTACGCTTCGGCGCAACCGAAAACGTAATCGACCGTGCCGTAAATTCTGCAATTTTTAAAGAGGTGAACTTTGTTGCCTTCAAGGCACAGCTCGTCTTTCGGTATAAAACCGTCGTAATAGGTTTCGTCGTCGGTCAGCCCCGAGTAGCGGATTACCAAATCGTCGGGGAAGGGCGCGGTGAAAAGCGTGTCCTGCATGGACTTCAGATCGACGTTCTCGGCAACAAAACCGTCGCCGTTTACGGAAAGCGCCACGCACTGCCCGTCCTTTTCGGGGTGGGCGTTGGAATTTTCCACCGTCAGGTTTTCAAGCCTTACCCTGTTACCAGTAATTAAAAGGGTGTAGGTGCGGAAGGTGTTGTATTCCCTGCCGTCCGCGTGCGGTTTTCTTGCGTAGTCGTCGAAGGTGATAACCGTTTTTTCGCGGTCTTCGCCGATAATTGTAATATCGTCAGAGGTGATTTTGACTTTCTGTCTGTAAATTCCGCTCTTTAAATACACGGTTGCGGGACCTTTCAAAGCGTTAACCGCGCTTTGAATGTCGTCCGCAGGCGTCAGATAAATGGTTTTCATTGCTGCTTACCGTCCTCGCGCATTATTGTAGCATAATTTTTTTCGTGAAACAATAAAAAAACTATTGATTTTTAAAATTGACTATGTTATAATGGTTACGCTAAATGTAAAAATGTAACATTATGCACACGTAAAAAATGTACAAACAGTAAAGTTATGCGTAAAAACGGATCAAGATTAATATCATTCAGGCAATATTGCCTTACCGATTTATTTCTCTTCGCAGTGATATTAATCGCGTTCGAGCTGTTACTGCATTACGCGCTTAAAGCGTTCGGCGCTTCCGCGGTGTTCATATTCTCGCCGCTGCTGCCGATAGTGCTGTTGGTAATGATGAGGTGGGGCTGGCCGGCTGTGTTCTACGCCGTGTTCGACGGGTTGCTGTACTGCCTTTTAAACCTCAAAACGCAGGGTTTTGAAAAAAGCTTTTTCGCTATTTATATAATAGGAAACGCGGCGGTAATGATTTTGTTGCTTATGACAAGGTTCATGGGCAGGGACAAAATCAGGGGCAAATGGTATTTTTCATTGCTGTTCATCGTTGCAGGGTGGCTGGCGATAGTGCTTGGCAGGGCAATCGTGGCGGTATGCTTCGGTAAAAGCTTCGTCGGGGTTATCCTCAACCAGTTCACAGAGCCGATGTCTTTGGCGCTCGGAATAGTAATAATTTTGGTAATGCGCAGGCTGGACGGAATGTTCGAAGGACAGAAGAGCTACCTTTTAAGGCTCGATAAAGAGCGCAAGGAAAAGGCGCGGCGAGACACCTACGGGGACGAGCCGATAGAAATAGACGAAGAAAGCCTTGCGGCTTTAAAGAAAAAAGACGACGATTTGTATTAATTTCGGTAATTAGCGGTTTTCCGCTTTTACAATAAATTGCTTGTATAAGTGATATGGAGGAAATTTTCAATGTTCAAACTCAAATATGACGATTTCCTTATCTACGACGAGGCGACAGGTACTTACAGTATGTCGCCCGAACAGCAGGTAAGGGACGAAACTGAGCGGAACAGATGGAAAAGCACGGGACTGACCATTCTGAAAGACTGGCGCCTTTACCTTATGCTCGTACCCATGATCTTAGTGTACCTTCTCTGGAAGTACCTGCCCATGACCGAGCTGTTGGCGGCGTTCAAGTACGGTAACTTCGATGATTCGGCTGACCGTGCGTGGGTAGGTTTCAACAACTTCAAGACGATTTTCGTCGGAGACCGTGCCCCCGAATTCTGGATGGCGTTCAGAAACACGTTCGTCATCGCATTCTACGGATTGCTGTTCGGCTTCCCTCTGCCCATTATTCTGGCGCTTTTCTTCAACGAAGTGCGTTCGAATATCGCAAGGTCGATAATGCAGGTCTGCGTGTATCTGCCGAAATTCATTTCGACGGTTATCGTAACCTCGCTTACGCTCGTACTTTTCAGCGGCAAGCAGGGCGGCGACGTCGGTATTATTTCCAAATTCCTCGGCGCAATCTCCGGCTCGAATACGCTACACGACAGACTTGACGACGGCTTGGTTTACTCGCTTGAATATTTCCGTTCGATATACATAATCACGGATATTTGGGAACACGCCGGCTACGACTCGATCGTATTCTTCGCGGCGGTTATCGCGGTTTCCCCGACCTCTTACGAGGCGGCGCAGATTGACGGCGCGGGCAAGATGGCGCAGATGCGCTACGTCGTGCTTCCCAGCATTCTTTCGACGGTCGTCATAATGCTTATTATGAAAATCGGCGGACTTCTTTCCGTAGGCTACGAAAAGCTTTACCTGTTGTGTCCTGACCAGGGCGTCGGCAACTATCAGGTAGCCGAAGTAGTTTCGACGTGGTCCAACAGACTCGGCGGAGATAACGAGCTTACCGCTTACGGTATCGCGGGCGAAATGACGAACAACCTCATCGGTATGATTCTGGTTATCGGCTCGAACACGATAGCAAGAAAAGCTTCCGACGTGTCGCTGTATTAATAGGGGGAGGGCGAAAGACTATGAAAAGAAAAATGGAAGTCAGCGAGCTGATATTCAAAATCATCGCTTACGTTCTTCTTATAATTTTTGCGGCAATGTGTATTTATCCGCTTCTGTACGCGCTCAGCTCAACGTTCAGCTCGTTCGACGCGGTTACAAACTCAAAGGTAATTCTGTGGCCGGTAGGCTTCCAGTTCGAAGCATTCAAACAGGTATTCATGGATAACCAGTTCTGGATTAACTATTCGAACACCTTGTTCGTAACGTTCATCGGTTCTATCTGGTGTCTTGTATACTCCATACTCGGCGCGTACGCGCTTTCTAAAAAGCGCCTTCTCGGCAGACACGGCTTCAACTTCTTCCTCGTTTTCACGATGTGGTTCTCGGCGGGCGTCATTCCCCAGTACCTCAACTATCAGCAGACGGGTCAGATTTTGGCAAGCATCGTCGGCGGAAGCAGTATGTTCGATATCGACCTTAAATGGCTTATCGTTCTTGCAATGGGTATGAACGCTACCAACATAATTCTTCTCCGTAACTCGTTCGAGGGCGTGCCCTCCGAAATCGAGGAAGCGGCGAGAATAGACGGCGCTACCGAATTGCAGATACTTACCAAAGTATATATCCCCATGAGCAAGGCAACGATTGCGACCGTTGCGCTGTTCTTCGGAATTTCGCGTTGGAACGGCTACTTCTGGGCGTACAGAGTTCTGGGTACGCAGCAGCAGTATTCGTGGCCCGTTCAGGTTTACATGCGTGACTTCATTAATAAGAACACCAACCTGACGCTGCAGATAAGCGAAAACCCCGACTGGGAAATCGGTAAAGCAACCTCCATGGTTTACGCGATGGTCGTGCTTGCAATGGTGCCTATCCTCGTAATTTACCCCTTCATTCAGAAGTACTTCGCGAAGGGCGTAAACATGGGCGGCGTAAAAGAATAATCATATTAAGATTTTGCTTCGCGGCATAGCTGCGGATTGAAATAAAAAATAAGGAGAGAAATAATGAACAAATCAAAAAAGATTGCTGTTGCTGCGGTATCCGTTGTAATGGCAGGAACCATGGTTTTTTCGCTCGCAGGTTGTAAAAAACCTTCCGGTGGCGGCGGAAACAAACAGGGTGTGCTTGCGGTAAAGACCGACTCGAACGGCAAACTTACCTGGGCTGAGAACACCAACCTTAACGTTTCGGTAGGTCACAACGCGGCTAACCTCGGTGCGGCTTACGATTCGACCAACATCAAGTTACTTACGGACTATCTCGGCGGCACCACCGCGGCTCAGCTCTACGGCAAGAGCTATGCGGCAGGAAACTTTAAACCCGCTTGGGCGGCGCTTGCTGACCAGCTTAAAGTAAAGTTTACCGATAAGTACACCGGTAAGAGCTCCGATAACCAGCTTTCGGAAATCAAGAACTTAGAGGGTGGCCTTGCAAGCGTTGATATCTTCACGTCTTCGGCTCAGGACCTCAACAACGAGGCAAGTACCGATAACGAGGCTATACTTAACTTAACCAACTATCTCGAGTATATGCCTAACTACAAGGCGTTCCTCAATTCGAGTGCTACGACCAAGCTTTCGCTTACCGCGGATACGGACGGCTCGATGTACCTTGCGCCTTACTTCGACGGTAACGACGATATCGAAAAATACGTTCTTATAAGAAAAGATTTGGTTGAAAAGCTTCTCAACTCGACCGGCGACCTTACCGGCACCGTAACCTTCAGCGCACAGGCGGGAGCTAAATCGACCGCAGGAAACGGCGCAACTGCTTCCGTAAAATCGTTCATGGGAACTACGGGCCACTGGGAAATCGCAGTAACCGATCCTTCCGTACTTACCGGCACCCCCAGAAAGGGCAACGATAAGACCGAGGTTACCGATTCCTCCAAGACCATCACCATTACGGTTGACTACGATAAGGCTCTTGCAGACGCTAAGAGCAGCGACGCTGATACGATGGGTGCAATCCTTGCAAATGCAGGCGTTTCCGCTGCCGACATCGCTGCACAGACCAGCGGTAACATTATCGACATAATGAACCTTGCTATCAACAAGAAAGCAGGTAACGTCGACGGTAACACTCTTACCCAGCTTCTGAAGAGATATATCACCGTAACCTATATCTATAATAACGAATCCTTCTACACGACGGGCGGAAGAAAGCTCGCAGAAGTCTTCAACAGCGCTTACGCTGCTTGGGACGCTGACCTTTACACCGCACTCGGCAGATGCTTCGTAACCTCCGGCACGGCGCTCGGCAGTGACGTTAAGGAAACGAAGGACTTGTTCCTTCTCACCGGCCGTCAGAGCAGAACCGACCGTTTCAACGATACGGTAGCAATGGCAGGCGAGCTGTACGGCGTACGCGGACTTGAATCCAGATACCAGTACGCTTACGTAAAGGCTGACGGCAACATCGTTGACGCTCGTACGAAGGCTGAAACCTATGAAGCGCTGGATAAGATGAACGCGCTTACTCAGGAAGGCTTGTATGCACCGTTAGTTTCCAGCATCACGGTTGACGGCGGTAAAACTTCCTACAGCTCCGGCAACACCGGCGTTCAGGCGCTCACGCTTCACGACTACGTTCAGACGCAGACGGCTTACGGCCTCAGCGCTGCAGCTAATAACCCTTATAACTTCGCTCCCATTCTTACGCCTGTTTCCCAGTGGGATACGGACGATAACGGCAGCCACGAAACCGTTATGAGATTTACGGAAAGCTGGCGTTCGGTTAAGACCACCGGTTTCGGTATCTCCTACAAGGGCGTTAAGGATAGCCCCGATAAGCTTTCCGCAGCGCTTGCATTCGTTGACTATATGTTCTCTACCGACGGTCAGATTCTTATGACCTACGGTCCTCAGACTTCGGCTAACGATAACGGCAGCATTGACGCTACTAAGGCGGCAAACGGCGGCTTCTGGTATGCAAACGAGCAGATCTCGATTTCTCCCGCAGACGTAGCAACCAAGATTGCAGACGCAACCAACTACGCTCCCGCTCAGTGGGAAGTTAAGGATACGAAGGATACCGACGGCAAGAAGTTCAGCGAAAAATATTTCGTATACAACGATAAGGTTTACACCGGTACCTTCTACAACGGCAGACAGATCCCTACCATGACGGCAAGCTCTATGGCGATGTTCCGTTCGGGCGTCGTTGGTAAGAACAACTTCACCAACTATGCACGTTACATTATCGGTACGACCCTTCCCATCGGTAACAAGGACCAGGGCTTCGAATATCAGTGTACGGCACCTTGCGGACTTGACGGTGCAGATATAGTTGCAATTGCACTCAACAACGATACTATTAAGCACCCCGTTCAGCAGACCCCTCACGTAACCGATAACGAGCTCAGTGACTGGTACACCCTCGTTCCCGTAACTCTGTTCTATGATTCGGACGTTCTCTCCATTCTCAAGGGAACGAGCGAGAACATCGTTACCGGTATGGATAAAGACGGTAAGCACTTGTTCACGAACAGCTCGTCTTCGTCGGGTAACTTCTTCCACGACATCATGGCTTACGGACTTGGCTCGAACCACGTAATTACCTTACTTGCTTCGGATAACAAGAACCTTCCTGCAAATGCAGCCGGATGCGTAGAATTCCTCAACAACGAAGGTAAATTGAATTACTTCAATACTGAAATGAACAAAGCATTCCAGAACCTCGTAGGCGTTTACGTTAAACCTGCTCAGTAATAATTAAAAAAATCGTTTATCCGCCCGCCTTCGGGCGGGCGGTAATAAGCAAAATTTATTTGGGGAAATTGATATGAAAACTCAAATGAGATTCCAGAAAATACTTATGCTCGTAACCCTTATAGTTGCGGCGCTGAGTTTCGTTTACGCTTTGGCTTTCTGCAGCGGAACGATTTATCAGTATGGTACTCTTTATTTGCAGTCATCCGGTAAAGAACGTGTTTCCGGAGCGGCTGACTTATTCCTTGTTTCTCAGTACGACAACGGAATATTAATTACTTTATCTATAGTGTTTATCGTGGTTACGGTATTGCACTATATCGCGGCTTCGCAGAAAAGACGTAAATACTACGTTACCAATTACGTTGCCACCGGTATAGTAGTCCTGTATCAGATAATATTCGCTATATTACTTATCGTCTACGTCAGTGAAGTATTCTCACTGTTTAACGCAATAGACAGGGTAGCGGCAGAAGAAGCTTACCTCAGAGACGATTTCAAGTATTCCACTATCAACTTCATAATGGGATACGTCCTCGTAGGAGTGGTTGTCGTTAATGCGGTTGCTCTCATACTCAACCTTGTCTGGAAAATAAAATTAATGCAGGGTGAAAAGAAGCTTCTCGAAGGCTCGCAGGTTTCCGCTCCCGTAGAAAGCGCACCCGAAGTTTCGACCGAGGAGGTGGTTTAAATGGAAAAGAAAACCGTAAACCAGCAAATTGTTGCCGACGACATTCTCCGCTATAAGAGGAATAAGCTTGCGCAGCTGCTTGCAATTTTAGGCTTAGTTTTCAACTGCCTGTATTTCTGCATTCTGTACGCTATTCCCGACGTTAATATGAGAAAGATAACTTTAGGCATCTCGGTCCTTTTAACCCTCGTGCTTATGCTTTTAATCTTCCTCTCGTCGGAAGGCGTAAAGGGATATAACAAGAAATTCAGCATAGTATTGCTCGTCGTGGCGGCTTTCCAGATACTCAGGATATTCTACTATCCCCTGAAGGGTTTAAAAGCTAAAACGCTTACGGGAATCGGCTATTTCGGATATTATCCCACGAACAGCGGCTTCTTCTTCGCAATGATGCTTATCTGGTTGGTTGCTTCCGCAGCTTGCCTTATAGCGGCCGCAGTGCTTGGCTGGATATACGCCGTAAGGTTGGAAAAATTCCAGAAGAAGCTTGACAACGGCGAAATATCCGTAGAAGCGACCTTGGCGCAGATGGACGAGGAGGACGCGCAGGCGGCTGTAACCGCGTACGCAGAACCCGCTGAAACTGCTGAGCAATCAACAGGGGAGGTGCAATAATGCCCGAGGTAAATATTCAACATTTAGAAAAGGTATACGACGGCAACGTTAAAGCCGTACACGATTTCAACCTTGATATTAAGGACGGCGAATTTATCGTCCTCGTAGGTCCCTCCGGTTGCGGTAAATCAACCACTCTTAGAATGGTTGCGGGCCTTGAAGATATCACGAACGGCGACCTTATCATAGACGGCAAAAACTGTACCCGTCTTCCGCCTAAGGACAGAGATATCGCGATGGTTTTCCAGAACTACGCGCTCTACGGTCACATGACCATTTACGAAAACATGGCTTTCTCGCTTACTTTGAGAAAAGAAAAGAAGGAAGTCATTCACAGAAAGGTTATGGCGGCGGCTGAAATTCTCGATTTGAAATCTCAGCTCA
>CAMWPZ010000060.1 GCA_947176305.1 uncultured Clostridia bacterium
GATGTCCTCACTTATTAGAGAAAATCAGCCTGTTCCTTGCCCACTTTTTTGAAAATTTCTTTAATCGTTTTCTTGCATACAAAAACACCTCTCACTTATTAGAGAAATTTCAGGCGTTTGTTGGGGTGTTTTTTCAAAAAAAGTTGCACAAAAAAATATCCCCTCACTTATTAGAGAAAAATAAGGGGGTACTTGACGGTCTTTTGAGAAAAAATTTTGAAACAAAAAATGACGAGCAAGAATGCTCGTCATTTTTTTAATTAAGTATTAAATTAAGCAGCTCTGCCAAACCACCCGTAGCCTTGAATTGCCATATCCACAAAATGCTCTAATAGTAGATTTGTTTTTGAATTGAAAGAGTCTTTGTCATAACAGTCGGGAAGATCTTCGTTTAGAGCAGATTCGATAGCAGATTTTACACGCAGTTTGGGTTGATCGTCTTTATACCAATCAACTATAAGTAATTCTGATTTTTTCTCGGTTAATTTTTTGAATAAATTTTTTGCCGCAAGTTTTACACGTTGTTCATCTGCAACAGTCAATTTTTTACCCTTAATAAGCAAATCATAAATTTCAAGTTCTTCTTCCGTTAAACCTTCCGTATTATGTCGATCTTGCTCCTTTTGCATTTCCTCCAATAGCTTTACAAGCTGTTCATAATAATCTTCATTTTCAGACCCACCGGCGTTATATCTATCAATGATATTCTTAAACCGTTGAGAGAAGTGCATACGCGTACAATTTTTATGTATCATATCTTCCAACGCCTTTTCAATATATGCTTTCAAGTCATCGATTTCTATCGCTTTATATTCCGCACATTTGATTTCTTGACGCAATTCGTCAATATCTATTTTAGATAAATCTATTACCTTGGTGCCGTGAATAACATATTCGGCATCGCCCGTTTCGGCTGCATTGGAAATAACGCTGTTATCCAAAACCTGCGACATTCTGTTGCGAGCTTTCTGTATTTTTTCGTCATCGATTTGATTGTGCAATAAACCGTGCAAATAATTAAGCGGAGGAAACTTTTCATTTTCCCAATCCAATTCAAAAATTTCAGGTTTGGACGCTTCGTAAAGATTTATCATTGTATTGGTAAGAACTTTGAATTTTTCTTTTGTTTCATCGTTCTCTACGATTTTGCAATATGCAGCACGTAAGTAATCCAAGCGATCCAATGTTGATGATTCATATATAATTTCGCTTAAATCTATTCCCAAATCAAGTAAAAATGCATCAGCTTTCGCAATACACGAATCCAACAAATTAATTAAGTCTGCGATATTTTTGGCAGGATATACACCTTCGGTATCTCCAATGGCATACTCCGCCAACGCTTTTTTCATATACTTGAATACGTTGACGTAATCGACGATAATGCCGCAGGGCTTATTGGGATAAACTCTGTTTGCTCTTGCGATTGCTTGCATAAGCGTGTGGGATTTCATAGGTTTATCAAGATATACCGTAGAAAGATTTTTTACATCAAATCCCGTCAGCCACATTGCGCATACAAATACCAATTGAAGTTTGTCGTTCGGATCGCTGAATCTGTCCTGAATATCATAACCTTCCGTAGTAACGGAATTCATTTTGTCACGGTGCATTTTGATATTCAGTCCATATGCAGCAAACTTCTTGTTTTCATCCGCTTCTTCCGAAATAACTACCGCCATTTCGATGTTGTTCATATAATCAAGAATTGCCGTAATTTTATCCCGTTCTTCCTTCGTGGCGGCAGCATTTCTTTGTTTAATAAATTCTTTCTTTTCTTCGTTCCAATAGTGTTGTACTTTATCGTACATTTTTACAGCAGTATATTTATCTACCGAAACAACAATACCTTTGCCTAAAAATCCCCGTCGAGGGAAATGATGCGCAATATCACGTGCGATTTTGTCAAGCCTGTCTTCACGCTTTAACACTTCCAAAATTCGTGAAGAGGAATTTTCGAGCTTTTGTGCTTCTTCCTCGTTAAGGTTTTCATCTTCGATAATTTCCACAATGTCGTCGTCTAAAAAATCATTTTCCAATCCTACTTCGGGAACACGCCGACTGTAAAAAAGCGGAACGGTAGAACCGTCTTCAACCGATTGTGCAAAATTATATTCCGAAACATAGTCTCCGAACCATTGATTTGTCAGGCGTTTTGAACCAAGTAACGGCGTTCCAGTAAACGCGACAAAGTTCGCATTGGGTAAACCTTTGCGCATATTTTCTGCCAAATCTTTATATTGTGTTCTGTGCGCCTCGTCCACCAAAACAATTATATCGTTCCGTTCCGAAAGAACGGGAAATTTTAATTTTTTATCATAGGCAAATTTATGTATAAGCGTAAACACATATGGCTTATTATACGGCAAATAATCTTCCCGTAGACTTTTACAACTTGCGGGTTGGCACTTTTCCGTTTGACCGATTACTTCCGTTCTAACAAACGTTTTATGTATTTGATTGTCTAAATCTTCTCTGTCGGTAACAATCATAAAGGTAAAGTTGCCCTCGATTTTGCGATTGACTTTGCGCACGAACATTACCATGGAGTAAGATTTCCCGCTACCCTGTGTATGCCAAAATACGCCGAGTTTGCCCTTCAACTCGTCTTTATGCTTAACTGCTTCTACAAGATTGTTTACGCCGAAATATTGATGATTCTTGGCTATGATTTTTACTCTTTTGTTATCAAAGAGAATAAAGTTTTCCACGTAGTCAAGTAGCTTGTCTTTTTTCAGCAAGCCGTCTATAAAATATGAAATGGAAACACCGTCCTCTCTAATCGCTTTGCGGTTGGGTTTTTCTTTTTCGGATCCAACTTTCAGCCACTCAAAGAAGTTGTCATACGTAGCGGTAAAAGAGCCGAGCCGTGTTTCCAAACCGTTACTCAATACGCAAATCTGATTGAAAGCAAAAAGATTGGGGATATCTTGTATGTAAGATTTCAAGTTTTTATTGTACGCTTCCTCGACTTTCACCGTACTGTTTTTCAATTCGATAAAAACGAGAGGAAGCCCGTTTACAAAAATCAAAACATCGGGACGCCGCCAATATAATTTACCTTGTATCCACATTTGCGAAACGACGGTAAAAGTGTTGTTCTTCGGCTCGGTAAAATCAATCAATTTAACAAAATCGAAATCTTCTTTGCCGTTCTTTCTTATTGTAATTTGAATACCGTTTCTGATTTTATTATAAAAATCATAGTTGGTTGCTACGATGTCCGTCCCTGTAAAATCTTTACACAAATCCTTTACAACTTTGTCGATCTCTTCTTCCGCTATCGTAGGATTGATACGCAAAAGCGATTGGCGTAAAACGTAAGGAAGGACACAGCATTTTTTGTCGATACGTTTTGTGCCGTCGTTCAAATCTTCCCGTTTGTCGGGATTGGGATCGCATTTAATAATATCGTATTCGAATGATTTATCGGATAATTTTTGTATAATTGCTTGTTCGATATCGTCTTCCGAAATAAAGCTTCTCATGGTGTACCTCCGATTACTTTACTTGTAGTTTGCCGCTCATAAGCCGCGGTAAAAGCATATCACGTTGTCTGATAAGGTTCTGATTTTGTTGTGTAAAGATTTCTATTTGTTTATAAATAACACCTAACTTTTCATTCCCCAACTCTATAAGCTGTTCAGGGGGAATGAGAATTTTTATCTTATTTAACTGCTTCGGATATACATGTGGTTGTGCAGAGCCGATTTGCAAACTTGTAATTATTGGTCTTAAACTGTTTATAAGCCCATACAGATAAAAAATGTTTTTCGCATTTTGAGAGGAAATATAAGAGCAATCTGCCGCCCAAATGTCTCTTTGATGAAATGATACATATCCTGCATTTGCTCCCGATGCACTTACAGTGATAGAAATACCTTTTACATTTGTTTTATTATGATATCCCGAAGGTTCAAGCCCAGCAGAGACAACTTCGTATTCTCCGGGAACCATTTGCTCATTTGTAATGTTTTTGCCGCGCACAAAATTACATAAATCTGACAACTGTCCCTCTCTCCAATTTTCAGGCACATTTTTGACAAATTTACAGTTTGAATGATTAGGGAATCGAAAACGTACAAACCATTCTTTATACAAATTTTCTGCTATTTGTTCCAAAAGCATTATGCGCTTGTTGTTGTTTTCTATTAATTCATCGAACGCTGTTAAATAATTAGATATTTTTTGTTGGTGGATAAGCGAGAACTCAGGCAATGTGTAGCGTAGAAGATTTTCAACTTTTAAATTAGGCTGTGTAGCTACACACGATACATTATCTATATATTGCTTAAATTCTTTTGATTGGAAAACATAAAATACAAATTTTGCATCTATGTTATTATTAAGTTTCAATCTAATAGTACCATTATTAAAAACAGCATTGCAATCATCTAATACAATATAAGAAACTCCAACAGTTGCTCCCGTTCTTGCAATCAAAATATCATTTTTTTTGAGTTTGAATTTATTGTAATCTTTAATAGAAGGTTGAGTAAACCCCCATTCTGTAAATGGCTTTGACTGTGAAATATCCTGTATTCTTATGCATCGAATATTTGTTTCATAATCCAATATAGGTGCTCGTTTTATGGCATCTAATCCTGTATTAGCAGATTTAGTATAGTCTTTTATTCGCATTTTGCACCTAACAATATTTCCATGTTTTCTACAATCTGTTTTTCTAAGTCTATTGCTTCGTCATTCAATTCTGTAAATTGACGATTCAAATCGAGCATTACGTCTTTGAATTCTTGTTCCGTCATACCGTCGTCCGCTATTACAACGCCGACATAACGCCCCGCATTAAGGGAATAGTCTTGTTCTTTTATCCCATCTTCGCCGCTTAATTTTGCAACCTTACAAAGACCGATTACATCTCGATACTTGCCTTCGGGAAAACATTCCGTAAGCCAATCAATTTGCTGTTGAAAATAAGATTTCGTTTTCTCTTCTTTATCCACCGACGTTTCGGGCGCAGAATCAAGGGCTTGTTTGTATTCCGAAAGTAAATCGGTATAGGCTTGCGTGTCACCTTTATATAGCGATGTAATAATACCCAGATTTTTGATTTGCTCGTCGCTGAATTTGCGGTGCGCTCTGTCTACCTGTGTAAAAATATTTCTTGCATCTATAAACAGAATTTCGTTTTTCCGCTCCGAACGTATTTTCGCTTTATCGAAAAACCAAAGCGTAGCGGGCAATGTTACGGAAGAAAACATATTGGAAGGTAGCGTAACCATTTGCGAAATTACGCCTTCTTCTATCAGCTTTTTGCGTATTTCGTATTCGCTGTTGCCTGCATCGGATGCGGAATTTGCCATAACAAGTGCGGCTTTTCCGTTGTCGTTCAAAGCGGATGCAAAATACGAAATCCAAAGATAGTTTGCATTCGGTACAGTTTCTTTTTTATCGCCTTTGACTTTTTTGCTTTTGTTTTTAGGGATACCATAGGTATTGAAACGTCTATCGTCTTTTACGCGTTCATAAACGACTTCGTCTACGTTAAACGGCGGATTTGCCATAACGTAGTCAAACCGCCCAACTGCATTATGCGGATCGGAATAAAAAGAATTGGCTTCTATAATAGAACCGCGCACATTATTTAACAGCAAATTCATTTTTGCGAGTTTTACGGTATCGGGTTCTTTTTCAACGCCGTAGCAACGGAATTTCATCATATCTGTTTGGCTTGCATTGTGACTGTGCATATATCTTGCCGCTTGCACAAACATACCGCCGCTACCGCAAGCAGGATCCAAAAACATTTTATCGCCGGATGTCGGCTGCAATACTTCAACCATATAGCGAACAACTGTTGCGGGAGTATAGAATGTGCCGCCGTCTTTGCCTTCTTGCAATGCAAAATTGCCTAAAAAGTATTCATAAATTTCTCCGAACAAATCGATCCCGATATTTTCGGGAATATCTTTGAAAACACGGATAATTTTCGAGAGCAATTCGGGTTCTTCTTCGGGCACAAGTTGTCCGTAAACCTCTTTGGGCAATACGCCGTCCATTTTTTCGTTATTGTCTTCAATAGCCTGCATCGCATTTTTTACAAGCGTTGCTTTGGAAGCATCATCGGGCGCATTATTGATATCGTCGAAATAGGCGCACGGCGGTAGATAAAAGCCGCAAGTTTCTATGGCTATTTCCCGTATAGTTTTTTCCATACGGGTACCTTTTAACTTTTCAAATTTGCTTTCTATTTCTTGTTTGTGCTGTTTATATAAAATGTCGGCATAGCGCAAGAAGATAAGCCCCAAAATAGGCTGACCGTATTTATTTGCCGCCAAGTGTGCGCTGGCACGCAACATATCCGCCGAATGCCACAAATCATCTTTCAGTTTTTTAAGTTCTTTATCCGTCATGCTAATTTCCTCTTTCAGTATTGAATCTTGAAGTAGTCAAGGTAAAGTTTAAATTTGTCCTGCGCCATAAGGCAAGTATCGCGCAGATAACCGCGCTCCTTTGTCCATTCTTTTAAGCCGCGATAGTAAAACATTTTCAATTCTTCATCGATAATAAATGGAACAATATTATATTTTAAGCAATCTTTGAATAAAAGCAGTCTGCCGATACGTCCGTTCCCGTCTTGGAAAGGATGGATGCTTTCAAACTTGTAATGAAAATCCAAAAGGTCATCAAATGTTTTTTCTTTTTTTGCGTTATACTCAAAAAGTAATTCTTTCATCTTTTCGGCAACTTCTTCGGGTTGCGCAGTGAACATATCCCCAACGGTATTGGGCAATCTCTTATAGTCGCCCACAGCGAACCAATCTTGCCGTGCATCAGTCGTACCGCTTTTTAATGTACGGTGCAACTCTTTTATAAACGACTCAGTGATCTGTTTTTTTGCATTTTCAATAATTAAGTCTATACACTTAAAATGATTCGCCGTTTCCACAATGTCATCAACCTTGACAGCGCCACTGTCAACACCAATGGTATTCGTTTCAAAAATATAGCGAGTTTGATCGTGTGTCAAACGGCTGCCTTCAATATGATTGGAATTGTATGTCAATTCAATTTGTACTTTATGATAAATGCCGCCCGAAAGTTTGGCTTTCTTTTCTGCCATAAGCACTTCTAAAAGAGTGGTGGGTAATTCCAGTTTTTTATTTGCCCTGTCCGGCTTTTGCGCATCTTCAGGTATGTTCCAAGTTTTGCCCGTCAAAAACGCGCCATAAACTTTTCCGTGAGCACAATAATTGCGAACGCTTCTTTCAGAGACATTCCATTTCTTTGCGATTTCCGTAACCGACAGATATTTCATTTAGATAACACCTCGCTTATAAGTATATCATATTATCGGCAAAAAAGCAATAATCAAAGCAACAAAATTGCAATATTATTGCCGTTGTCGGAAAGTAATTTAAGTGTAATTCTACAAAATCTCTACAAAATGTTATCGCAAATGCGCTTTTAATAGGAATTGCTAACAACCAATAAAAATCGTTTAAAAGCAATAAAAAAGGCTGAAAACCCTGTATTTAATGGGTTATCAGCCTGATTTTTGGCAAATAAGTATCAATAACGATAGGCAACAATCGGCAAGGATAAATTAAGCACGAGGACTTGAAAACCGTTGATGGGCAACTATCCGGGGGTTCGAATCCCTCTCTCCGCCAATAAAAACCTCAATCGAACATCTCGATTAGGTTTTTTTATTTATTAGCATTCTACTTTAACATCATAGTGTTTGAGTAATTCAAAATACTCATCAAATCTATGCAAGCGAATAGGCATTTTTATATGATGGTCAAAGTAAAGAATAAGCGCAGGGCTGATATCTTTATATTTTTCTACAATCTCTGCTTTAACACAGTGTCCGGTCTTGATTAATCCTTGTGCTTTCGCGTGATAATTAAAATATGCCATAAGAAAATTTTACCTCAAAATCGTTTTTATATGATTTAAAGTAAAATATTTTATTGCAATAACTTATTCCCCGACGAGTAAATTGTGGGGGGATATTTTTTTGATTTTCAAAGACAGCAGGCAGGCAATGCCGAACGACAGCAAAATCAGTCCTATTCCCGCGCAGATTATGAAAACGTAAGGAATATTAAACGTACACTTCACAATACCAAGTCCGCTTAGGAATAAACTCATAAGCGGGTTTATAAGAAGACCGCTTATTATTAGCCCCAATACCGTTGAAAGAATAATCGCGGGCATAAACGAGAGCGCGGTCTGCAGAATAAGCTGCCTTGTGGTAAAGCCTAAAGACTTCAAAATTCCGTAGTCGCGTTTTTTATTGTTGAGCATAGTGCGCACTAAAAGATACAGCACGAACGCGATAATAATTGCCGACAGCACTAAAATAGCAATTACAATTATGGTCATAAGCGAAACGTAAACTTTTGAAGCGGCTTCAATAGTTGCTTCTATGTTAGCAGCCGCGTTAAATCCGTCCGCAAGTTTTTCTTTTATTTCGGCATTAAATGCGTCGATGTCAGTCCCCTCTTTAAGATTAATATAATAACTTATATTCGATAAAGTACCTAAACGCCCGTAACCCGCGCGCGTCAAAAGTCCGTCGCGCCCTAAGTAGTTGGTAACCTGCGTCAAACCGCAAATAAGAAATTTTTCGGTGTTGCCGTTCGCCGTAATTTCAATTTCGTTCCCTACTTTAAGCCCTTTTTCTTTGGCATACTTTGCGCCGATAGCAATCTCGTTTTCGTATTTGGGCAACCTGCCCTTGTATACAACACTCGGGTTGTTTACCTTTGTGAAGTCGTCGCAAATCGTAACCAAAATCTCCGCCCCTTCAAAATGCGTTACGCTTACCGTCGTGTATAAATAAGCCTTTTCAACACGACTGTCGGCATTCATATATTCTAAAAATTCGTCTTCGGCTTCAACGTTTACATTGATACTGGTATCAGCCGTTTCGCCCATAATAAGGTCTAAAAAGGGCGTTATATCCTCCATTACGTTTTCTATCATAAGCCCTGAGAACACTACGACGAGCGACAAAACGAGCATAGTAATGCAGACGGTGATATTGTGCTTTACGCCCGATAAAGTTGTTTTCAGCGCAAGCGCGAAATTTAACGGCGCTTTGGTTTTTTCAAGCGGAACGTGATTGCGCTTGAAGTTGTGCGTCTGCACTCCCGAGCGTAACGCAACGATAGGCTCCACCCTTTTAATTCTGCGCGAAGCAAGCCACACGACGAACGCAACGCTGCCGCCCAGAATCAAGAGTGAAATGAGAGCTGGCAACGGCAAAAAGCGAATTTTGTAGGGTATTCCCGTCTGCGCTATCATCATTGTATTTATAGCAGGGAAAAGAGCATACGAAAGAGCCGCGCCGACAATCGCCGCAAGCAAAGTCAGCCCCAAAAACTGCAACAACAAAGAGCAGATAAGCTGCTTTGACGTGTACCCCGCCGCTTTCAGCGCGCCGAGGTTTTTCATATTTACCTGTATATAATTTATTATGTTAGAAGCAATTACGACGAGCGCAATCAGCAGCACCAGAAACGCCATTGCGCTTATAATACCCGAACAAATCATCTGAGAAATATAACGCGCCGTTACGACGATATCGTAACTGTTGCTTACCATACTAACGTTGGGGAAACGCTGAGAAATCAAACTTTTAAGGTCGGCTTCGAAATTTACGTTTTCCGACTTGTCGTGAAGCCGCACCGAGCATAACGTTGCTTTCTGCGCGTAGCCCAAGCTTTCAAGCTCTGCATACTTGTCCTGCGTAAGAATAAACTCGGTCAATCCGCAGTTATGCGAGCCTAACATTACGCTGTTTAAAAAGCCGCAGACCGTATATTCGACGGTATGGCTTCCGATAGTAATTTTAACAGGTTTACCGACAGCGACATCGTTCGACTTATAAATTACGGGAAGATATATGCCGCTCGTTAAATTTCCTTCTTCAACTATTTCGGCTTTACCGACCGTGCGTGTAAGAGCAACGTCCTTCCCCCAAAAGATAACCCAACCGCTCATCTCGCCGCCATTATACGGGAACACTACATTTTCATTTATACAACCATCTAAACGGAACTCCGATACGCGTTTATCCTCGGTAAGCGTTTGCGTTAAAAACTCGCGCATCTCGTCCGTATCTCCGTCAACGGAAACAGTAACGTGTTCTGCGTTTAATTTGTCGTGGTAGCGGTCGAAGTTGGCTTTGTAGTCCATTGCCAGCATAAGCCAGAGGTTTAAAAGCATTGCCGCAAT
Source organism: uncultured Clostridia bacterium (assembly GCA_947176305.1). GTDB lineage: Bacteria > Bacillota > Clostridia > Christensenellales > Borkfalkiaceae > Coproplasma. The sequence continues at coordinate 10,210 of CAMWPZ010000060.1, forward strand.
TAAAATCAGCACGATGATAGCAACCGTCTGCCCCTTTGCCTTGCGCATATTCGAGCGCGCTATAAGAAAAAGCTTTCTCATCTCACCACCCCATTTCTTTTAAAAACGCGGTAAGCTTTTCATGCCTTGCCGTATCGCCGTGAGTGTATTTCCCCAAATCGCACTCGCCCAAAATTACACCGTCTTTCAGATATAAAATACGGTTGCCGCGGCGCGCCGAACGCATATCGTGGGTAACCATTACGACGCTCTGCCCCTGTTCGTTAAACTTCGTGAGAGTATCTAAAACGTCAAGCCCCGTCTTTGAATTGAGCGCGCCCGTAGGCTCGTCCGCAAAAAGTATTTCGGGCGAGTTTATAAGCGCGCGGACTATTCCCACCCTCTGCGCCTCGCCGCCGGAGATTTGCGAGGGGAATTTCTTCTGCGTTTCCTCGGAAATATCCACCGCCGCAAACAGCTCGTTGGCTT
>CAMWPZ010000061.1 GCA_947176305.1 uncultured Clostridia bacterium
AAACCACGCCGGGTGCCCCGTGGTGGGGCCCCCAAACGCTTCAACCCCTCAACCCCCCCTCAGACGCGTTTGTAACTTATTACTGATAAATTTAAAAGCGGCGCGGGCTTTGCCTAAGCCCGCGCCGCTATATATTTACACACCATATACTTGCATATGAAAAACGAAAAACGCAACGAAAAAACTACAAAGCAGAAAAAGCCGCGTCGCGGCGACGCTTCGCGCCTGAAAGCGAGATATATCCCTTTCAGGTTTCTTTTCGTTGTGTTTTTAATCGTGCTGGGTACGCTTGTGCTAAGCACGGCGGTTGCCGCGCTTGCATACTTTTTCAAGCTGTACGCGGTAATACCTATTTTACTCATTTATATTTTCAGTATCCTCAAAATTATCCGCTCGGAGGATAACCCCGACTATAAAATTCCGTGGCTCATACTCATATTCATTTTCCCGATATTCGGCATAGTTTGCTATTTAACGTTCTATTCAAGAAGGCTTCCTAAAAGTCAGCAAAAGCTTATAAAGGCGGCGCGCGAAAAGCAGGAGTTCAAAGACGACGCGGCAGAGCTTGCCGAGTTGAAAGAAATTTCGCCCCTTGCGCACGGTCAGGTAAAAATGCTTTGCGCGCAGTCGGGCGTGCACCTCTATAAAAACACGCGCATAAAATATTTCCCTTTGGGCGAGGATATGTTCGCCGCAATGCTCGAGGACTTGAAGAAAGCCGAAAAGTATATCTTTATGGAATACTTCATAATCGAGCGCGGCACGTTCTGGAACGCGGTGCTTGAAGTGCTGAAAGAGAAAGCCGCTTCGGGCGTAGTGGTGGCGGTGGTGTACGACGATATCGGCAGTATGCGCACCCTGCCCGGCAACTACTTCAAAAAGCTGAGAAAGCTTAATATCAACGCAGTTCCCTTTTCGCGGTTCCGCGCCACGTCCGACGGTGAGTTCAACAACCGCAGCCACAGAAAGATAACGGTCATAGACGGTAAGGTCGGCTACACGGGCGGAATTAATATCGCGGACGAATATATCAACGTCACCCACCCTTTGGGGCACTGGAAGGATACGGCGGTAAGATTAGAGGGCGAAGCCGTGTTCGAGCTTATGAAAATGTTTATAGTCGATTTCGCTATGAATGTTAAAAAGCGCGAGAGGAAATATTTTGATTTCGAAAACCTCGGCAGTCCCGAGCAGGGTAGCACGGAAGAAAGCTTCGTAGTTCCCTTCGGCGACGGACCCGTGCCCGTCTACCGCGACAACGTTGCGAAAAACATTTTTATTTCCATACTCGCGCAGGCGAAGGACTACGTGTATATAACCACGCCGTACCTCATAATAGATAACGAGCTGGCGAACGCAATTTCCGCGGCGGCGGTGCGCGGAGTGGACGTGAGAATTATAGTTCCGCATAAGCCCGATAAAAGAATTATCCATTTTATGACGCGCAGTTACTATCCGCGCCTTGTCAAAAACGGCGTAAAGATTTACGAGTACACCCCCGGGTTTATCCATTCCAAGCTTATGATTTCGGACGATACTACGGGCGTTGTCGGCACGATAAACTTGGATTACCGAAGTCTTGTTCACCACTTCGAGGACGGAGTATGGTTCTATAACTCGCCCGCGCTCGCGGATATTAAGAAGGATTTTTCGGACACGGTCGAAAAAAGCAAGCTTATAAAACCCGAAAATTTAAAGAACAACTTTTTCAGAAAATTAATAGAGGCGATTATCCGTCTGTTTGCCCCGATGTTGTAAGGCGCACTGCGTCATTGCGAGGCATTTATGCCGAAGCAATCCAGACGATACGGTTTTTTAAGGGCTTACTTTCTGGATTGCGTGGGTTGCGCGCGATATGAGGGTTCGCCTTTTTTTTTGGTTTATTCTTTTAGCCCCCCGCGCTTTTTAAAAGCGCGGGCGGCTATTCTTTTGTCGAAAAATAACTACTTTGGTCGAATACGGAAAACTTTTTAAAAATTATTGTATTTTTTAATATATTATGTTAAACTGTGTATGCTACAAACTAAAATGAATATGAATTAAGCGGGTTGCAGTTCCTACGTAGGAAGTGCACTTCATAACGCAGCTCGCTGGTTCATTTTGAGTTTGTAGCAGAATTCAAAAAAGTGCATTCCGGAGTGTGCTTTTTTGAAGCACACTTTATTTTTTAAAGGGAGTATACGACAATGGACAAAAACGACAAACTTAGCGCTAAAGACTTGCTTGCGGCAATGCAGGAAAAAAATATCACCGCGCGGCAAGTGGCGGCGGAGTTGAATTTGCTTTTGCACGACTATTACACCTGCTGTTCGTCGCAGAGGGGCGACGGCGTGGTCATACACTTTTTAAACGGACAAAGCTTTATGCTGTCCGTAAACAAAATCTGATTTCTGGCTTCCATCGGGAAAAAATGTAAGAGGAGCTGAAATAGGGGACGTGTTCGCTTCGAACGCGCCCTTTTTTCGTAAATTGCCGTAATTTGGTAAATATCCGAATAATACATAAAGTTATCCGTTTTGTGTATGTACTTAATTAATGTAATTATTTATAATAAATATGTTAAAATATTACAATTCGCGCACTGTGCGCAAAGGGGTAAAAATGGCAGGAAAAGCTACGGGTAAAAATACCGTTAAGAACAAAATCGACAAACTTGTGGACGAGCTGGAAAACGTCGGCATAGTTCCCGTTATCAAGCTTGACAAAGTGGAAAACGCTGAAAAGCTTGCAAAGGCTTTGAGGGACGGAGGCATCAACTGCGCCGAAGTGACCTTCAGGGCTAAGGGCGCGGACGAGGTTATAAAGCGTATGACCAAAGCTTATCCCGATATGCTCGTCGGGGCGGGCACCGTTCTCTCGTGCGAGCAGGCGGACGCGGCGGTCAAGGCAGGCGCAAAGTTCTGCGTTGCTCCCGGTCTTAACCCCAAGGTGGTAAAGCACTGCCTCGATAAGGGCGTTCCTTTCGCTCCCGGACTTTCCTCCGCAAGCGAGGTTGAGCAGGCTATCGAGCTCGGTCTTGACTTTGCAAAATTCTTCCCCGCGGAACAGGCGGGCGGTCTTGCTTACATAAAGGCTATTTCCGCACCCTATTCGCAGATGCGCTTTATGCCCACGGGCGGCGTTACGGCGGATAACCTCAACAACTACCTCGCATGCAATAAAATAGTGTGCTGCGGCGGAAGCTGGATAGTACCCGCAAAGCTTCTTGACGCAGAGGACTGGGAAGGAATTACCAAGCTCTGCCGCGAGGCTATCGATAAAATGCTCGGCTTCACTATGGTGCACGTAGGTCTTAACTGCGCAAACCCCGAGGAAGCGGAACATGTTGCGGACGAGTTTGAAGAAGCTTTCGGCTTCACCAAAAAGGTGGGCAACAGCTCGGTATTCGCTTCAACCTATATGGAAATGATGAAGGCGCCTTTCCACGGCACGCACGGACATATCGCCGTTGCGACCAATTCCGTAAAGCGCGCTCTCTATCAGCTTGAAAAGCGCGGCTATAAGGTAAAGGAAGGCTCGATAAAGTATAACGCCGAGGGTATTATGAATGTGGCGTATCTCGACCACGAATTCGGCGGCTTTGCCGTTCACCTCGTTTTAAAGAAATAAAATGAACTGTCATTCCGTGACTTTCGGGCGCGGAATGACTTTGCATTATATAAAACAAAAAAATATAAAAAATCTTCAAGGAGAAAAATAATGAAGAAAATCGTAACCATGGGCGAGATTATGCTCCGCCTTTCCACCCCCAACAATGAAAAGTTCATTCAGGCCGACGAGTTCGATATCAACTACGGCGGCGGCGAAGCTAACGTTGCAGTATCCTGCGCGAACTACGGCCACAAGGCAGAGTTCGTAACGGCAGTTCCCGATAACGAGCTTGGCGAGTGCGCTATCGCGGCTTTGAGAAAGTACGGCGTTGAAACCGACCATATCGCAAAGTGCGGCGAAAGACTTGGTATCTACTACCTTGAAACGGGCGCTTCTATGCGTCCTTCCAAAGTCGTTTACGACAGAGCTCACTCGTCAATAACTACCGCAACCGCAAAGGATTTCGATTTCGACGCTATCTTCAAGGGCGCGGACTGGTTCCACTTCACGGGTATCACTCCGGCTGTTTCCGACAGCGCGGCAGTTCTCACCGAGGAAGCTTTGAAAGCCGCTAAAAAGCACGGCGTAACCGTATCTTGCGACTTGAACTTCCGTAAAAAATTATGGTCGAGCGATAAGGCTAAAAAGGTTATGACCAACCTCATGAAATACGTTGACGTTTGTATCGGCAACGAAGAGGACGCAGACCTTGTATTAGGCTACAAGCCCGGCAAGACCGACGTAACCAGCGGCGATTTAGAGCTTGCAGGCTACAAGGATATATTTGAAAGAATGTGCAAAGACCTTGGCTTCAAGTATGCGATTTCTTCACTGCGCGTAAGCCACTCGGCGTCGGATAACGGCTGGTCGGCTTGCATCTACAATGCGGCAACCAAGGAATTCTATCATTCCAAGGAATACAGAATTTCCCCCATCGTTGACCGCGTAGGCGGCGGCGACAGCTTTGCGGGCGGCGTTATCACGGGCTTCCTTGACGGAAAAGATTTCAAGGCGGCTCTGGAATACGGCGTTGCGGCTTCCGCATTGAAGCACACCATCCCCGGCGACTTCAACCTTGTATCTCGTAAGGAAGTAGAAGCGCTTGCTGGCGGCGACGGTTCGGGCCGCGTTCAGAGATAAAATGCGAATTGCTTTTCGTACGCACGACTTGGGCGTAAAGGGGCTTGACAACGCAATAGCAAAAGCCGAAAGCTGCGGGATATCCGCCGTTCAGCTCGTCGCATATAAGTTTATGGACGAAATAAAGTACGCCCCCGATGCGCTCAACGAGGACAACACCCTTGCAATAGGCAACGCTTTGAAAAAGGCGGGAATAAAAGTTCCGCTCATCGGCGCGTACTTCAACCCCGTTCATTCCAACAAGGAAAAGGTTGCAAACTGCAAAGCCGTATTTAAGGAATATCTTAAATATTCGAAAAACCTCGGCTGTAATATAGTCGGCTCGGAAACGGGCAGCTTCAACGACGACAAGTGGACTTATAACCCCTTGAACCGCACGGAAGAAGCCTTGCAGACGGTTATCGCAACCTTTAAAGAGCTTTCGGAATACGCAAAGAGCGTGGGCGCATTCGTCGGTATGGAAGGCGCGGCAGGTCACGTCTGCTACGACGTGAAAACCTTGAAGCGCGCCGTTGACGAAATCAACGCCGACAACATTAAAATTATTTTCGATATTTATAACTACCTCGACGCAGGCAACTATAAGGACTACCTGAAAATTTTGGACGAGGGCTTAAAGACCTTTGCGGGCAAAATAGTCGTGTTCCATATAAAGGACTGCGTGTTCGAGGACGGAAAGCTGAAACAGGTTGCCCCCTCGAAGGGTATGTTCGACTTCGATAAAATTCTCGGCAAAATCAAAGCCTACGATAAGGACGCTTTCCTCGTTTTAGAGGGCACCACGGGCGACGACATAGTGCCGTGCATAAAGTTCATAACCGAAGTCTGGAACAGAGTATAATATAGGCGCGGAATATGCGCTGAAGTTTAGGAGAATTAAAAAATGAAATTTGACGTAAGATACGCAAACCATCCCGACGATTCCGCGCTTTACGATACGGAAGAGCTGAGGGAAAAATACTTAATCGAAAACCTTTTCGAAGCGGACGAAATTTCGCTTACCTATTCCCATCAGGACAGAATAATCGCAGGCGGCGCAATGCCTATCAAAAAAGTTCTTTCGCTCGGCACGTTTAAAGAGCTTGCTACCGATTACTTCCTTGAACGCCGTGAGCTTGGGCTTATTAACATAGGCGGAGCGGGCACGGTTACGCTTGACGGAAAGAAGTACGATATAGGCTTCAAGGAAGGCTTGTACGTAGGTATGGGCACGAAGCAGGTTGAGTTCGCCTCGAACGACGCAAAGAATCCTGCGAAGTTCTATATCAATTCCTGCCCCGCGCACAAGACCTATCCCACGGTTAAAATCGTTAAACCCGTCGAAGGTCAGCCTGCACCCGAAGGCGCGAAGTACTGCGTACAGCGCCACCTCGGCTCGCTGGAAGGTATCAACAAGCGCACGATTAACCAGTTCATAATCGGCGACGTTTGCGAAAGCTGTCAGCTTGCAATGGGCATGACCGAGCTTGCGGAAGGCAGTGCATGGAACACCCTGCCCAGCCACACGCACGAGAGAAGAATGGAAGTATATATGTACTTCGAGCTTCCCGAAACGGAGGCGGTTATCCACCTAATGGGAACGCCGCAGGAAACGAGGCACATTATAATGCACAACGAACAGGCCGTAATTTCGCCGAGCTGGTCGATTCACAGCGGCGTAGGCACGCACAACTATACCTTTATCTGGGGTATGTGCGGCGAAAATCAGGCTTACGACGATATGGACAATATCGCAACCAAAGATTTGAAGTAACGCAAAACCGCGTTAAATAAAATAAATTAGTTTAGGGGAAAAATTAAAAATGGCACATCTCTTATTTAAAGACGTAAACAAAGTATATCCCAACGGATATCACGCAGTACACGATTTCAATATGGAAATCGGCGACGGTGAATTTATCTGTCTTGTCGGCGACTCGGGTTGCGGTAAGTCAACTACCCTCCGTATGATAGCAGGACTCGAAGATATCACCGCGGGCGAATTTTACATCGACGGCAAGCTTGCAAACCATATGTCCTCGCGTGACAGAGGTATCGCAATGGTATTCCAGTCCTACGCGCTCTACCCGCACCTGACCGTCTATGAAAACCTCGCGTTCGGACTTACGCTCGAAGGCATCGACGCGGACGTCATCGAAGAAAAGGTAAACGCAACCGCTAAAATTTTAGGACTTACGGACTACCTCGAAAGGTTCCCCCGTCAGCTCTCCGGCGGTCAGTGTCAGCGTGTCGCCGTAGGCCGCGCGCTTATAAGAAAGGTTAATATCTTCCTTATGGACGAACCTTTATCCAACCTCGACGCAAAGCAACGTGTTACCATGCGTTCGGAAATCAAACAAATTCACCGCTCGGTCGGCGCGACTACTATCTACGTAACCCACGACCAGACGGAAGCTATGACCATGTCCGACAGAATAGTCGTTATGAAGTCGGGCGGCTACGTTCAGCAGATAGGCACCCCGTACGAGCTGTACTTCTATCCGAAGAACCTGTTCGTCGCAGGCTTCATCGGCGAGCCTCCCATGAACTTCATCCGCGGCAAGGTCGAAGAAGGCAAGTTCACCGCGCACGGACTTAACTTCGAACTGAAGCACGTCGTAAAGGACGTAACCTCTATCGAAGGCAAGGAAGTCGTGTTCGCGTTCAGACCCGAAGCCGTAAACGTAGGCAAGGATAAGACGGGCTACAACATTACCGCCAAGGTTGAACTCACTGAGCTTCTCGGCGACAACACCAACGTTTACGCAACTCTGGGCGAGGGGGATGAGAGGACGAACATTATCCTTAAAATCAACCCTCACCACACGCCCGAAGTCGGCGCGGATTTCACGTTCAGTATCCCCCGCATTGCGGCTTACGTATACGACGCGGAAACCGAAGAAATCGTTGAAAACAACGTAAAACGCCACTGATAAAAGCATACCGCGCCTGCCTGCCCCGAATTTTGAGGCAGGCGGCGTTTGACGCTTTAAATAAATTAAATCGGAGATAAAAATGGAAGTATTAAGCAAAAAGTTATATGAAAAACCCGAAAGAAAAATCAAGATAATGCAGTTCGGCGAAGGCAACTTCCTTCGCGCTTTCGTCGAGTGGATATTACAGGATTTAAACGATAAGGGCGCAATCAACGCGGGCGTTGCCGTCGTTCAGCCCATGCCCTTCGGCAGAGTTGCAAACCTTGCCGAGCAGGACGGACTTTACACCCTCCGCTTAGAGGGCATCGATAACGGCAAGCAGGTTAAAAGCAGCAGAGTTATCGACGTTATCGGCGACTGCGTTAACCCCTTTACCGAATACGAAAAATTCTTAAAATACGGCGAAAGCGAGGACTTGGAAGTTATCATTTCCAACACCACGGAAGCGGGTATCGCCGTTGATAAAACGGATACGGACTTTTCCGTATGCCCTAAGAGCTACCCCGGAAAATTACTTGCCTTATTAAAGAGAAGGTACGACCACTTCAAGGGCGATATGAAAAAAGGTCTTGCAATCGTTCCGTGCGAGCTTATCGACAATAACGGCGACGAGCTGTACAGATGTCTGACCGAGCTTGCCGAAATCAATAAGATGGACAAGGCGTTCATTAAATGGATGCAGACTGCAAACCACTTCACTTCGACTTTGGTTGACAGAATCGTTCCCGGCTATCCCGCGGCGGAAATCGAAGACATCCGCAAAGAGTGCGGCTATATCGACAACAACGTAGTAAAGGGCGAAATTTTCCACCTTTGGGTTTTGAAGAAGGAAGCTCACGTTCAGAAAGTTCTGCCCGCAGACAAGACGGGTTTGAACGTGATTTTTGCGGACGACATCAAGCCCTACAAACAGCGCAAGGTTAAAATACTCAACGGCTCGCATACGGCAATGGTGCCCGTAGCATATCTCTGCGGTATCGACACCGTCGGCGAAGCGGTAAACGACAAGGTTATCGGCAAGTTCGTGCGCGACTTCGTGTTCGAAGAAGTCAACCCCACGATAGACTTACCGCAGGACCAGATGGTTGCGTTTGCAAACAGCGTTATCGAAAGATACCAGAATCCGTTTATCCGTCACGAGCTTATGTCAATCGCGCTTAACTCGACGACGAAATTCAGAACGCGCCTTTTGCCGACTTTGCAGGATTACGTTAAAAAGACGGGCAAGCTCCCCCAGCATTTGCTGTTCGCGTTTGCGGCGCTCGTCGAATTCCACAAGGGCGTGCGCGGCAAGGAAAAGATTGCGCTTAAAGACGACGAAGCTTTCCTCAACAAATGGGCTAAGCTTTGGGCTGACTTTAACGGCGACTATGAAAAGCTTGCAAAGGACGCGCTTGCATGGAAAGAAGCGTGGGAGTGCGATATGAACGCAATTCACCCCGAAATCACTTCGACCGTAGCAAGATACTTGAAGGCAATGGATACCAAGGGTATGCGCGCGGCGGTAGAGTGTTTTGTCGGCGGCTGTGCCGGTACGTGTAAATAATCAACCTTACGTTGACGGCGTATCTTAATTGCCTTTGTGCATAATTTAAGTGCGTTCCCATCAAACGTAAATTTTGCTTGCTTATCTGCGTTTTAACATAATTTCAAGGAATTTTCTATGAATAAAAAAACAATAATTATAAATCCGCTTGACAACGTTGCAGTTGCCCTGACCGATTTAAAAAAAGGCGAAACCCACGAGGGCGTAACCTTAATCGAAGATATTACGAAGGGTCATAAATTCGCTTTGAAGAAAATTTCCAAGGGCGAACAGGTCATCAAATACGGCAACCCCATTGCCCGCGCAACCGCGGATATCGAAAAGGGCGCGCACGTGCATACGCACAACGTTATGACCAACCTTTCGGAAAACCTCGAATATACCTACAACAAAATTCCCACCGATATTAAACCCGTGAAAAAGCGCAAGGTCAACGTGTACCTCCGCGCTAACGGCGAAGTCGGTATAAGGAACGAGCTGTGGGTAATACCCACCGTCGGCTGCGTGAACGGACAGGCTAAACTTATCGTCGACACGTTCAAGGAAAAGTACGGCACGGACGGATTTGATGGCGTGTTTACTTACACGCACCCTTACGGCTGTTCCCAGCTCGGCGACGACCATGAGAGGACCAAACTCATTCTGCAGAAAATGGTCAGACACCCCAACGCGGGCGGCGTGCTCGTTTTAGGCTTGGGCTGTGAAAACAACCAGATGTCCGCCTTCCGCGAAGGCTTGGGCAAGGTTGACGAAAGCCGCATCAAGTTTATGGTCTGCCAGGACGAGGAAGACGAAATCGCAAGCGGCATAAAGCTGTTAAAGCAAATCGCCGACGTTATGAAAAAGGACAAGCGCACCGAGCAGGATATTTCCTGCCTTAAAGTGGGCTTGAAGTGCGGCGGCAGCGACGGGCTTTCGGGCATCACCGCAAACCCCCTCGTCGGCAGATTTTCCGACTATATCGTAGCCGCAGGCGGCACGACCGTTCTTTCCGAAGTTCCCGAAATGTTCGGCGCGGAACAGCTTTTAATGAACCGCGCAAAGGACAAGGCGACCTTCGAAAAGGTCGTAAAGCTTATCAACGACTTCAAGGACTACTTCCGCCGCAACGGACAGACGGTTTACGAAAACCCTTCCCCCGGCAACAAGGCGGGCGGTATAACCACGCTCGAGGATAAGTCTTTGGGCTGTACGCAGAAATCGGGCGCAGGCCCCGTTGAGGACGTCGTGTTCGACGACGGCTTCGTAACCAAGAAGGGACTGAACCTTCTGAACGGCCCCGGCAACGATATGTGCGCCGTAACCAACATTGCGGCGGCAGGTTGCCATCTGGTGCTGTTCACCACGGGCAGAGGCACGCCCTTCGGCGGCTTCGTGCCTACGCTCAAAATCGCAACCAACTCCGAGCTTGCCGCAAAGAAAGCCAACTGGATTGACTTCAACGCGGGCGCGGTCTTGGAA
>CAMWPZ010000062.1 GCA_947176305.1 uncultured Clostridia bacterium
ATTTTGTACAAATAAATTTTATTGAGTAATTAAGTCGATATAATCGTCGTAAGTTACCTGTTTATCAAATTTTTTGGTGCCGTTTATCTCGATTATGCGGTTTGCAACGGTATTCATAAGCTCCTGGTCGTGCGAGGTGAACAGCATACAGCCCTTGAAGTTTTTCATACCGTTGTTGAGTGCGGTTATAGATTCCAAATCGAGGTGGTTTGTAGGCTCGTCAAAAATGAGGAAATTACTGCCTTCGAGCATCATTTTTGCAAGCATACACCTTACCTTTTCGCCGCCGCTTAAAACCTTTGCCTGCTTCAACGCTTCCTCGCCCGAGAATAACATTCTGCCAAGCCAGCCGCGGAGGTACTCCTCATAATGGTCCTTGGAAAACTGGCTGAGCCATTCAACCAAAGTATAGTTACAGCCTTGGAAGTACTCGTTATTGTTTTCGGGGAAGTACGAGGTCGTAATGGTCTTGCCCCACTTGACCGTTCCCGAATCGGGTTGGGCTTTGCCCGCCAGAATATCGTACAGCATGGAAACCGTAGTACTCTTGTCGCTGACGATGCCGATTTTTTCGTCCTTCTGCACGGTGAAAGAAACGTTTTCAAAATAGCCCTTCTTTGTCAAGCCCTCTACCATTAAAATATCGTTGCCGATTTCTTTTTCATATTTGAAGTCGATAAACGGGTATTTTCTGAGCGAGGGTTTAAAGTCGGAAATGGTGAGTTTTTCAAGTTCTTTCTTTCTTGAAGTCGCCTGACGTGACTTGGAAGCGTTCGCCGCAAACCTTGCAATAAATTCCTGTAATTCTTTTGCGCGCTGTTCGTTCTTCTTGTTCTGGTCGCGTTGCTGGCGGGCGAGAAGCTGGTTGGTTTCGTACCAAAAGTCGTAGTTACCGAGCATCATATTAATTTTGCCGTAATCGACGTCGCAAATGTGCGTGCAGACCTTATTCAAAAAGTGCCTGTTATGCGAAACTATTATAATGGTGTTTTCAAAGTCCATTAAATAGTTTTCAAGCCAGCGCACGGTTTTAATGTCGAGGTTGTTCGTAGGCTCGTCCAAAAGGAGAATATCGGGGTTTCCGAAAAGCGCCTGCGCAAGCAAAATTTTAACCTTGCGTTTTGCGTCCATTTCGGACATCAAGGTGTAGTGACATTCTTCGGTAACGTCCAAAGCGTTTAAAAGCGTCTGCGCTTCGTACTCAGCCTCCCAACCGCCAAGCTCGGCAAACTCGCTTTCAAGCTCGCTTGCGCGCACGCCGTCCTCCTCGGAAAAATCGGCCTTTGCGTAAAGTGCGTCCTTTTCGTCCATTATTTCGACGAGGCGCTTATGTCCGAGCATAACCGCGCGGAGTACTGTGACATTGTCATAAGCGTTCTGGTTTTGCTGAAGGACGGACATACGCTCGTTCTTGTCCATAGTCACGTCGCCCTTGTTTGGCTCGACCTCTCCGCTTAATACCTTTAAAAAGGTCGACTTGCCGGCACCGTTCGCGCCGATAATGCCGTAGCAGTTGCCTTTAGTGAATTTTAAATTTACGTCCTCGAACAATTTTTTACTGCCGTATTGCAGCGATACGTTGTTTACCTGTAACATTTTTTCTCCGTTAAATTTTTATATTTGTAAGCGTTTTATACCGCGAACTGACTATTATATAATTTGGAATAGAAGCCGCCAAGCGACAATAGCTCGGTATGTGTGCCTTGCTCGACAATATTTCCCTCTTTCATAACGAGGATAATATCCGCTTCTTTAATCGTCGAAAGCCTGTGCGCGACGATAAAACTCGTTCTGCCGCTCATAAGCTTTGCAAAGGCTTCCTGTATTTTGACTTCCGTGCGCGTGTCTATGGACGAGGTCGCCTCGTCAAGAATGAGCATGGGCGGCAGGCAAAGCATTATCCTTGTAATACATAGAAGCTGTTTCTGACCTTGTGAAAGGTTGCCTCCGTCCTCGGCTATTTCAGTGTCGTAGCCTTTGGGAAGCTGCATTATAAAGTTGTGCGAGCGCGCCGCTTTTGCCGCTTCGATAATTTCTTCCTCGGAAGCGTCGGGCTTGCCTATCGTTATATTGTCGCGGATAGTTCCGCTTTTAAGCCAGGTGTCCTGCAGAACCATACCGTAATTTTTTCTGAGCGATTTGCGCGTGACGTCCATAATATTATTTCCGTCTACGAAAATGCTTCCGCCCGTCGTATCGTAAAAGCGCATTAAAAGATTGATAAGCGTAGTCTTGCCGCAACCCGTAGGCCCGACTATTGCTATGCGCTGACCTGCCTTGGCTTTGATATTAAGGTTTTCAATAAGTTTTTTGTCCGCAGTGTAGGAAAAATATACGTTTTCAAACTCGATATTGCCCTCAACGTCCGAAAGTTGTTTTGCGTTCTCCGCGTCGGGTTTTTGCGGCTGCTCGTCTATTAATTCGTATATTCTGCCTGCGCAGGCTACTGCATTTTGTAATTCGGTGATTACGCCGGAAATTTCATTGAACGGTTTTGTGTACTGATTTGCGTAAGACAATAAACTTACAAGCAAACCTGTTGTAAACGAAACTGCGGGAACAGAAAACGTGCCTATGAGCATAAGCGCGCCCGACAGCGCGACCGCCGCATAAACCACCGCGTTTACGAAGCGCGTACATGGATTTGTGAGCGACGAGAAGAAAATCGATTTTAATGATGCCGAAGTCAAACGCGAATTGATTTCATCAAACTTTTCAATATTTTCGTCCTCGCGGTTAAATGCTTTTACCACCTTTAAATTGCCAATCATTTCGTCAATGAACGCCGTCTGCTCGCCGCGAATTTGAGAAGTCTTTTTAAACATCGAATAAGTTTTCGACGCAATAAACTTTGCAACAAACAGGGAAAGCGGCGTTATTACGAAAACTACCAACGCGATAACCCAGTTTATAACGAACATTATCACAAGCGTTCCGATTATAGTCAGAACTCCCGTAAACAGCTGTGTAAAGCCCATTAAAAGTCCGTCGGCAAACTGGTCAACGTCGGCAATGTTTCTGCTTACTATATCACCGTAAGAGTGCGCGTCGATATATTTCAGCGGTAAACGCTGAATTTTCGCAAACGCTTCCGCCCTTATATCTTTTACTACGTTATAGGTTATGTGGTTGTTTATAATACTCATCAGCCACTGCGCGATACAGGTTATTGCAATAACCGCGCCGATAATTATAAACTTGAAGTAAATAGCTTTAAACTCAACGTTGTTTTTACCGACTATTAAATCGACTATTTGTCCGAATAACACGGGCAGAATGAGATTTCCCGCAACCGTAACCAAAGCGAAGAATACAGTCAATATCAGCCAGAATTTATATCCTTTGAGTTGTTTGAGTACGCGTTTTAAGACGCTTTTCTGGGTTTTAGCCATATTACGCGCCCTCCTTCTCGTACTGGGAATAATGAATTTCCCTATAAACCTCGCACGATTTCAGAAGCTCTTCGTGCGTGCCGACGCCTATCATTTTTCCGCCGTCGAGGACAATAATTTTATCCGCGTGCTTTATTGACGAAGTTCTCTGCGATACGATAAACACCGTCGGGGAATAGTCGAGATTTTTAAGCGATTTTCTTAGCGCCGCGTCGGTTGCGTAATCAAGCGCGGAAGCACTGTCGTCAAGAATGAGAATTTCGGGCTTCTTGACGAGTGCGCGGGCAATCGTAAGCCTTTGGCGCTGACCGCCTGAAAAATTCTTGCCGCCTTGCTCTACCTTTTCGTCAAGTCCGTTTTCTTTCGCCTTAATGACGTCCGCCGCCTGCGCCGCTTCTACCGCCTCGGAAATTTCTTCGTCGGTTGCGTCGTTTTTGCCCCATTGCATATTCTCGCGGATAGTACCTTCAAACAGCACTGCGCGCTGAGGTACTATGCCGCACTTATCGCGCAGCACTTCGTCGCCGACAGCGTTCACGTTCTCGCCTTCTATTAATATTTCGCCATCGGCAGCGTCGTAAAAATGCGGTATCAGATTTACGAGCGTGGTTTTACCCGCGCCCGTGCCACCGATTATGCCGACGGTCTGTCCTCTTTCCACGTCGAATGAAACTCCGTCAAGCGCGTTTACCGAAGCGTTGCCGTAGTTTACGCACACGTTTTTAAAACTGATAAACGGTGATTTTACGCTTTCACCGATTAAACAACCGTGCTTAATTGCAGGCTGCATTTCAAGAATTTCGTTTACCCTTCCTGCGCAGGCAAACGACTTAGTTACGGTTATTATAAGGTTTGCAAGCTTGATAAGCTCGATTAGAATTTGCCCCATGTAATTATAGAGCGCGACTACGCTTCCCCTGTCAAGCGTGCCGCTGTTTACTTTAAGCGCGCCGACTGACAATAAAACTATTATCGCGCAGTTTATAATCGCATAGGTCAAAGGATTCATAAGCGCGGAAATTTTGCCGACGAAAAGCTGTGCTTTTGTGAGTTCACCGTTGCGCTTGCCGTACTCTGCTATTTCCTCGTCTTCCTTACAAAAAGCCCTCAATACCCTTGCGCCCGTAAGCGTTTCGCGCGTGGACGTTGTGATTCTGTCAAGCCTTCCCTGCACCTTTTTATAGAGCGGTATGCTTGCAAGCATTATTCCGAACACAACCACGCACAAAACCGCAATAGCTATAGCAAACACGCCGCCTGCCACCGCGTTTATTACGAAAGCCATTATCATTGCGCCGAACACGATGAACGGCGAACGCATAAACAGCCTTAATACGAGGTTAACCCCCGACTGAATCTGGTTTACGTCACTCGTCATCCGAGTTATCATTTTCGAAGTGCCAAGCCCGTCAATCTGACTGTACGACAGCGACTGCATTTTTGAAAATAAATCGTGCCGAAGCCCTTTTGAAAAGCCCACAGCCGCCTTTGCCGCAAAGTACTGCGCAGAAACCGCGCATACCAAACCGATTATGCCGAGCAGCACGAGAATAAGGCACGCTTTAACAATATAGCCCGTACCTGCGCCGCCGTCAATACCGTTATCTATTATTGCGGCAACCACCAACGGCACTATAAGCTCGAAGCTAGCTTCGAGCAATTTAAACAGCGGAGCCAACACGCTCTGCAATTTATAGGCTTTTAAGTATTTCAGCAATTTACGCATATTCTATATTTTACCATTTAAGCAAATAAAAAGCAATTTTTATTCAAAGCATTTGCATTTATTCTGTTCATTTGCTACACTGTTTTTGAGGTGAAACTATGCCGTATGAAGTATATCTTAAAAAGAACGAAGAAAAACGAATTATCGCAGGCCATAGCTGGGTGTATGCCAACGAGGTTGCGCGAATTGAAAACAAGGATAAAAACGGCTCGCTTGCCACCGTGTTTTCACATGACGGCAGATACATAGGCAAAGGTTATATTAACCACGCCTCTAAAATTCTTGTGAGGATTTTTATCCGCGGCAACGAAACCGACGACGAGAATTTCTATCTTGAAAGAATAAAGGCCGCCAACGATTACCGGCTTAAACTCGGATATAATAACTGTTACCGTATGGTGTTCGCCGAAGCCGACAATCTGCCCGCACTTATTATCGATAAATACGGCGATATTTTGGTTATGCAGTGCCTTTCCCTCGGTATCGACCAGCGAAAAGAAACCATTTGTAATTGCCTTGTTAAACTGTTTTCACCCAAGGGGATTTACGAAAGAAGCGACGTTGCCGTAAGAAAAAAAGAGGGCTTGCCTGAGGTCAAGCAGGTTTTATACGGTGAAGTTCCCGACTACTGCCCTGTTTGCGAAAACGGCATCAAAATGCTTGTAGACGTTAAGAACGGACAAAAGACGGGTTACTTCCTCGACCAAAAGGAAAACAGGTTTGCCGCAAGAAAGTACTGCCGTGGAGAAGTTTTGGACTGCTTTTGCAACAGCGGCGGTTTTTCGCTGAATGCGGCAACGGTTGCCAAAAGCGTGATTTCTTGCGACATTTCCGAGCTTGCTTTGAAAAACGTAAACGATAACGCGAAGTTAAATGGATTTAAAAATATAACCACGCTATGCGGCGACGTATTCGAAGTCTTACGAAATTTCAGAAAAGAAAAAAGGCAGTTCGATACGGTAATTTTGGACCCACCCGCTTTTTGTAAAACGGCAGACGAAGTCAAAGACGCTTACCGCGGCTATAAGGACATAAATATTTCCGCAATGAAAATTGTTAAAAGCGGCGGATTTTTAATAACCTGCTCTTGCTCGCACTATATGACGACTACTCTGTTTGAGAAAATGTTAATTGACGCGGCGCGCGAAAGTGGCAGAACTGTCCGCAGTGTAGAAATAAAAACGCAGGCACCCGACCACCCCGCGCTGTTGTGCGCAGAAGAAACCCAGTACTTAAAATTCTTCGTTTTGCAGGTAATTTAAGCCGTTTATGTGTGGCGAAGTACTAAACAAATTATATTTATGAAGAAAAAAGGACTGTTTTCACGGTCCTTTTTTCTATTTTTTATTTAAATTGCCCAGTTGCCGTTTTTAAATACCTGCACTCTTTTCCCGTCTTTGGTGATGCCGACTATCGACATATCCTTCGAACCTATCATAAAGTCAACGTGAATCATCGAGCTATTTACGCCAAGCTTTTCGCACTCCTCAACGGAATACTTTTCATAATTTTCAAGGCAATTGTTGAAGCCTCTGCCAAGCGCCAAGTGGCAGCTTGCGTTCTCATCAAACAGCGTATTATAGAAAAGCACATTAGTATTGTTTATAGGCGAATCGTAAGCAATCAGTGCACACTCGCCAAGGTACGCCGCACCTTCGTCCATTGATACCATTTTTTCAAGCAAGTCCTGATTGCGTTCGGCGTGGACTTCCACAACCTTTCCGTTTTCGAATCTTACCCAAAAATCTTCAATTAATTTGCCCTGATATGATAAAGGTTTTGTCGCAACAACCTTTCCTTCCGCAATTCCGCGCATTGGGGTTGTAAAAACTTCCTCGCTGGGGATATTGGGGTTAAAATAAATATTGCTTTCAAGCGTATGCTCGCCGCCGCCCATGAACACGCCTATCGGGTTAAGCCCCACGGTAAAATCGGTACCGTTCGCGCTTTTATATTCCAGCTTTTCAAACTTATAATCGTTTAAGAATTTGCAACGCTTTGCAAGCTCTTTATTGTGCTTATCCCATGCCTTGATAGGGTTATCGTCCACGCGCGAGCAGTACAAAATATTTTCCCAAAGCTTTTCAACCGCTTCGTCAACGGGAATATCGGGGTAAATCTTTTTCGCCCATTCCTTGCCCGAAACCGCCGCAATGCACCACTGGTATTTGTTTTCCAAAGCGTCGCGGTAAGGCTTAATTATAGGGAACCTTGCTATATTCGCCTTTGAAATCTTTTCGCTGTCTGTTCCGTCAAGTCCGTCGGGGTCGTCGGAATCAAGCCACAAAAGACAGCTCTTTTTGTCGACCTTCCTCTGCCACTCGGCTTTTTCGACTTCGGTGACTTCCGAAAGCGTTTCCAAACTTCTGTAATTATATCCGAGCTTGGTTATAGGCATATGCGACCACTCGACCTTGACGCGTTCCGCACCACACTTGTAACATTCTTCAACCACAAGCGTTACGAAATCGGGCTGGTCAAGCGCACAACGAATAATTACTTCCTGACCTTTTTTTACGTTCAAGCCGCACTTTACAATAAGTTCGGCGTATTTTTTTAATCTTTCCTGCTGCATAACATACCTTCTTATTTCTTTTTAGAAGATTATACCATAAGCGGCAAAAGTTGGCAATTAAATGCTTTACCTCTTTTTTCTGTTTTTAAGAAACACTATTGCAACGTACGCCGCCAGAAGAAGGACACACGCACCGAGTAATATTCCGTACATTGCGCCGATGGGAACTTTATTTCCGAAGACAAACAAGTCCATATCGAAACCTTTTTTAATTCCGTTCAAATTTTCCGTCGGTACGCCAAGTTCCCCAAGCTTATCGATATAGCCGCCCATATAGTGGTTTCTAATTATTCCCACGCTGTACGTTCCGGGGAGCAAGCCCAAGAAGCTTGCAAGTCCTTTTGAGAACTGCGAAAGCGGCATATACGCGCCGCAGATAAAACCGTACAAAGACGATACGAGCGTTGCAACCGCCGACATTCCTCCCTGCGTATTAACGAAGCTTTCAACAACTCCCGCAAGCAACGTTCCGAAAAGAATACCGCAGATGCAGTCGATAATTATCATAAACACGTCGCCGACGGGAATATACCAACCGACTGCGGCAAGGTATATATGCCCGATAAGCATTACGCACATCATTACTAAAAAGGTTACGAAAAAGTTTGAAATGAAATAACCGAGTGAAACCGTAGTGCCTTTAACGGGCGAAACTTTAAAGTCAGTTACTGCCGAGTGAATTTTGTCGTCAATCATAATCGTGTTCGAGCAAAAGGCTACGGTAACCGAGCTTACGCTTAAAATCGACGACATAAGCCATGCACCGGCTATTCCCTCTATCACGCGGCTATCAACCGTAAAGCCTTCGGGGAAACCCGCTTTAAAGCTGTCGATATACACGTTTCTTAAAAAAGTTACGAACAGCACGAGCAATATAAGCGGCGTAATCATTGACATAAAAAACGTCAGCTTATCCTTGAAATAACATTTTGTATTACGTTTTACGAGAGAAATCAGTTTTTTACATTCGTTCATTTTACACGTCCTTCAAGTCCTTGCCGGTGACTTTCAAAAATACGTTGTCCATATTGCCTTTCAATACCTCGAAGTCGTCAAAAAGTTTGGGCTTTTCCTTAAAGAATTTTGAAACTTCAGTAGTACTTTTCAACTCGACTTCCGTATAATCGCGCCCTGCGTTGACAGTATATCCGAGCTTTGAAAAATAGCTTTCCGCTTCTTCGCGGTTGTTGTAGAATTTGATGAAATCGCTTGCGTACTTATTTTTCAGCTCGTGCGGAGTACCTTCCGCAACCTTTTTGCCGCTGTCCAAAATGACGACGTAATCCGCTACGGCGGCTTCTTCCATATAGTGCGTAGTTAAAAAAACCGTAAGCCCGTTCTCTTTTCTGAGTTTATCTATAACGTTCCATACAGTAATTCTAGTTTTAGGGTCTAAGCCCGTCGTCGGCTCGTCCAGAATTAAAAGCTGCGGCTTATGAATTAACGCGCGCGCAATATCTATTCTGCGCTTCTGCCCGCCCGAAAGCTTCATTAACGGACGCTTTAAAATTTCCTTTAAATCAAGAAGCTCACACATTTCTTCAAGGCGTTCCTTAAATTCATTGCCGAATATGCCGTACAGATTTGCGCGGTATTTAAGGTTTTCATAGACAGTCAGTTTTTTATCGAGAACAGAATTCTGGAACACTATCCCGATTTTACTTTTTATAACGTCGGGGTGGCTGTCGATATCGTATCCGCAAACCTTAACGATTCCGCTATCCTTATTTAATACGCCGCTTATAATATTTATTGTTGTCGATTTTCCCGCGCCGTTCACGCCGAGAAAGGCAAACAGCTCGCCTTCCTTTACGTTAAAGGAAATATTATCGACCGCCTTTACTTCCTTAAAAGATTTTTCAAGGTTCTCAATTTCTATTACCATTTATTTCTCCTTTTTTATTCTTGAAGTAAATCCGAAAAACGCATCGGTAAGCATCGAACTGACAGTTTCCCAATCCCAATCGAAATATTCGGTTGCGTACATCGTAGCAAAACCGTGCACGAATATCCACATTTCTGCTTGAAGCCTTACAGCCTCCTGCTCTGTCAAGCTGTAATTCTTCATAATAATATCCACGGCTTTTTCAAAACTGTCATTGCTAAAGTTTAATTTTTCCTGACTTCTTTCCATAAAGAGGAATTGGAAAAGTTCTTTTTCCTCTTTTGCAAAACGGATATATCCCATACCCACAGCCTTATATTCGATATATTTGTTTAATGCAATTTCGTTTTCGATATACTTGTAGAAATACTCAACAGCCTTTTGGGCAACTTCCGCCTTTAACTCGTCCATGCCTTTAAACGAAAGATAAATGGGTTGGGTTGAGCAGTTGCACTTTTGGGCAACATCGCGCATATTCAGCGCGTCCATACCCTTCTCCCTCACTAATTCGAAAGCGGCTTCGAGTATAGTTCCTTTAGTCACCTGCTTTTTAGCCGGCATACGTACTCCTCCATAAATAACAAGCTTTATTGATAACATTTGTTATTTTATCATATCTTCAAATAATTGTCAATAAAAATTTGCATAAAAAAAGTTCGTTTCAAAAGAAACGAACTTTGGCGCAGAGAAGAGGATTTGAACCTCCGGTACCTTTTGGGTACACACGATTTCCAATCGTGCGCCTTAAACCGCTCAGCCATCTCTGCATATTGCCGCTTGGGGGTTAGTCAAGCAAGTATTATAATATAAAATTCAAAGAAAAAAATCAAGCATTTTTAAACGCATTAATCAACTCGGCGTAGTTTTTTGCTATATTAACTGCGCACACACTTTCCGCGTCGGCAAAATACGCTTTGGAGTTTACTTCGCAA
>CAMWPZ010000063.1 GCA_947176305.1 uncultured Clostridia bacterium
ACCTCCGTTGAATATGGGGTTGCTATCAAGGGTCGGTAACGCAAGTTCTATTTTCGTTATCTCGTAAGCAAACGTTTCCTGTCCCGCTATAAGTATATAGTTGGGGTTATCAACTTCTATGCCGATGAAATACGTGCCCGCGTTCATCGTCTTTAAGTCGCCTGCCGAATACGGTTTCTTAGTCGTTTCGTCAAGCTTACCGTCCGAGTCTACGCCGTAAACGTATATCTTGGGCGAAAGCGTCGAAGTTACGTCCTGATTGTTATCCTTTCTCAAAAGGGTAATTTCAAGACTTGCTTCGCTGTAAACGCCGCTCGTTGCGGAAGCCTTCACTTCGACTCTGCGGCGTGAATCGCCTATCGTCGCAGTTTCGGTATATCCGCCCGTCGCTTCCTTCGCCGCGTTCTTCTGATAATCCGACTTAGGCTCGGCCTTTACGGTAACGCCGCTGAGTGCGCCGCCCGCGCCGCCGTTCAGTGCGTCCGCTTCTTTATAAAGCTCTTTAAGCCCCTCTACGCCGCGGTACGTCTTGCCGCTGTATTCATAGACGTACTCAACCTTGTCGGAAATGTTCGGGTCGATCGCGCTGGTAAGTACGGGAGTCTTGTATTTCTTGCCATCAGAATCGGTAAGATAACCGTCCGTCGGATTCCAGGTGCTGTCCTCCGCAAGCGTGGCTTTGGTAACTTCCCAATTCAAGGTTACCTTGCCCAAATCCGTGCCGAACTCGAAGTTCGAGTTCACAATTGTGAACTGCATGTTCGTAGTAAGTCCCGCGCTTATGCCGTCCACTATATCGCCCGCAACGCCGCTGCCGGTATAGCTGCCGAGGCTGACTATATTCGCGTCGAAGCTGTCCGCTTTGATTACGGGGGTAATCTGGTTTACGCCGTGTACGTCTACTTCGTACTTGTATACGGGGTCGGCGCCTTCCGCCGCGGTGTTGACTTTCCTGAAATCGTGTACCTTTAAAGTTACTCCGTCTTCTTCGTAATCGCCGTCTACCGTGTAACCCCACTCAACTTTCGACAGGTCTACTTTTGCCTTTTCAATCGTCCACTCGATTTCGAACGTGCAGACGGTGTCGCTTTCCCACGTATAGCCCGCGGTCGTTGTGTCGTTCTTATCGAATATTATCGTATAAGGCTCGCCGTTGTCGTCCTTTTCCTTTATGGTAAAGGATACCACGGTCTTGTACTTCGTACCTGCCGCCGTTGCGTTGGTGTACTTCGCATCCTTATAGCCTGCCGTAAAGCCGTCGTCTTTCTTATAGTCAACGTTGACTATAATGTACTCGGGCAACGTACTTTCGTCTATCGCGAAAGTATATTCTACCGCGCCGCCGCCGTTGTTGGCGTTGTTCAGCTGATAAGTGATTTTGGTATTCGCCGCATCGTACTCTGCGGTCTTCTTTTCGCCGTTGAGGGTATACTCGTAATTCCACTTGATACCCGCAAGGCTCGCCGTGCCGTCGCCGACCTCGAACGACCTCTTGTTCGTGCCGTCCGCCGTCGTGGGCAGCTTACTCGTTTCGTCTACCTTGATTTCGTAGTTATCGTTTACAGTATTGCCCGCAGCAAGCTGAGCCACTACGAAGTAGTTGCCTTTCTTGAACTCCGCGATATCCAGACGGTCGTTGCCGTTATCGTCCTGATCAACGCCCGTCCTGTCGAATACCGCCGCGCCGCTTTCGGGCTTCTTGCACCAGTAAAGCTGTACGGTTACGTTTTCCTTAGTGCCCGTTGCAGGCATTACGCTCGTTTGGTCTATCGTATAAGTGATATAGCTTCCCGTTGAATAATCGCCGGGTTTCCACAGCCACGAAGCCGCATTGCCCGCGTTCTCCGCAGGCGAAGTGAACGATACCTTTAA
The DNA here is from genome assembly GCA_947176305.1 of uncultured Clostridia bacterium. Classification (GTDB taxonomy): domain Bacteria; phylum Bacillota; class Clostridia; order Christensenellales; family Borkfalkiaceae; genus Coproplasma. Next base: position 1,873 of record CAMWPZ010000063.1, read on the forward strand.
AGGCGCTTTGTTTATTGTAAGCTTTAACTCGTACTCGCCCGAAGCGTTCGTCGTCACCGAGCTTGCCCACTTGCAGTTTACGCTGTCCTTGATTGAGAACGGAACTGTATACTCGCCCGCTTTCGTTGCTCCCAACGCGCGCGAAGCCGCGTTCTCGGTAGTGAACGTGCTGTTCTTGTCCGTCATGCCCGTGGGCAACGTGCCGAGCTTTAATTCATTGTAGTTGAAGCCGCCTATAGTGAAGCTCTGTTCCGCGCCCGTGTACGTCTTGGTGCCAGTAAAGCTGGGCGGAGTGCTGATCTCCTTCTGGTCAATGGTTATGCTGCAGCTCGTCGTACCGGTGTAGCTGTAGTCGCCGCCGTTCTTTACGAGCGTTGCGGTATAGCTGCCCGCGTTCTTGGGTGCTGTAGTGCTACCGTACGTGCTGTGCATACTCTTATCCGAGTTATAACCGTCGCCGTCGAAGGTGACGCCCGTCGTATCGGGATAAGCGTTGTTGCCGCCGTCCGTACCTTTATAATATATCTTGAAGTTGGTGAGCTTGGTCTTGTCTACGGTGGTATCCGTTATTGCGTCCAAATCAATAGCCGCGCGAACGGTATCGCCGTATGCCGCTTTGTTCGTCGCCGTCAAGGCCGCCCAGTTGGTTCCGTCCTGCTTTTCGCCGCGCAGTGTTATGCTTACGCTCTTTGCGTTTATCGTGAGCGTCCACGCAACTATTTTATCTTCGTGGTTTGCCGCGCTTATCTTGAAATAAGCCTTATACGTACCCGCAGTCGTCTTGGTAAGCTCGGTACCGCTCGTGCCCTTCCAGTTGCCTACCGCCGTGCCTGCAAGGTTGCTATCGTTCCACTTACCGTCCTGCCATTTATATACGTTGGGGGTTACCGTCGTATCAAGTTCGGGCGCGTTCGCGGGTGCGGTTGCCTTGCTGTCGTTACTGTCGAAGATATAGTCCGCATAGGTTATGGTCGTGGTCTGTCCTGCCTTGACGTGAATATTCGCCGCGGGGATTTCAAGCTTCTTGCCCGTGCCTACCTCGTGCAGCTCGTACACGCTTGCATTGCCGTGCGTTGCGTCGGGGTCAACGGTAATCTTGGCAGGGGTTATCGTCAATTTACCCGTAGGAATAGTTGCGTCGCCGTCGCGCTTAAACGTTATTTTATAGTTGGGGTTTAAGTCCGAAGTAGTAACCGTGTAAGTACCGGTTGTTACGGGGAATACGAAACCGCTTACCGCGCTTTGCGTGGAAGTATATTCCGTAGTACTCGAAAGCTTGAACGGCTTTTTCGACGTCGTTAAATCCGCGCCGATAAATTCCTTACTGCCAGTATCGTAACGCCAGCCGCCTATGTACTTGCCGTCTGCGTTTGTGGTTGCATTCTTGTCCTGACTGACCGCAATGCTTGCCGCGCCGTACTCGAACTGCGATTCGTTGAGTATTACCGTTACATCGCGCTTGGTTATCGTATAAATACCGACGTTTTCAACAGTTACGTCGTAGTTCTTGTTCGTCGAACCCGTAGCTTTTATCTGATAACTGCCTACCGCAGAGCCGTAGTCCTTTTCAAGCGTTACGCCGTAGGTCGAGGATACGTCCGTCTTTGACGCGTCGGTTGAATCGTAACAGGTCAACGGCTTAAACGTATCACCGTAGGTTGACGACTTGCTGTCTATTGTTACTGCTACCTTCTTGGGTACTACTTCAATAGTAAGCGTTGAATTGGTTGAATAGGAAACTTCATATGCGGGGCCTCCGTTATCTATACCGAAGGATACCCTACCGACTTCGGAAATGCCGTTAAACGAAGTAGCGTTTGTGCCCGTTCCCGAATATATATCAAAATTGTTTGAAGTTTTGGTTGCAATAAAGGTTGCATTGTTTGCAGGTTTTTTAACACTGACAAATTCGCCCTTTACCTCGGTTATTTCAGGGTCGCCGTAGGTACGCGTAATAACCCTTTTCGACGTAGGAATCCAGTTGCTGTTGCCGGCTTCTTTATAAGACCAAGCTATATCAACGACTTCATAGTCCGAAGGTAAAGCGGTTTTCGGTGCAATTCTTCCTTCAGTACTACCCCATGCGATATAGTAATTACTGTCATTAGCAAAGAAATACGTTGAAGGTACTTCAATCGTATGATATGACCCGTAATTTTGTGTAAAGTTATAGTTGTTTACAGGATATGATATGCCTATCTGCGAAACTACACCGTTGCCGTAAAGCGGACCCGTAACGTTCAATTTTGACGAAGTATTGCCGAGATAAACGTCGTCATTGCCGTTGTTGTTACCGTCTATTAAAATGCCGCCCTGTATATTTACTTTAAAACCGTTCGGCACAAAAATACCGCCGCCGCGTGTTGACGACGAATTGCCGGTAATTATAACGCCGCTTAACGAAATGGAGTTGCCCGTACCGGTTTGGATACATATTCCGCCGCCGTCAGTGTCGGCAGTATTACCGCTGATTGTACCGCCCGTAATTTCCACATTAGAATAATTAGTGATACTTATGCCGCCGCCGTCCGTGTCCGCCGTATTATCGGAAATAGTACCGCCCGTCATTGTAAAGTAGCTTTTTTTACCGTTGACTCCGCCTACCCATAGACCGCCGCCTCTTAAAGTACAGTTGTTACCTGAAATCGTGCCGCCGGTCATAGTGAAATTCGACTGGTCTAGTGCAACGCCGCCGCCACCGCCGCCGTTTGTTTGTACGTTCTCACCGTGGTTGCCGGAAATAGAGCCCCCTGTAATTTTCTTGTGTTTTAGTGCGTGTCCGAAAAATCAGCCGCCGCCTACACGTATACTTCCGGTGTTATCTGTATTAGTGCCGCCGTTCATAGTGAACAAGCCGTCTTGGTAAATTTCAACGCCGCCGCCCCAGCCTGCATAGTTTCCGCTGATTACGCCGCCGTTCATAGTAAACGTGCCGTCATGAACAAAAACACCGCCGCCGCCTAAATCTTTTTCGCTCGGGTCGCCGTTGTTGTCCGTAATAGAGCCGCCGTACATTTCAAACGTGGCTCCCGAAGCGACGTAAACGCCGCCGCCGGTACCGTCTGCGCCTTCCTTACCGGTATAACCGGCAGCGTTACCCGTGATATCGCCGCCGTACATTTTTAACGTACCGGTAACTTTAATACCTCCGCCTTGACCGACAACGTGACCGCCCGTAATTTTGCCCGTGCCTACGCCGTCAAGCAGGGTAAGCGTGCCCTTACAGCTAATAACGTTTGCATAGTTTGTCGTAGCATCGCCGTTTGCCTTTCTGTTTATCGTTTTGCCGTTTAAATCAAGCGTGATTTTCTTACCGGAAGGCACAAGTAAGCTGCCGCCGTCAAAACCGTCGCCCGAGCCGAAGCCGGCAGAACCGGTTACGCCTTCCCAACCGTCTTCGTTATCGAGAACGACAAGGACGTTTGCCGTAGTGCTGCTTGCCGCAATGGCTTCGTTCCATGTCGCCGCCATTTGCGCGCTCGTTCCCTTTAAATGGAATTCGTGCGAGTAATTGGTATCAAGTCCGCTTGAAGGCGCGCTTGTTGCGGAAATCGTATTGCCGTGTATTCCCGTATTAATAAAGCTGTCGCCGCCGAGGTTTCCGCCGTTATGCGAATTAAGCCCAAGCATTAAGCTTGCGCCTGTTACGCTTGCCAAAAGTGCCGCCGCACACGTGAATAACGCGATTTTGCGGGGCTTTTTCGCCTTTACGCCGCCTTTATCCTTATTTCTTCTCCACAGTTTAAACATTTTCGTGTTTCTCCTTATGACTGTAACAAAAAAAGTGCGTCCCCACAGAGGACACACCTTGCTTTGAAATCCCCTTGTGGTTACCACACCTTTTCAATTAATCAATCACAGGAAAAATTAAATTGTACAAAGAGATACACGAGCCGTTGCTGTGCATTCCCGAGATTGACGCCCATTTGGGGCTTTATTTAATTGAAAAAATGTGGTATGCGTATTATAGCATAGCAATACCACATTTTCAAGGGTTTTTGACAAATTTTTTAAAATTGTGGTTTGGTAAATTTTAGACCACAAGATATTGTGGTTGCTCGGCTAATAGTCTTCTTTTCCGTCGGCGCAAAGCCCTTTTATGCGCGTGGTTACCACCCTATATCGGTTCTTTAAGCTTACGTCGTAAAGGGCATACGGCTGGGCGGAAGTTGCTATTTCGCCCGAAACCTCGGCATAGCACGCGGTGTTGCCCGCGCACATTATTATAGGCACGCCGTACAGGTACGAATACGACCGTATCAAAAGGGGCGGCAGGGTATCTTTCAGCTCCTCCATAAACACGACTACCGCGTTACAGCCGCAAAGCGACAGGACTTTCACCGTTTCGGGGAAAAGCAGGTCGTTTTCTATGCAAAGCCCTATTTTATACCCGCCGAGCGAGTAAACCCCAAGCCCCGCGCCGCTTTTAAAGCTTTCGTTGTCAAGTACGTGGGTCATATCCGAAATGCCCAGAAGCTTGCCGCCGTACGCCGCGGCAACCGACTTTCTGACAAGTCCGCGGCTTATCGTTTTACAGCCCGTTAAAACTCCGCAGTCCGCCGATTTGGAAAGGCGCGCCGCGTCCTCGAACTTATCCGTCAGACCTTTCAGCTCCTGCTCGTAGTCAACCTCGCCCAAGCCCCTGAAGCCGAAAACGGCAATATCGCACTTGGGCAGGGACTTTATATCCTTAATACTTTTATCCGCGGCAACGCACAAAACCATACTGTTATTTTATTGCGGACGCGAAAAAAATGTTAAAAACAAAAATATTAAAGGAAGGACGGGCATACAATATTTTATCCGTGCGGACTAAATTCGAGGTTTTTCGCGCGGAACAGAAAAAACGAGGTGTGACTGTGAAAAGAAAAATTTTAGCTTTACTTTTGGCGGTGTGCGCGGCGTTTGCCCTTTTCGGGGTTGCCGCGTGCAAGAAGAAAGACACAAAATGCAGCAAGTACGACATTTACGCGAGCTACGACGCGGAAACCTGCACGCTTACGGGCACGGTGGACTTTACCTATTATAATAATACGGATAACGAAACGTCCGAGCTTAAATTCAACCTGTACGGAAACGCGTTCAGGGAAAACGCGCTGCACAAGCCCGTTTCTTCGAGCTATGAAACGAGGGCTTATTATTCGGGCAAGAGCTACGGCGGTATGAGCGTGGAAAGCGTTGAAAACTGCACGGCTTGGAACGTGACGGGCGAGGACGAGAATATTTTGAGCGTAACGCTGCCTTCCTCGGTCTATCCCGACCAGACGGCGAACGTAAAAATAAGCTATACCTTAAATCTTGCTAAAATCAACCACCGCACGGGCGTTACGGCGAACGCGGTGAATTTGGGAAACTTCTATCCTATCCTCTGCGCGTACACGGCGGAAGGCTACATAGAAGCGCCCTACTACCACTGCGGCGACCCGTTCGTTTCCGAGTGCGCGGACTATAAAGTAACCATCGATATGCCTGCGGCATACACCGCGGCGGCGAGCGGAAAGCTTGTGGACGAAAGCTCGACCTCGGACAGAAAGAAATGCACCTACTCCCTTGACAACGCGAGGGATTTCGCGTTAGTGCTGTCCGACAAGTTCGAAGTCGTGACCGGCAGCGTGAACGGCGTGGAAATTAACTACTACTATTATTCCGACGACGACGCGCAGAAGTCGCTTGCGGCGGCTTGCGAAAGCGTTGAATATTTTGCCTCGGCCTTCGGCGGATACGTCTACCCCACCCTTTCAATAGTGCAGACGGGCTTTTGCTACGGCGGTATGGAATATCCCGCGCTCACTATGATTGCGGACGACTTGAAGGGCGACGAAAAGGTGTACACCATAGTTCACGAAAACGCGCATCAGTGGTGGTACGCTATGGTCGGAAGCGACCAGCTTAACTGCGGCTGGCAGGACGAAGGACTTGCGGAATACAGCTGCGTAATGTTCTTTGAAAACCACCCCGACTACGCGTTCACTCGCCTCGGGCTTGTGGGCACGGCAACCAAGAGCTACCGCGCGTTCTATTCGGTATATAACCAGATTTTCGGCGAAACCGACACGAGCATGAACCGCAATTTAAGTCAGTACGAAAGCGAGTACGAATATTCGAACATTGCATACAACAAGGGTATGATAATGTTCGATATGTTAAGGCAGTCGATTGGCGACGACAAGTTTATGTCGGGAATAAATAAATACTACGAAAACAACCTTTATAAAATAGCGTCGTGCGACGATTTGTTCGGGTGCTTTATTTCGGGAAGCGACGTTGAAGGCTTCTTCGACGCGTTTATCGAGGGAAAGATTGTAATTTAATTAGTTGAAAATTTCCGCGTGCCGTGTTATAATGCGGGTATGGTAGAGTTACTGTTCAACGAATTGGCACGGCTGCCCGAGGTGGAAGCGATAGCGCTCGGCGGCTCGCGCGCGGAAAAAAATTTCGACGAGAAGTCGGATTACGACGTTTACGTGTACTGCACGAAGGGCATCAGCGAAAGCGCGCGCAGAAACCTTTTGGCGGCTTTCTGCGAAAAGATAGAAACGGGCAACCGCTTCTGGGAATACGAGGATAACTGCACGCTAATAGGCGGTCCGGATATAGACATTATATACCGCAACCTCGACGCGTTTTTGGAGGGCGTTTCCGCAGTTGCCGAAAACTTCCGCGCATACAACGGATACACCACCTGTCTGTGGCACAACCTTTTAAACTGTAAAATTATTTACGACCCGTTGGGAAGGCTCGCGTTTGCGAAGAAGCGGTTTTCGATACCCTTCCCCGAACAGCTTAAAAAGAACATCATCGACAGAAATTTCAAGCTTCTGCACGAGGCTATGCCCGCCTACGACAACCAGATTATAAAGGCGTTGAAGCGCGGCGACAAGGTCAGCGTAAACCACCGCGTGGCGGCTTTTCTGGAATCGTACTTCGATATTATATTCGCGCTGAACGGACAGACGCACCCTGGCGAAAAACGGCTTATGTCTTTATGCCGCCAGAACTGCGAGATATTGCCCGAGAACTTCGAGGAAAATCTGAACAGCCTTTTTTCGCACATGTTCGTAAGCTCGAAGTTCACCGAAACCGATTTGAAGAAAATCATCGAAGAGCTTGAAAAAATTATCCGCCCCGACGGTGAGGGCGAAAAAGAAAACTCTTAACAAATACTTGCGTAAATAAATATAATGGTTTATAATCAAGATATGGAATCGGACAGTTATATATCAATTAAAACTAATTCAATTCTTAAAATGCAATTTTAATTCCGTACAAAAGCCAAGCGTTTGATTTTTTCAGTCAGCAATGCACGGAATTTTCCGTGCATTTTTTATACACAATAAAAAGGGAAGAAACGCTTATGGTTAAATACTTCACAACCGGTGCAGGCGCGGAAACGCGCGGCGGCGCGCTCGAACAGCTGAAAGAATTCAAGGACCGTTGCTGGATTGATATGGTCAACCCCGACGACGGCGAGTGCGACGAGGTTGCCGCGCTTACGGGAGTTCCCGAGGATATGATTAAAGCCGCGCTGGACGACAACGAGCGCGCGCGTACCGAATTCGACGACGGATGCAGTATGTTCGTCGTGGACTGTCCTTTAATCGAGGAAAGCGACAACGGCGACAGCTACACCACCCTGCCCCTCGCGCTTATATATAATGAAAAGTGCATAATAACTGTATGCTTAAAGGGTAACACCGTTTTAAAGGAATTTATTACGGGGCGCGAAAGGGTGATTTGCGAAAACCCTTTGCAGTTCGTACTTAAATTTATGCTGGGCAACGCGAAAAGGTTTTTGTACTGTCTGAAACAGATTGACAGAAAGACCCACCGTATTCAGAGCGAAATGGGCAGGACCATGCGCAACAGCGAAATTATTCAGCTTTTGGACTTACAGAACTCGCTCGTGTATTTTTCAACTTCGTTGAACTCAAACGCGAGGGTACACGAAAAGCTTTACAAGGTCGAGGGCGTTGCCACGCGCGAGGAAATGCTCGATTTATACGACGACGTTATAATCGAGGGCAAGCAGGCGATTGAAACCTGTAACATCTACAAGAACATTTTGAGCGTAACGATGGACGCTTACGGCTCGGTCATTTCCAACAACGCGAACGACACGATGCGAAAGCTGACCATTATAACCATTATCCTTGCGATACCCACGATGATTGCGGGCTTCTGGGGTATGAATATGACGGTGCCGTTCCAGACGAGCGAAAGCAATACCTCCACCGTTTGGTTCTGGGTTGTAATTGCGGCAACCGCCGTTTTAACGGTTGCGATTGCGTTTCTTATTTTAAAGTCAAGCTCGTTTGACCAGACGGCGCGAAGAAAGAGAAAAAAGCGTAAGGACAAAAAGGAAAAGTAAATGCCGATATTACAGTACGTTTGCAAAGGCTGCGGAAAAAAGTTTGAAGAACTCGTCAAAAGGTACGATATGCCCGTTATGTGCCCTGACTGCGGCAAGGTTGCCGAAAGGGATTACTGCGGCGAGATTTATTCCGCAACGGGGAAACCTACGAAGAAGTGCAGCGGCAACTGCAAGACGTGCGGCGGCTGTAAATAAAGATAAATTAAAAGGCTCTCGGACAAATAGTCCGAG
>CAMWPZ010000064.1 GCA_947176305.1 uncultured Clostridia bacterium
CCGCAAACTTGCGGAGGGCGGCTTTATTATTAAATTTTATCGCGTATTAATTTATCGCGCGGACCTCTTACTCTTTATCTTTAATTTGCGTATTTTCCGCCTTTTAAGCGTTTGGGCGCGAAGCTCCGCCGCCGTGGGCAAAAGCTTGCCCGCATAGCCGTACTTTTTACGGTAGGCAATCTGGAACGCCGTTGAAATCACAAACGCAAGTATGTCCGAGAACAGCGAAGCAGTCCACACTCCGTCAAGCCCCATAAATATCGGCAAAATCATTACCGCGGAAATCTGAAAGACTATCGTTCTCAAAAAGGACATCAGCGCGGAAATAAGTCCGTTATTCAGCGAGGTGAACAATGCCGAGGCGTAGACGTTGAAGCCGACTAAAATGAATATAAACGCGTAAATTCTGAAGCCGCGCAGCGTCATTTCGTATAAGCTTTGTTCATAGCCGAAAATTTTAATGAACGGGCTTGCCAAAGCCTCTGAAAGGGCGAACATGGAAAGCCCCGTTACCGCCATAATTATAAGGCTCTTTTTATACAGGTTCTGCATTTCGCGCCTGTTCTGCGCGCCGTAGTTGTAGCCCATAAGCGGCGCACTGCCCACGGCGTAGCCCATAAACATTGCAAAGAAAATCATTGCTATGTACATTATCGAGCCGTACGCCGCAACTCCGTCGTCGCCGACGAGCCGTTTAATCTGGTAGTTGTATAAAATTACGACGAGCGCGGAAGATACGTTCGACAAAAACTCGGACGAGCCGTTCGTGCAGGACTTTATAAAAGGCTTTGCGTAGAACTTGGTTTTGGTTAAGCGCAAAAGGCTGTCGTTCTTTCTGAAGAAGTAAACCAGCGGGAATACGCCGCCGTACACCTCGCTTGCAGCCGTTGCAATCGCCGCGCCCGCAAGTCCCCAGCCGAAGCCCATTACGAAAACCGCGTCTAAAACCATATTCAATACGCCTGCCGATGCCGTGGCAATAAGCCCCAAGCGCGGCTTTTCGGCGGTGACGAAAAAGCTTTGAAAGATATTCTGCAAAATAAAGAACGGCTGTGTGGCAAGAAGAATCCTTCCGTAAAGCACGCAGTATTCGTAGACCTTGTCGCCCTTATCCGCATGGCAGATAAGCTTTGCGACCGACGGTACGGCAAACTGTCCGGAAACGGCGATTACCATACCTATACCCGCAGTTATGTAAACGAGCATTGAAAAATACTTGTTCGCACGTTCTTTATCACCCTCGCCAAGCGTTTTGGAAACGAGCGCACTGCCGCCCGCGCCGAGCATAAAGCCGATTGAGCCGAACACCATAAACAACGGAAAGATATAGTTGATTGCGGCAACCGCTTCCGCGCCTGCAAAGTTGGCCACAAAAAGTCCGTCCACCACGCTGTAAATCGAGGTGAACACCATCATGATTACCGACGGAGCGGCAAACGTCAACAGTTTTTTGTAGGTGAAATGTTCGGAAAGCTGAATTCTCATAATCGCTATAAATATAAAAAAGGCGCTGCGGCTATTTTTTGAAAAACCGGCGCACCGACGTCTTTTCAACCGTGCCGCTGCGGCGGCGGGTTCTCCGACGAACATATGTTGTGTAAAACGTATTATAAATGGTTATATAATATATGTCAAATAATTTACCGCGAAATTTTCAAAACGCTTGACATACGGTCGGGTTTATATATTATAATTAGGAAAAACTTTTAACGGAAACACATATGAATTTAAAAGCACGCATCGAAGGAAAAACTTTGGACGAGGAACGCGCACTGTACGGGCTGAAAAACACGAGTGTTGTAGACTGCACGTTTGCAGGCCCTGCCGACGGTGAAAGCGCGCTTAAAGAGTGCCGCGAAATAAGCGTCGAAAACTGCGCCTTCTCCCTCCGCTACCCCCTTTGGCATGCGGAAGGGTTTTCCGCCGTAAACTGCAAAATGGACGAATTGACGCGCGCCGCGCTCTGGTACTGCAAGGACGGAATAATTTCGGACAGCGTACTCGGCGGCATTAAAGCCTTGCGCGAGTGCGACAGGGTTTGCCTTGAAAACTGCAAAATAGTTTCGCCCGAATTCGGTTGGCGGTGCCGCGGCGTGGTTATTGACGGGTGCGAGGTTGAAAGCGAGTACTTTATGTTCGAAAGCAAAAAGCTGTATTTAAAGGACGTAAAGCTTACAGGCAAGTACTCGTTCCAGTACGTAAAAAACGCGACGATTGAAAACTGCGACTTTACCACCAAGGACGCGTTCTGGCACTCGAAAAACGTTACGGTCAAAAACACGGTACTGCGCGGCGAATACCTCGGCTGGTACTCGGAAAACCTTACGCTTGAAAACTGCCTTATTACGGGAACGCAGCCCCTTTGCTACTGCAAGAATTTGAAGCTTATAAACTGCCGCACGGAGGGCTGCGACTTATCATTCGAGTATTCGGACGTTCACGCAACGATTGAAGGCAGCGTTTTATCCGTCAAAAACCCCAAGAGCGGAAAAATTATTGCCGACGGATTCGGCGAGGTGATTTTTGCCGATAACAATATCCCCTGCCGCGGCAAGGTAATTTTGAGGCAGGCGGCGGATGGTTGCCCGTGCAAGAACTCGAGGCAGTGTTGATAACTTTTTATTAAATTATAAAAAAACTTGTCGGAAATTAGCGCATTTCCGACTTTTTTTTGCATTTTGGGGATAAATTGTGGATAGAATATCCGAACGTTTGTATTTTAAAACTATCCACAGCCGCAATTGTGGACAACTTTCAGTGGATAAACCACTCAAAATCGCCCCGAAAGCGGCTTAAACGACTGTTTATCCACAACGGCAATAATAAATTATTTTACGCGCCACCTTTCGCAATTATGACGAAATTAAAAAGACCGCTTTTTAAGCGATCTTTCATTATTTCATCTTTTTAAACCTTAACCCTAGGTTCGAGGCGAGTATCGAGTTTAGCTCTTCAATAGTGCCTTGAGTTAAATCGCATTTGTTAACCACGTGGGATTGCATCTTCGAAATGCGCAGAAAGTATTTGTCGTGCGTTTCTTCAACCTTATGCAAATACGAATAGCGGGTGTTCGTAGTCGCTTCGTATTCACATTCTTCCTCGCCGTTTCTTATTTTTCTTTGATTGATAATAAGTCTGTCGGGATAAAACTGAAAGATTTCCGTCGTATCTGAACTCATAATGGACATAGATTTATCTATTTTCTTCTGCAACAGCTTTGTTAACAAAAACACCAACGGGGTAAATATTACACCCATCACGATAAAATAAATACCCAAGCCCAAATCATGACTATCCTCACGGCAAACTATGCCTATAATGCCCACCGCGACAAATATTAAACTTAATAATACGAATAGCCACCAGAATTTTTTAAAAGCACGGTTATTCAGACTTTTTGTAACGTTTCCGTCGAATTTGCCCTGAAATTCTACCATAATACTCCACCCTTTTACTGCTTCTGGATTTTTGCGCCGTAGATTGCGGAAACGTCGTTGGAAAATTTCTGCATCTTTTCACAGGACTTCAAAGGCACGTTATTTTCATAATCTTCAAGGCGCTTTATCTGGTCGCGCGCAAGCTTCTGGGGAACGTCGATTTCAACGGTAACGTACAGATTGCCCGTGCCGTTTACAGTTCTCACGCCCTTGCCGCGCATACAGAACTTCGTGCCCGAGGGTGTGCATTCGGGGATAGACAGCTCTAACGTTTCGTCTATCCCGGGGACGGAAATTTTGCCGCCCGTAACCGCCGTTTTATAGGATATGGGCACGGTGACGTACAAGTCCCTGTCCTCGCGCTTTAAAAGTTTGTGCGGCTCTATTCTGAAATAGACGTACAAGTCGCCGCTTTCGCCGCCGTTGCCCGCCGCCTGACCGAAGCCGCGCTTTCTTAAACTGCTGTCCTTATCCACGCCCGCGGGAATATTTATGGTGAAGCGCGTTTCCTTGCGCTGATAGCCCTTGCCCTTACAGTCGGGGCATTTATCCAGAATCTGCTTACCCGTGCCGCCGCAATCGGGGCACGCGCCGACCTGAATGGTCCTGCCGAAAATGGTATCCTGCTGGAATTTAACCCTGCCGGTACCTGCGCATCTGTCGCACTTTTTGAACGCCGTACCGCCCTTTGCGCCCGTGCCGCTGCACGCCGAGCAAGGCTCGTTACGGGTATAGCTAATCTCTTTCGAGCAGCCCTTTATCGCGTCGAGGAAGGAAAGCGACACGGTCTGTTCGATATCCGCGCCGCGTGCGGGGCGCCTTTGCGCGGTACTGCCGCCGAAGCTTCCGCCGAACATCGAGCTTAAAATATCCTCGAAGCCGCCCATACCCCCCATACCGCCGCCGAAGCCGCCGAAGGGGTTGCCGCCTCCGCCCATGCCGGGGTGTTCCAACTCGAAGTCGTACTGCTTTCTTTTCTGTTCGTCGGAAAGAACGGCGTTCGCCTCGTTAATCTCCTTGAACTTTTCCGCCGCCGCCTTGTCGTTGGGGTGGAAGTCGGGGTGATACTGCTTCGCCATTTTTCTGTACGCGGACTTGATTTCGTCCTGCGTAGCGTTTTTCGATACGCCCAGAATATCGTAGTAGTTTTTAGCCATAGAAAGTCTATCCTTAAATGCGCCTTAAAGGGGTGTTAAAACACCCCTTTATATTTTAGTAAAATTTGTTCAGATATGTCAATTAGTGCTGTCTGAATTCGGTGTCACCGTCGCCGCCGTCGGGGTTGCCGCCCTGTCCTGCCGCGCCGCCCGCCTGCTGGTACATTTTAGCGACTACGGGCTGAATTTCGTTCTGCAAGTTTTCAATCGCCGCTTTAATTCTGTCGTTGTCGCCCGACTCAAGCTCGCCCTTAGCCTTTGCAACCGCGTCCTCAACGGTCTTTTTGTCGTCGTCGGAGAGCTTGTCGCCAGCTTCCTTAACCGTCTTTTCAAGACTGTCAATCATACCTTCGAGCGTGTTCTTGTTGTCTACTGCTTCCTTGCGCTTCTTATCCTCTTCCGCGTATTTTTCCGCGTCCTTTACGGCTTTGTCGATATCCTCGTCCGAAAGGTTGGTCGAAGCGGTAATGGTTATATTCGTGCTCTTGCCCGTTCCCAAGTCCTTTGCGGTAACGTTCACGATACCGTTCGCGTCCACATCGAAGGTAACTTCGATCTGAGGCACGCCGCGGGGTGCGGGGGGAATATCGGTAAGCATAAATTTACCGAGCGATTTATTGTCGCGTGCGAATTTTCTTTCACCCTGCAAAACGTTGATTTCAACGCCGGGCTGATTGTCCGCCGCGGTCGAGAATACCTGACTCTTCTTTACGGGGATAGTCGTGTTCCTCTCGATTAAAGGAGTGGAAACTCCGCCGAGCGTTTCAATACCGAGGGTTAAAGGCATAACGTCGAGCAAAAGCACGTCCTTAACTTCGCCGGATAAAACGCCGCCCTGAATTGCCGCGCCGATTGCAACGCACTCGTCGGGGTTGATGCCCTTGAAGGGTTCTTTGCCGGTTATGGACTTAACCTTATCGAATACGGCGGGAATACGCGTCGAGCCGCCGACCATAATGACCTTTGTTATATCGCCGTAGGAAAGGCCTGCGTCCTGCATTGCCTTCTTCATGGGCTCTACCGTTCTTTCAACGAGGTCAGCGGTCAGGCTGTCGAATTTCTGTTTGGATAAATCTATATCAAGGTGCTGAGGCGCTCCGTCAACAACCGTAATGAACGGAAGGTTGATGTTCGTCGTGCTCATACCAGAAAGCTCAATCTTGGCCTTTTCTGCGGCTTCCTTAAGCCTCTGCATTGCCATCTTGTCCTTGGAAAGGTCTACGCCCGTATCCTTCTTGAAGGTTTCAACGAGGAAGTCGATAATCTTGTTGTCGAAGTCGTCGCCGCCGAGGTGCGTGTCGCCGTTGGTTGCAAGAACTTCGAAAACGCCGTCGCCGATTTCAAGAATAGAAACGTCGAACGTACCGCCGCCGAGGTCGTAAATCATGACCTTCTGGCTGCCTTCCTGCTTATCCAAGCCGTAAGCAAGCGCCGCCGCCGTAGGCTCGTTGATTATACGCAGAACGTTAAGTCCTGCAATTTTGCCCGCGTCCTTGGTTGCCTGACGCTGGCTGTCGTTGAAGTATGCGGGGCAGGTGATAACCGCGTCCGTAACCTTGCCGCCGAGGTAGCTTTCCGCGTCGGCTTTGAGCTTAGAAAGCACCATTGCGGAAATTTCCTGAGGGGAATAGCCCTTTTCTATATTTACTTTGTAAGCCTCGCCCATATGACGCTTGATTGAAATGACCGTTTTATCGGGCGACGCGACTGCAAGACGCTTTGCCGCCTGTCCGACGATACGGCTTCCGTCAGCCTTGAACGATACTACCGAAGGCGTAGTTCTGTTGCCTTCGCTGTTAGCGATTACGACGGGCTCGCCGCCTTCCATTACCGCCACGCACGAGTTAGTCGTGCCTAAGTCGATACCTATTACTTTTCCCATAAATTCTCCTCCGCGCTCCGCTTGCCTGCGGTCTGCCGCGATTAATTTTTAAATTTATTATTCACTGATTACTGTGACCTGAGCAAAGCGGATAACCTTTTCGCCCTGACGGTAACCCTTTTTAAGAACCTGTTTTACGGTGTTGGGGGTTTCGCCTTCCTCGCAGGGGAAGTTCATTACGGCTTCCATTTCGTCCTCGTTAAAGGGTGCGCCTGCCGCTATTTCTATTTCCTCAACGCCGAGCGAGCTTAATATCGTTTTAAAGCTCTTTATAACCTTGTCTATTCCTGCCTTGGTCTTTTCGTCCGAAGCCGAATCGAGCGCGTAGCCGAAGTTGTCCGCAACGGGCAGAAGCTTTAAAATTGCTTCCGCAGTTCCGTCGGCGTAGGCTTTGGAAATTGCCGCGGCGTTGCGCTTTCTGTAATTGTCGTACTCGGCGGAAACCGAATACCACTTGCGTTTATAGTCCTCGGCAAGTGCCTGCGCCTTTTCAAGCTCGGAAAGCTCTTTGTTTTCGCTTGCTTCCTCTGCCTCTTGCGCCCCTTCCTCTTTTTCCTTTTCGGCTTCGCCGTGCTTTGCGTCCTTCTTCTTTTCCATATAAAAATACCGCTTGAATTTTCTTTACATTATTAATATAAACCTCTTGCCGCGCGTTAAACAAAAAAAGCGTGATTTTTTTGTTTAATGCACCCCGAGGTACACTGCAACGCGAAAAACTGCATAAAATATACATTATACGGAAAAATATGAATAAAAATTAAAAAAATAGTGATATAATCTGCATTTATACAAAGTAGTTGCATTTTTTATAC
Organism: uncultured Clostridia bacterium; assembly: GCA_947176305.1. GTDB lineage: Bacteria > Bacillota > Clostridia > Christensenellales > Borkfalkiaceae > Coproplasma. The sequence continues at coordinate 7,289 of CAMWPZ010000064.1, forward strand.
ACTTTTGCTTGCTTAAAAGCCGGCTTTCGTGGTATTATATTAATGTATAGTGCATTTTTGTTGCTTTTTTGCAAAAGCAAACAGGACAGAACAACACGAAAAACCAATTCAGGAGGTTTTTATGGGAAAGATAAAAAAGGCGCTTATAGGTGCGCTGTTGACTTGCGCGGCGGTTTGCGTAAGTACGGCGGTGACTGCCTGCAATAAGAACGCCGACTACTCCAAGTACCCCGCGTACAGGGAGCCTGCGGGCTACGTTCCGCCCGAAGGCGGCGGCGAGCAGGGCGATCCCGAGGTATACAACGGAATTTACACCGTTAAAATAAACTCTATGGGCGGACTTAAGCTCAACGGAGTACGCGTAAACGCGCTCAAAAACGGCGCGGTAGTTATGTCGGGTATTTCCATTGACGGTATCGTCGAGTTCTCTCTCGATAAGGGCGTTTACGATATAGAAATCGACGAAAGCTCTCTGCCCGACGGATATTATCTCGAAGTAGGTAAGGAATATGCGACCGAAGCGGACAAGGCGGTTGTGGAGATAGGCGTGCCTTCACAGGTTATTTCGACCACGGCTTCGTCCGGCACGAGCTATCAGGTCGGCGATATTATGTACGACTTCGCGTATAACGAGGTCGGCGGAGCAAGGCGCACGCTTTCGGGACTGTTTGCAAATACCGATATAAAGGCGGTAGTTTTAAACTTCTTCTTTACTACCTGCGGACCCTGTCAGGCGGAGTTCCCCGCTATCGAGGGTGCGTACAATGCTTACAAGGATAAGCTTGCTATCGTCGCGCTTTCAAATCAGGATAACTTAAACGATATAAAGAACTTCAAGGAATCCCGCGGACTTACGTTCGATATGGCTTACGACAGCGCGGGCGTTACCAATATGTTCGGCATCAACAACTTCCCCACCACTATCATTGTAGACAGGTACGGCGCGGTTGCTTACCGCAGTATGGGTACTCTGCCTAACGAAGCCGTTTGGAAGGGACTTTTCAATACCTACACCTCCGACGACTACGTTCAGAAGGATAAAGACGATGACGAAGATTTGCCTACCGAGCGCGTAAAGCCCACGGAAGGACTTGCGATGCCCGCTTCTTCTGAAATAGAAAATGCAATAAACGGCACGGGAACGTCGGGCAGGCTCAACAATTACCGTCCCGAAACCAACGAGAACGACGCGCCTTACAGCTGGCCTTGGGTACTCGAAGAAGAAAACGGAAGCAAATATTTAACCGCTTCCAACTCCAAGAAGGGATATTCCTTTGCGATAGTTTATTCGACGATAACCCTCAACAGCGGCGAAGCGCTCTCTTACGAGTACAACGTAGACACCGAAACCGACTGCGACTTCTTATACGCGCTTTTGGACGGTACGATAGTCGGCACGCACAGCGGCAACAGCGGCGGCTGGCAGGAAGCAAAAGCCGTTTACGTTGCAGACCATACAATTACGCTTGACCTTTCATTTATATATATAAAGGACCAGCAGAAGGACAAAGGCGCGGATAAGGCTTCCATAAGAAACATAACCATCCGCCCCATAACGGAAATCGACTTAGGAAAGGCGATTGACCAGCGTACTTCCGTAGTAGACGGACTTACCGTTGAAAACGGCAAATACGTGAAGAACGGACAGAACTTCGAGGTTGGCTATTTAACCAAGCCGACGGCAACCGACCCGTACTACTACGTAACCTATAAAGATCCGGCAACGGGTATGGACCAGAAGGCTCTGCTTTTGGCGGACTTCAACTTCTCCACTCTCTGGGCGGAAAAGCACCTCAAATCGAGCAAGTTCACGACTGAATCGAGTTCGAGAACGGACGCAACGCTGTATAACCTTTCGTTCTGGCGCCTTTCGAACTACGACCGTCCTCATCCGGAAACCACGCCGCTTCTGTTCCAGTACGGACACAGCGAATATTTAATCGAAAGCTACTATTTGCAGGACTTCTCGGATAACAAGCTTTTGCCCGTAAACGAGGAGCGCAAGGCGATTATAGACGACTTTATCAAAGAATTCTACAAAACCCAGCAATCGCTTCTTAAAGACGGCGACACTCAGTACGACGACCAGTGGCTTGAATTCTGCTACTACTATATGCACTTCGGCGGAAGCCACGGAAACGGCGAGGAAGATTTCTGCTTCAAGACCGACAACCCCATACTGGGACTTACCTTCGAAAACGCGCTCACCGCTAAGGAAGGCGTGAACTACGCGAACGTAAGGAAGATGCTCAACCTCAACGACGGAGGCGGTTTGAAATATATTTTCAAGCCCACGAAGACGGGTATATACCTGTTCAGCTCGGAAGCGCTCGAAGAAGCCGTTGACCCCAGAATTATCGTAATGGACGAGAATGACAGAGTTCTCGCCGAGCAGGACGACGACGTAAGGCTTGAACACTTCGGTGCGTCCGAATTCTACAAGTACGTTTACCTCGAAGCGGGCAAGACCTATCACGTTCAGGCGGCTATGCACTACGCGCTGGCTACGGGCAAGTATAACTTCACAATCGAGTTCACGGGCAAAACGTATTTACAAACGCTGCGCACCTGCTCTACCGCTTACGGTATGTGGACGTACGACCCCGACAACACTTCGTTCGAGTACTATCTTGCGATACCCGTAGCGCTTAACGGCAACTACTACTACGAGGTAACCGCCGATTATAATTACGGCTCGCCGATATATATCGACTTCCTTCACGTCAACTACTTCGACAAGAACGGTCACTCGTTGATAGAAATGATTGACAACGGAATATTCAACTTCGGCGTTGTGGACTACACCGCGCAGATGAAGAAGTATTATTACGACGCAATCAAGAACGAAGGCGAACTGTACGGACTTATCAAAGCCGACAAAAAGCTTGTGGATATGCTGAACATGCTTATCCGCACGACGCACGGCAACGGAGCAGAGTCCAACGCATGGCTGATGTTTGCTTACTACTACGAAAGCGTAGGTAATCCTTCCTGAAATTAATCAAAAGCTTTAAGCGCCCCGCAAAGCTGCGGGGCGCTTATT
>CAMWPZ010000065.1 GCA_947176305.1 uncultured Clostridia bacterium
CCTCTTTCATGAGGCGCCGCCGCGCATATTTTTATTTAATTATAGTTTCTTTGTCCGAAAATCGCCGTGCCGAGGCGGATAACGTTGCTTCCTGCGTCTAAACACAGCTTATAATCACCGCTCATACCCATTGAAAGGTATTCCGCGCCGCCGTCCAAATCCCTTACGCGCTCGAAAAGCTCTCTCATTTTCGCCGCAAGCCTTTTTAAAAGCTGTAAATCGTCCGTGAAGGGGAGCATAGCCATAAGCCCTTTTAACTTTAGTGAGGGCATTGCCGTAGCTTTTTTGTACGCGTCGAGCGCCTCGTCAAAAGCAAAACCGCCCTTTGATTGTTCGTCACCGATATTCACCTGCAACAAGGCGCTTGAAACGACTTCCGCGCTTAAACTGCGCTTTGAAAGCTCTTCCGCAAGTGCAAGCCTGTCCAAGGAGTGGTACAAATCAACCTTGCCGATAAGGTATTTCACCTTGTTGGTCTGCAAATGCCCGATAAAGTGGCGGCGGGGGTTGCCCGTTATAAATCCGTACTTTTCCTTAAATTCCTGAACGTGGTTGTCGCCTATGTCGGTTATCCCTGCGTTTACTGCGCGGTTAATGTCCGTGGCGTTTTGCAACTTTACCGCCGCAACGAGGGTGACCTTTTCGCCGTATATGTTCTTTTCTGGAATTTCGGAAAGAAGTTTTTTAACGTTTTCCTCTATCATAATTATGTAAATGTTACGCGCCTGCGGCAACCTCTGCGGCGGGCTTGCCGTTGAAATCGACGACGATATTTCCGTTGCCCGTGTACGCTTTAAGCGCGTACGCTCCGCCCGAAGCGTTTTCGCGGTTGCACGTGCCGTTTTTTGCAAGCAGGCTTAAAGAATAATCTTCTTCCTCTCCGTCAAGCGTTAAATTTATACTGCCTTCCTCGACGGTGTACGCACCGTCCCTGCATTTAAGTCGGGAAATTCCGAGGTTTCCGCACTTGACCGTCAGGTCCATTTTATGGCAGAGGCTGTTTTCCATAATCACCTTGCCGCTGTCCGCCGCGCAGATGAATGAATTTTCAAACGAAATGTCCGCGCAGTCAAGTTTAAGGCTTTTAAGGTTGACGTTCGCGTACGAGAAGGAGGAGTTAGCGATGGAAACGCTGACCTCGCCGCCCGTGATATGTAAGTTCGCGCACCTTGCACCGTCAATTTCCAGACTGCCGCGCTTGATTTTAAGACTTGCGTCGGGCAGGGCTGAAACGGGCGCATAGATAATTATTTCGGCTTTGTGGAAGAAAGGCTTTCTGAGCTGTTTAAGTCTTAAAATTCCGTCGTGTTCGGATATCCTTATGTAAGAGTGGTGTGCGCGTTCTACCCTGAAATCGCCGCCGTTCGTGCCGTAAATTTTAACGTTACAATTTATAAACTCGCAGTCAAGGCGGTTTACGCCCTCAGCCCCAAGATAGGAATTATATTTAATAGTTTTCAATTTTTACTCCGTCTATATGAAAAACCGCTTTAAATTTCATCGGTATATTATATCTATATTTATTTCGTTCCGCTTAAAACTATTCCCAAGCGGTACCGTATAATTGTAAAATAAACGCGCCCCGCTTGTCAATCCGTTTTTATTTAAAAGGATAAACAAACTTCCAAAAATCGACAAAAAAAACATTGACAAGAAACTGTATCTATCGTATAATCACAGTAGTAACGATTGAAAGCAATAGAGAGAAGCGTATGCTTGAAATTAAGAACGTAACAAAAATTTATAAGTCCAAGGGCGGCGTTGAAACCAAGGCTCTGGACGACGTTTCCATTTCGTTCGGGGAAACGGGGCTTGTCTTTCTGCTCGGCAAATCCGGCTCGGGCAAGTCGACGCTTTTAAACGTCAGCGGCGGACTGGACGAGCCGTCGTCGGGCGAGGTTATAGTCAAAGGCAAAAGCTCAAAGGAGTTTTCGGGTTCGGACTTCGACAGCTACAGAAACACCTTCGTCGGCTTTATCTTTCAGGAATACAATATCCTCGATGAGTTCAACGTAGAGGACAATATCGCGCTCGCGCTCGAACTTCAGGGCAAGCCCAAGGACAGGGAAAAGATTAACGAGCTTTTGAAGGACGTCGACCTCGAAGCGTACGCAAAGCGCAAGCCCAACACTTTATCGGGCGGACAGAAACAGCGCATAGCGATAGCCCGCGCGCTCGTCAAGGACCCGCAGATTATAATGGCGGACGAGCCTACGGGCGCGCTCGATTCGAACACGGGCAAGCAGGTTTTCGATACCTTGAAAAAGCTTTCCGAAACCCGCCTTGTAATCGTAGTTTCTCACGACAGGGAGTTTGCCGAAATTTACGGCGACCGAATTGTCGAATTAAAGGACGGAAAAATAATTTCCGACGTTTCCAAAAGTTATATCGCGCCCGAGCAGGTTGACGAAAACGTCAGCATAATAGGCGAAAACACGCTTTCCATAAAGAGCGGCGCAAGCCTTACGAAGAAGAATATAAAGACCATTCAGGACTTTATTTTGAATACGCAGACCGACGTCATCGTCACCAAGGGCGAAGCGGAGATTGCAAGTTTTAAAAAAGCCGCGCGCATGGGCGACAACGGCGAAACCGAGCGCTTTAATAATACAGAAGCGGATGCGGTGAAATTGAAGGAATACACCAAAGAGGACAGCAAGTTTATCCGCTCGCGCCTGCCTGCGGCTAAGGCTATAAAGATAGGTGCGTCGGGCTTGAAGTTAAAGCCCGTAAGGTTGGTTTTCACCATTCTTTTGTCCTTTATCGCGTTTACCATGTTCGGGCTGTTTTCGACGCTTATGGTTTACGACGGAGACAAGGTCGCTTCGAAATCGTTCGCCGAAAGCGGAATAGAATATCTCAACCTCAATAAATCTTACGCGTACGATTACGGCGACGGAAGCGATTATCTCTTTTCCCGGCAAGTCGATTTCACCCCCGACGAGTATGAAAGCCTTAAAAAAGAGTTCGGTGAAGGCGCTCTCGCTTACTATTCGTCGCAGTCACGCTCTGTGGACAACGTCCGCATTTCAGGCAATGACTACACCTCGTACTACCGCGCGGAAATTACAAGCTACACCTACGTTCCCGAAAACCACGCTATCCGTTCCAGAATGGTAAGCGGCAAATACCCAGTAAACGATGACGAAATCTGCATATCGAGCTACTTTCTGGACGTTATGAAGAATTCGAAGTTCTATAACGCTACTGCGGACGGACAATATCAGTTTACGGCGGATTACGAGGTAACGGTAAACGGCGCGAACGACGTTTTGGGAAAATACATTGTAATTAACCTGTCGGGCGGAAAAATGTACGCAATGAAAATCTGCGGAGTGTTCGACAGCGGCGAAATTTCTTCCGACTTCGACGAGCTTAAAAGAAATTCCGATAACGTCAACTATACTCTCGTCGCGCGTTTCAATTATACGCTGACGGAGAATATGCACCAGCTTGCGTTCGTATCGGAAAGCTACCTTGAAAATTACCCGAAAAACGACGACAGATTCAACAGAAATTTTTACGGCTCGCTGAATATAATCGACACCGACAAAGAAATCAATACGTGGCTGGGCGGCGTGAGCGCCTACGGCGAAGACGCATTGCCCGTTATGTTCAACCGCGAAGGGAAAAACAGCCTTGCCTACGACGAAATTATAATTTCCGTAGACAACCTTGCCTATTTTAACCTGCAAGAAAGGTATTACGAAAGCCAACGCGACGAAATAAGAGAGGAAATAATAAAAGACTTCGAAAACCGAGGCGAGGAGTTAGACGAAGATTATCTCGAATACGCGGTGGAAGGTGAAATAAGCAACAGGGTTTTCCGATTTTCAACCTATACTTATGCGCTTTCGGGACGTGACGACAACTTCGATAATGACTACCTGAAAGAAGCAAATAAAGAGGTTAAGAAAGTGCTTGAATTCAGCGGCGATATAGAAACGACGCTGGTTTACGATTATTACGGAAACGCGCCGATTTCATATCCCATTAAAATCGTCGGCGTCTTCACTTCCTACGGAAACCTCCCCAACGGCGACAGTTATTACAGCGGTTGTTACTTTTCGGAAAACTTCATTAAAAACGAGATTGTCTTCAACAGCTTCGGTGACGTAAATACCAGATACGAGCCGACGGGCGAGGAAATTTACGCGGGAATTATCATTCCCTACGACGGCACGGAGGAAACGTACAATAAGCTTGCCGCTCACCTCGGCGAGAACAACAGAAACGATAACGACGTTTATTACGTTTTAAATTCCTTCCTTTACTCGACCGTACAGCTTGCAAACGAAACGGCAGACCTTTTAAAAACCGTCTTTTTGTGGGTGGGAATTGTGTTTGCAGTGTTCGCGGCGCTTCTTATGTTTAACTTCATTTCTATGTCGATTTCCAACAAGCGCAAGGAGATAGGAATCCTGCGCGCAGTAGGCGCGAGGGGAGTGGACGTGTTCAAAATATTCTTCTCGGAAGCGGGAATTATATCGGGCATCTGCACGGTACTGTCGCTTGTAGGTACGTTCGTGCTGTGCATAGTGTTGAACGGCGTAATTAAAAAGTCCTTGGGGCTTGGGGTTTCGCTGTTCGTGTTCGGGTTTGCCTCGGTGGGAATGATGCTTGCAATAGCGGTGGTTACCGCGTTTATCGCAACGTTCTTGCCCGTATTCCTTGCATCGCGCAAAAAGCCCGTCGATTCTATCCGCGCACTTTAATTAAGCTTTAAAGCCGGCTTATCCGCTATATTCGGATAAGCCGGCTTTATTTTTTGCGTAAAAACCGCTTAAATTACGCATAATTATAAAAACGCTTTAATTACAAGGCATATGCGTTTAAGCGCACGGCGAAAATTGGCGAAATTTGGCAAATATTTTTCATTATAATTGACTTTAATAGTACGCCGTGTTAGAATTATAAATAGAGGAATATTATATAAACGTAATAATCAAAGGGAAGGAAATCTCGTGGAAACGTTGAGCCTGTACGATTTGAATTTTACGTTTGCGGAAAAATATTTAAAGGCTTTTAAATACCCTTGGGAAGCGCTTGCAGGGCTTAAAGATTTTATTATAAGCTTAGGCAAAACGCTTAAAAAAAGCGATTTTGCGGAGGTTTTGCCGAACGTCTGGGTACATAAAAGCGCGGAAATTTCCTCTGCGGCGCACCTTGGCGCACCGTGCATAATAGGCGAAGAAACGGAAGTAAGGCATTGCGCTTTTATCCGCGGCGGCGCGCTTATCGGGCGCGGCTGTGTGGTGGGCAACTCTACCGAGCTGAAAAACGTAATCTTATTCGACGGCGTACAGGCGCCGCATTTCAATTACGTCGGCGACAGTATTTTAGGACACAAAGCCCACTTGGGCGCGGGCGCGATAACTTCGAACATCAAGTCGGATAAATCGCCCGTAAGCATAAAGGCGGAAGGCCAAACAATAAACACGGGCTTGAAAAAGGTCGGCGCGTTTGTCGGCGATTTCGTCGAGGTCGGCTGTAACAGCGTGTTAAATCCCGGGACGGTGATAGGTAGAAACACCAATATCTATCCGCTCTCGTCAGTGCGGGGAGTTATTCCCGAAAGCAGTATCTATAAAGGCGGCGGAGAAATTACCGCCAAAAAATAAAACTATGAGTTCCGAAAGCAGCACCAAAAAACTTAATCGGAAAGAGGCAGCGGAAAAATCCTTCCAGAAGAGGGGCTTCCGCTACGCTTGGTACTGCTTTTTCAAGAGGCTGTTCGATATCTTCTCGTCGCTTCTGCTTTTGATTATCCTTTCGTGGTTCATTCTTTTGTGTCTTTTAATAAAATGGCTCGAAGACTTCCACAGTCCCGTCTATCTTTCTTGGCGCGTGGGCAAGAACGGCAAAAAGTTCAGGATAGCCAAAATTAGAACTATGGTGCCCGACGCGGAGGAAAGGAAAAAGGAGCTTATCGCGGCGGGATTGAACGAAGCCGACCCCCCTGCGTTCAAAATGAAAAACGACCCCAGAATAACGAGGGTCGGAAGATTTTACAGAAGGTTTTCTATTGACGAGCTACTGCAGCTTTTCAATATCTTGGGCGGCTCGATGAGCGTGGTAGGACCGCGTCCGCCTATTCCCGAAGAAGTCGAGGAGTACACCGAGGAGCAGATGCACCGCCTTGACGTCAAAGTCGGGCTTTTGTGTCTTTGGCAGATACAGCCCAAGCGCAACAAAATTTCGTTTGACGAGTGGGTGCGCCTCGATATCGAGTATATAAGAAGGCAAAGCCTGTGGCTGGATTTCAAAATTATCGTAAAGGGCGCGTTTATGGTCCTTTTCGACCACAGCGGCGAATAATCAAAACGGTATAAAAAAAGCGGACTTAAAAGTCCGCTTTATTTTTTTATTGAGCTTGCCCGCCGCTTTGCGTTTCCGTTTTTTCTTTAGGTTGCGACTTGACGAGCACCGCGATAAGACAGCTGTAAACTATTGTCGGCAACAGGTTAAACATATGATTGTCGAAAAGGCTAACGAGCAGCAGGGAAAACACCGTCAGCGCGATGAGCGTTCTTTCAACCGTCACGTTTTTAAAATAGCAGATTACCGTCTGCAAACGGTGAACGCAGTAAGCGATAATTCCGAATCCGCCGCACGCGCCAAGCATCTGAAGCAAGGTGTTGTGATACCTTGCGGGTATTATTGAAAGCCCGACAAAGTTCGCCGCGTTCGGTATTTCCACGAAGAACCCCGTGCCGAATACGGGGGCGGACTTGAAGTTTCTGACTGCGGCGCGGTAAATTTCCATTCTGCCGTTGCCGTGTAATTCGCCGTTTACGAACAGCGCCTTGAACGTCTTTATAATATAGTCTAAAAGCACGTCCTGCTTAAGCCCCAAAACCACTATGCCCGCGATAAGGCACGCTGCGGTGATTAACAGGTTGGGTATCATATTTTTACCCTTGACTAAAAGGATAACCGTGCTTACGGGTGAAATTATCACCGCGCCGAGCATAGCCTGACGGCTTAAAGTAAAGAACGCCGCTACGAACAAAACGAAGGAATAAACTGTGAAAGGGAAGCCGTATTTGTACTTGCCTGCAAGATAGGTAGCGGAGGGTATACACATTATAATAAGCATACCCATCGTGTTGTAAATGCCCCAACCGAACATAAGCTTGTTGCGGTCAAAATGCCCGTCCTGTACTATGCCGTATTTAGCATACGCAACCGTAAGCTCTATCAATAAAAGCACGCTTAAAGCTATAAACGCCCACGCAATTCTTTCAAAGGTCTGCTTTGAAGGGCTTACGTTGTCCTTCATAAGCGTGAATACCACGAGGAAGAAGAACGCCATAAACACGCCGTAAGCAATGTTTTTCAAGTCGTATCCTGCGGCGGCAACGCCGTTCATTATGAACGCCGCTGCAAGCACGCACAGCCCGTAAAATATCGGCGTGGGCTTGAATTTGCGTTTTACGCCCGTTAAAACTATTCTGTAAATCACGGCAATCACGAAAAGCGAAATGAGCACGATTATCTGCGCGACGTTCTCCGTCTCGGAATAGTAGTGGCTTGCGTTGACTGTGGCGGAGGGCGAGTTCTTTCTCGAAATCATTACGTTCATAAAAAGGAACAAGCCGAAAAGAGGTGAAATATCGTCTAAAAGCAAGACCATAGTTATCCCGACGATTGCCATATAGTAGAAAGTGACTAAATCCCAGCCGAGATAGTAGCACGAAATAACGACTGCCGCCGTAAGGAACGGAAAGAACCTTGACGACAGCACGGCTTTAACCGCGTTTAATACCGCGCTTTTATTGAGTTTTACAGAACTCTTTTTCATTTGCTTTCCCGAATAAAATTCCACCGTATTGAGTTATTGCTTTTTTCGGCAATATTAATTCCTCAACTGTGTAAATTATAATTATACAAATTTTACCACAGCGCGGCGCATTTTGCAACGGTTTGCGCCCGTTTAAGAGAATAAGCAGGACAAATTAATTCTTGACAAGATATGGAAAATATTGGTAAAATTGTAATACCACAAAACCATTATTACAATTTTAATACCAATGATAAACGTAACCTTTGACGAGTTATTCACTTACCGATCGCTTTATAAAGCGCATTTGAAGGGAAGGCTTGGCAAACGCGATAAAAAGCCGCTGGTAAGGTTCGAAATGTCTATTTTAAACAACGTTTACGACATTTACCGCCGCCTTAAAAACGGAACGTTCAAGTTCGGCAAATATACCGCGTTCGTAGTCTACGAGCCTAAAATGCGCGAAATACAGACTTTGCACTATTCCGACAGAATAGTGCAGCACGTTCTGTGCGACGATTTGCTTATGCCCTATTTTTCCAAAAGGGCGATTTTAGATAACTGCGTCTGCCAGATAGGCAAGGGCACGCATTTTGCAATGCGGCGCTTCGAAGATATGCTGCACTCATTTGTTCGCAGGCACGGCACCGACGGATATTTTTTAAAGTGCGACATTCTAAAATATTTCCCGGGAATTCCGCACAGACAGTTAAAGGAAGTGTTCTGCTCGCAGATAAACGACGAACGGCTTAAAAGTCTGGTGGCGAACTGCATCGACAGCTACCACACCCGCGCGGAATATTTAAACCGCTACGGCATACAGCCGCTCGGCATTTCGTCGTTGCGGACCGAGCGCGGAATACCTATCGGCAACCAGACGAGTCAGGTTTTCGGAATGTTCTATCTCAACGAGGTTGACCGCCTCGTCAAGGAAAAGCTGCGCATTAAGGTCTATTCGCGCTATATGGACGACTTCGTTCTCGTTCACGAGGATAAGGACGTCGTCCGAAACGCTTTGGAGGAAATAAAAAAGGTAATCGCCCGCTTAGGGCTGACTTTAAATTCAAAAACACAGATATTCCCGCTCAAAAACGGCGTGACTTATCTCGGCTTCCGTTACTTCGTAACTTCAACCGGAAGGCTCGTAAAAACCGTAAAGAAGAAGACCAAACGACGAATGCGTTGGAGGGCAAGGCTTCTAAAAAAAGCCTACTTCGACGGATTAATCGACAGCGAACGCGTGCAGATGTCGCTCGCTTCGTTCCGAGGTCATCTTATGTACGGCAACTGCTTCAAACTGCAGGCAGAGCTTTTCAAAAAGCTATCGTTTATAGCTAACGACGGAATTTATATGAGGTTAAAACATGGAAAACGAAGATAATTTACAGTTGTTTATCGATTTTATCAACGGCGAAATAAAATCCGAACTCGAAAACGAAACCCCCAACGATAAGGCGGAAGCGGAGGCGGAGGAGGAGGAAAAGCCCCTGCCCGAAGGCGCAGAGCAAAACGTAGGCAGAAAGCCCTTCCGCATACCCGACTTCGACCCGCCGCACGACAAGGAAATGGCGGTGTTCACGCGTGCTAAAAAGCTGAGTGAATACATATTCGTAATCACCGAAAAGTCGCCCAAGAAACTTAGGTGGAGCATAATTACCCGATTGCAGAACCGTTCGGTGGATATAATAGAAAATTTGTACCGCGCGAACTACGAAAGGGATTTAGAGCGCCGCCGCGATTTCCAGAAGGCGGTGCAGGTGGATTTGAATATTCTGGACTTCTACGCCGAAACCGCCAAGCAGAAAAAGGCGATAAATATGCGGCAGCTCGTTATAATCTCGCGCGAGATAAACGAGATTACCCGACTTTTAAAGGGCTGGGTAAAGAGTACGCGCGAAAAAATTAAAGAGCAAAACGATTGAAATTTTAACCGCGTTCTGCTATAATGCGGATTAAGGGGCGGGAGCTTTCTGTTTCCTGGCTGCGTTCCGGCAACAACAACAATGCTAACAATGCCTATTACCTTACGGCTGCCGGTGGAAATAACAACACGTATACTTCCTCCGCTCTCGCTGTGCGCCCTGCGCTTCACTCACCCGTCTGAAATAAGTCGGGTTTATATCCCGTATCCGTCGGCGGCATTGTATCCGGCGGACTGATAGATTAGAGATGAAGGGGCTTCCCGTCCTGCTCACCCATAGAGGGGGCGAAACAGACTCAACCTTGAGGCAACGCCGCAAATTTCTGCGGGTTTGCGTCATGAGCTTAACTTTTAAGCGGTTGGGTTTTTTTGCTGCCTTTTTTACTGATTTTTAATAGCATTTTCGAAAATACCGCCTTGCTTGCCTTAGTGCAAACATGGCGGTTTTTTTGTGCTTTATGCTGAAAATTTTGAGTTTTTAACATTTTTTGAAAATTGCACGCAAAAGCTTGACATTTTTCGAAACTATGATATAATAA
>CAMWPZ010000066.1 GCA_947176305.1 uncultured Clostridia bacterium
TTATAAAGGCGCGCAAGGCTTTAAAGCCTTGCGCGCCGTATTTTATTATTCGTATTCGTCGAGGTTGCGCCTGCCCTGCCACGGGTCGGGCGGACAGCAGTCGGGCGGAGGACAACAGCCGTTCTGCGGAGGCTTGGGCGGAGGGCAATTCGGCTTGTCGGGCTTGTCGGGTTTGCCCTGCGGAAATTTAACGAGAATAGCGTCCTCGCCTATCTTCGTGATAGCCTTCATCGGGATAAACTGTTCCTGACGGTTGAATTTAAAGCCCTTACAGCCCGTGACGAAAATTCCCAGAACGTTATTTTCGGGATAGGTGAACGACATATCGCAAACCTTGCCGAGGTGCTTTCCGTCGTTTAAATTTATAACTTCCTTTTGCTTTAATTCGGAAAAAGTAAACTCCATAATAACCACACTTTTTTAAATAATATATGCGGCAGGACCTTGAATTTTGCCTGCCGCACGCGAAGTTTTTGAAATGAAGTTTTATTGCCTTTATCTGAACGCCCTTGTAAGCATTTTGGGCAACGATAACAGAGGGTTGTGTTCAAACAGCTTATCGAGCTTGAACACACTGCCGTCAAGCTTCAAGCGGAAGCCTGCCGCCGTCGAGCCGCCTATCCAGTGGATAATCTGGAACACGGTCAAAACGATAAGCGTGAATATTATCAGAAAGAAAATCGCGCCGAGCGTTCTGTTTATTATCTTGAAAACAACGTTGTCGGATTCGACGATGTGTTTTAAAATGTAAACGATTAGTACTCGCAAAAGCTGAACTATTATGAACAGCGCGATATAATAGACGATTATATCGATGCGGATTTTCAGAAGGAAATCGCAGAAGCCGTTTTTGTTAGAAAGCGCGGCGGTGAATTTATTTAAAATTTCCTGCACGAACTTAAAGTCGAGCACAAGTCCGCCAATCCAATAGCAGACTACTATCGAAATTATAATTCCGAAAATTCCGCCAGTGAAAAAATTTAAACCCTTGCCGAAGCCCAAAAATGCGCCGCCTGCGCAAACCGCCAACACGGCAACTATTGCCACCCAGTCTGCTGCTATCATCTGCCGCCTCCTTTAAATGCGTTTTCAAAATTATTGACTTAAAGCAAAAAGTTTAACCGTTTATCAAAAAAATTTTTGTTGTGTTTATTATTCCGCTTGTCCGCCTTGGAATTATACTATACATTACATAGTATTATATTGTCAAGCGTTTAATTGCTATAATTTTAAAATCGGCTTTTCCGAAACGCTTGCGGTACGACAAGCAATTTTATAAAGAAACTATAAAAAGCCGCGGCGCGTTATTTAACACGCCGCGGCTTAAAATTTTACGATATACAAGATTTAATTTGTTTTAATGCGGTTTTCTCTAACCTCGAAACCTGCGCTTGGGATATGCCCACTTCCTGCGATATTTCAGTTTGCGTCTTGCCCTCGAAATATCTCAAAAACAGTATCTTCTTTTCCCTGCCTTCAAGCTTGGAAATCGCGTCGTACAGCGCGGCTTTTTCCGTCCACACCTCGTCATTGTTTTTCGCGTCGAAAATCTGGTCCATCAACAAAAGGGTATCGCCCGATTTATTGTATACAGGCTCGTACAGGGAAACGGGGTCGGAAATCGCGTCCAAAGCGTAAGCCACTTCGGAAACGGCGATATTCATTTCCTTTGCGATTTTGTCGTAGGTCACGTCCTCGTCGTCAACCTCTAACTTTTCACGCACCTTCAAAATCTGGTACGCGGTGTCGCGTATGGAACGCGAAACGCGCAGGGAATTGCCGTCCCTTAAATATCTTTTAATTTCACCCAATATCATCGGCACGGCGTAAGTGGAAAACTTTACTCCGACGGAAATATCGAAGTTGTCAATCGCCTTTATAAGCCCAACACAGCCGGCTTGGAAAACGTCGTCCGCATTCGCGTTCTTCGCCCAGAACCTTCTTACAAGCGACAGCACGAGGCGCATATTGCCGACGATGAATTTCTCCCTCGCCGCCTCATCGCCCGCCTTTATTCTGCGCATAAGCTCTTCCTGCTCCTTGGAAGATAAAAGCGGCAAGCCCGAGGTGTCCACTCCGCAGATTACTACTTTCTGTAACATATTTAATCCCTCCCTTTTGAAATATGTAAGGCCGAAGCAAGGTTGGGATTATGTATTTTAAATTTGTTTTGATATGTCCTTTTTGAGCTTGGAAATTATCTTCTTTTCAAGGCGGGATATGTAGCTTTGGGATATGCCGAGTTTGTCCGCCACGTCCTTTTGCGTCATTTCGTCGCCGCCGTCGAGGGCGAAACGCATACGCATAATTTTCTGCTCGCGTGCGGAAAGCTTGGAAAGTGAAGCCCTTAAAAGCTCGCGCTCGACACCACCTTCAATGTCCGAATACACGCTGTCCGCGTCCGTACCCATAACGTCGGATAAAAGAAGCTCGTTGCCCTCCCAGTCGGTGTTCAACGGCTCGTCAAAGCTGATTTCCTGCTTTAAGCGCGACATACGGCGAAGGTACATTAAAATTTCGTTTTCAATACACCTTGATGCGTAAGTTGCAAGCTTTATGTTCTTTTCCGACTTGAAGGAATTTATAGCCTTGATTAGCCCTATCGTGCCGACGGAAACCAAATCGTCGCCGTCAACGCCCGCGCCCTCGAACTTCTTGGCTATGTACACGACGAGGCGCAGATTATGCTCGACAAGGTCGGCTTTGGCGCGTTCGTCGCCGCTTTCCAAAAGCGAAATTTTATCGCTTTCCTCCTCCTGCGAAAAGGGCAGCGGCAACGCTTCCGTTCCGCATATGTAGTCAAGCGTGTTTTTGCCGAAGATAAGCGACAGAAGGTGTTTTATTTTTTCGAACATTTTACTCCTCCGAAAGGTCGGGATGAAGCACCGCGCCGCCTGATGCGGAAGGGCTTATTCCTATAATTACGTTTCTGACGGTTTCCGTCCTTTCGCCTAAGTCTATCTCTATCTTGTCCGCCGTGAAAATTTTAAGTTTTTTACTTCCTGCAACAGTATGTATTTTTACCGCGTCTTTTATTCGGCTTTCGTCAACGATTTTCATTGCCGCAGTTAAGGGAATTACACTGACAGGCTGTCCGAAATGGTAAACCTTGTTTCCGCTGTCGAAAAAGCCCGAAAGGCTTACGCTTTTTTCGCCCGACCATATTTTACAGGAAACCGTAGTTTTGCCGACTTTCTTCAACTTTGCCGCAAGCCTGCGCGCAAAGATTATTAAAAGAAGCGCACAGAAAAGCGGTATGCCTATCGGCACGGACGAAAGAATATAGCCCTGACCTTGCGCATAGCTTATCCCTGCTAAAGAGAACGCGCCGATAAGCGCACCACCCAAAAGCGCGGTGAAGCCCAAAAAACAAGCCGACATTTTAATGTATGCTTTAACGTGCGCATACTTGCCCCCCAAAGCGCAAATTATTAAGCCCGAAATAATTTTTATCGGAATTGCCGCCCACACGGGAAGTTTAAAAAGCGGAAGCACGACGGCGAAGCACGCGCCGAACGCCGCCGCAATGCACAGCCTGAAAATATGCCCCCTGTTTTTGGCTACGAGCTTTGCGCAGTATAGAAGCGTGAAGTCCATACAGAAGTTTTCAATTATGGCAAGTTCAACGTATACCTGCATCGTAACAGGTATTATAGCGTAGCGTTTTTTGAAAAAAGCGTAAAAAAACGGCGAAACCCGTCGAATTTCGTCGTGTGCAATACTGCCCGAAAATTAAAAAACAGCGCTAAGATAAATTGAAATTTATCATTATTTATTTTTTTCTTTTTCTTTCCATCTTTCTCTTTTTTCAGCTTTCCTGTTAGCTTTGCGAATATTCGGAAGCACGTTTTTTACAAACTTTTCAGTTTTATAATAAATAAAAGTTTTCAATATAGCGCTGATTAATATTAAAACAATTCCACTAAATAATATACCTAACGCCCACTTTGTGCCTAACGTCCTCTTTGTATAATTTAAAACACAAAGCCAAGTAATGCCGGCAATAATGAGCGCAAGAGAAACCCATGCCAAAACAACAACTAAAATTGATTTGATTCTTAATTTTTTGGGCAATTCGGAAAAATCATAGTCAAGCGAATCTTCAAATTCTTCAATAATGACTGCCGTTCTTTTATACCTTTTAATCTTAATTTCCGACATCGCTTGAAGTTGCTTGAATTGTTCCGAATCGTAGTTGTGAGCAGTCTTAAAGATTATTTCATTTCCTTCATTATCTAAAAAACGCAAGTGAACAGAGTAATAAGTTTTAAATGTTCCAGTCCTTCCTCCGAGATGACTTATTGAGTGATATGTATGTCCGCACATTGTTGCTATATCTTCTATTCCGTGTTTTAACGCTCTCGAACTTTGATAATAAGGCACAAGTCTTTTTAAGCACTGAATAAACAAGAATATTGAAAATCCCCAAAAACACGCAACAAGTATGCTAATAAATACGGCTGATGAAATATGACTAAATCCACTGCCGCGAACTCCTATAATAATTAAACCTATACCGACGGCTGTAAATACTAAACATACAAATAGCCCGATATAAGCCCAAATAAGCTCTTGTTTAAGAATAGTTTTTATTTTATTTTTCATAATTCAATTACTGTTTATCGTAGAATTATCGTACCATAAAAACGCAACCGATAAAATTTATCGCGCCACCTCTTATTATTTAAAACGTTAAATTTTCTACTATCCCCTTTAATGCTTCAACGGTTGCGCATTTGAAAAGGCGTTCCCTTATAGCGGCGCAGTTCGGCTGTCCCTTTAAATAGAAGGCGCACATTTTTCGCATAAACACGCAGGCAAAGCGTTCGCCGAAGTATTTTTTTGTATCATCAATTTGGTTTAATATAAGCCGTTTTTTATCGGGCATGGGGTTGCCGCAGATTTCCGCGAATATCCACGGTGCGTACATTGCGCCGCGCGCTACCGCCGCTCCGTCCGCGCCCGTTTTATTTAAAAGCGTTTCCGCGTCCGACTTTGAAAAAACTCCGCCGTTTGCGATTACGGGAATTCTGACCGCCATCTTTGCTTCGGCTATCGCGTCGAAGTCAACTTCGCCCGCGTAAATTTTATCGCGCGTTCTGCCGTGGACGGTTATCATATCCGCTCCCGCGCCCTCGCAAACCTTTGCGAACTCGGCGGCTAAAATTTTACCCTTTTCAAGACCTATGCGGAACTTGACCGAAACGGCTTTGCCGCTCTTTTTGCACGCTTCAATAATTTTTGCGGCAAGAAAGGGCTTTGCCATAAGAGCACTGCCCTCGCCGTTGTTGTAAATCTTGGGCATGGGACAGCCCATATTTATATCTATCAGCTCGAACGGCGCAAGCTCCTCGCTTTGCGCGGCGCGGAGTAAAATTGCGGGGTCGTTACCGAAAAGCTGACAAGCCTTTATTCCCTCGTATTCGGGCGCGGTAAACAAAAGGTCCTTGGTCTTTTCGTTGTCGTAGCAAAGCCCTTTCGCGCTGACCATTTCGGTAAAGGTCAAGCCTGCGCCCAAATCACGGCAGATTTTGCGGAACACCGCGTTCGTGTATCCTGCAAGCGGCGCAAGGAAAATATTGTTCGGCGCTTGAAGTGTGCCGATTTTTACGGGGTGTATATTCATATAATCTTACACAGTACGTTTGTTTGATTTGTTACAGGTTAATTAAGAGCGCAAGTTATTAAGATACGGCGCAAAGCCTCAGGCTTTCGCTTTGTGCCAGTACACGTCGAGTTCAAGCTCGTTCAAGTCGGTTATATCTTTACCGTCGGCAATTATAAGCTGTTCGCACTTCACGAAACGGTCGGTGAACTTTTTCGTTGCGGCGCGCAACGCTTCCTCACAGTCCACGCCCGCAAGCCGGCAGGTATTGACCGCGGAAAACAGCACGTCCCCCGCCTCGTCGAAAATTCCGTCCTTGTCCTCGTCCAACTGTGCGGCGATAAGCTCCATCACCTCGTCATGAAGCCTCTCCGCCGCGGACACGGACGAGAGAAAATCCATACCCGATTTTGCGGCGCGCTTTTGCACCTTCTGAGCGCGCATACACGCGGGGAAATTATTGGGCACGGAAAGCACGGTTTCACCAAAGGTCGTCTGACTTTTTTCAACCGTCTTGTTCTTTTCCCAAACGCTTAAAGCGCCATCGCTGTCGGTCGCCTTGTCCTTGCCGAAGATGTGCGAGTGGCGGAAAATGAGTTTTTTGACGAGCCGCGTTATCGCGTCCGAACCGTCGAAAACGCCCTGCTCTTCCTTTAAAACCGAGTGGAACGCCGCCTGCAACAAAACGTCGCCCGTTTCCTCCTCTATGCCGTCGTCGTCGCCGCGCTCTATTGCGTCTGCAAGCTCGTAAGCTTCCTCGACGACGTTTGATTTAATGCTTTCATTGGTCTGCACTCTGTCCCAGGGACAGCCGTTAGGCGCGCGTAAAAGCTTGATAAGCATTTCCACGTCGGCGTAGTCGTAGCGGTGTTTTTTGAGGAACTCACCCTCCTCAACGGCGACCGCGCAGGAATAGTCGTAATCCTTCTGCCTGTCGATTTCAAAGACTTTTATTTTTTTGCAGGCTTCGCCGCGAACGAACGAGCAGTCGGCTTCCTCGCCGAAAAGCTTCGATAAAACCTGTTTTACCTTGCTTGCTGTAAAATAGCAGTCAATATCATACACGACTGCGGCGGCGCAGCTTTTAAGGCTTTCGACCGCGTATGCGGAAACCGCCGTATACTGCGCGGCAGTAAATTTAGCAAGCGAAGCCGCGTGCGCGCTTTTGGGCACGCCCTCGATTATTTCGCAGTCCTTGCATTTTTTAAGTATGATTTTGCAGGCTTCGTCCTCGCACACCGCGCCGTCAACGCAGTACGCGACGGTCTGTACCTTTGCGGCGTTTAAAACTTCCGCCGCAAGCTTTTTATTGAGCGTGTCGAAGTTTCGGCTTTTGTCGAAAAGGTTGTCCAAAGCTTCCACTTCATAGCCTGCAAGATTTTTATAGGACACGGTCTGAGCCGTGCGGGCGTAAATTTTCTGCGCTTCCTTTAAAGCGGTTTCAGCCCGCTTCGTCAGCCCACCGTCCGAGGCGCCCAAGCCTATCAGCGTTATTTTCATTTAGTGTGCTCCCGTTTGATTTTTCTCTACTAATATACCAGAAATTAATCAAAGCCGCAACCAAATAACTGCAATTCGCCGAGATTGCCGCGCCCGCGATTGAAAGGTTAGTGCATTTTATAAGCACCGCCGTAAGCGCAACGCGCACGCCAGCCGAAACCCACTGCGTAACCGTGCTTTTTATAGGTCTGCCGAGCGAGGTTAAGCACGCGGACGAAGTCTGCACGAGCGAAAGCGTGACGGCGTTCACTGCCATTATTCTGACAAGGTCGATAAGCGTTTGTCTTTCGCCGCCTTTAAGCGACGAGAATATGAGCTTGACCGCCAACGGCGCGAACGCAAACAAAGCTATCGCCGCTGGCAGTGAAATTGCAAAGGTGATTAAAAGTGCCTTGTAAGCCTTGTGCTTTGCTCCGTCTATATCGCCCTTTTCCGCGAGGGGGCTTATCTGCGGAACGCTTGCCGCCGCAAGTCCGTAAGTGACCGACACGGGAAGATTGATTATTGTCACGGCACAGCCCGAGAACACGCCGTAAAGCGCGGTTGCGTTTTCGCCCATGGCTTTTAAAAGGCGCACGGCGACTATGCTTTCAACGAGCTGGCTTACGGGCAGGGCGATTGCCGTGAGCGTTAAGGGTATGGTGTATTTGACTATCGCCGAATACGGCACGGACGGGGTTTTGTACAGGGGGCGGCGCGAACGGTTTTTAAGGTACCAGATAAGCGCGATGGCGGTTGCGATTACCTCGCTTATGGTTACGGCGAGCAAGGTCGAAGCCACGGCAAGCGGCATATTTTTTCGGAAGATATATGCGAACGCACAGCCGAACGCAACTTTTATAAGCTGTTCGCAGACCTCGGTAACAGCCGTGGGGTACATATTTCCCCTGCCCTGAAAATAGCCGCGGACGATTGAAAGCACGGACACGAAGAACACCGACGGGCATAAAAGAACGCAACATAGACGGATTGCGCCCTCGCCCTGAACGGCGGCAAGCGGAGCGGAAAACATATACATTAAAATCGTACCGATAACGCCGATTGCACCGTACAGTGTGAAAGCGCGACGTTCCGCGCCCGCACCGCTGCCAGACGAGATTAGCCTTGCAATGCCCGTGGGTATGCCCGAGGCGGAAACGGTTAAAAGTATGCAGTACAAGGGGTAAACCATTTGGTAGATGCCCATACCCTCGCCGCCTAAAAAGTGGGTAAGCGGTATGCGGTAGACCGCGCCCAAAATTTTCGATATGAAGCCGCCGAGTGAAATTATCACCGCGCCTTTTATGAACGATTGCTTCTGACTGAACATAAGTAATAAACCCCGCATAATCAGTATGCGGGATTTGGGGTAAGATTATGTTTTTTAATGAGATTACTCGAACTGGTTTGCAAGTATGGTTGCGGAAAGCTGTGCAAGCTTGCACGCGCTCGCTTCGATTTTTGCGCCCTGCTCCGTGGAAACGAGGGCAACCGCACCAAGGCAATCACCGTTGCAGACTATGGGAACGATTATCTGCGCGGTAATGCCGTCTTCCTCTGCCGAGGTTATAGGCACGACGTCGCCGCCTTCGGAAAGGTTGGCAACGTAGGACTTGCGCTCACGCAAAATCTTTTCCATTTTACCCGAAAGGCTTTTGCCGTCGAACGTGCGCTGACCTCTGCCCGACGCATGAAGTACCTCGTCCGTGTCGCAGATTACTGCAACGTGGCCCGATAAGTCGGAAAGGGATTTTGCCGTGCCTTCCGAAAATTTATCGAGCGAGGCTATGGGCGAATACTTTTTCAGCATAAGCTCATCGCGGTCGGTAAAAATTTCCAGCGGGTCGCCCGATTTAAGGCGAAGCGTGCTTCTTATTTCCTTGGGGATAACCACTCTGCCCAGTTCGTCTATTCTTCTTACAATTCCTGTAGCTTTCATAAAATATATACCTCAACAGGCAAAATTTGCCCGTACAAGAAGTATGTGAAAGCTGTTAAAAGATATTCAGAAATTTAAAGTTAAATAATTAAGTTTGGAAAATTTACTCAGTTAAGTTTTTTTAACAGGGCTTCGGAGTTTTTGCCAAAGGTTATTATTATCGTTCCGTCGTCTTGTTTTCTGCAATAACCGCTTATGTATTCGTCAAGCTCATAATCACCCTCGTCTACAAGTTTTTCTATCCGCTCAAGTTCCTCGTCAGTGCGAATATCCCTAACTTCAATACACTCCGTGTGGCGCGAGCCAAAGCCTATGTATTTATAATCAATGTATAAATGGCAAATATCGTGGTCGGATTGCGCACCTTTCCAGCATAATCGCTTTTCAAGCTTTTTTAAAGTTACTTTTCCGTCGTCTATAAAGTGAGTTCTTCTGTAATATATTTCATTATCAAATTTAAATTTAATAAACCCGCTTTCTATATTCCTGAATAAATCGCCTGCGCCCCAAAAGAGTTCTTTTTTAAATTGCAATTGAACGTCCTGAATTTCGTCTTTATATATAGTAAAGTCCTCGCAGTTTTCAAAGTCTAAATTTATACTCTCGATTAAAGACTTTGAAACGTCGTTAAGAAAGATTACGTTCTTGTCGCTATCCGACAGACCGAAGTTCGGTTGGTTTAGAAATTTTAATACTAAAAATTCACCGTCCATTTCTCCAATCACGTTACAGAATATAGCATCGTGCCAATTCAGTTTATTGAAAAACTTGATTAACCGTATTCCGCCTTCTTTTATGCACCTGTTCTCAATATAAGTTTTTCTGTCTTTCTTATAATCTTTTGCATTATATAAAAACGCATTGTTATAAATAAATTTAACTTTCTCTTTAACCTTCAATTTTATAAATCCGCTTTCGGCAACAGGACAAACGCCGCGTTCTCCCCAAACCAGCCTATCATATAAATTTACTTTTATTTCAACAACCTCGCTTCCGTTCAACGAAATATAGTCGC
>CAMWPZ010000067.1 GCA_947176305.1 uncultured Clostridia bacterium
CTTTTATAATGTACTTGCCCGCGTCGAGGGTTGCCGAGTTCGTGCAGAACGAAGCAAGGTCGCCGACGATATTATCCTTGTCAATTTTGTCTTTATAGACTACGGTATTGTACGTGCTTTCCGCCGCAACGCTTCCGCCCATGGTTATCTTAATGATATCCGCCGCGGTGAACGCCGTGCCGTACTCGCTTTCGGTCTTCTGAAGCTCTACCTTTATTACGGTCATCTGCTTGCCGAACTCGAACTTCTTATATCCGTCGTTGCCGTCAACGTCCTTATCCGTATTTCCGCTTAAATCTTTAAGCGCATACTTCGGCTCGCCGTTGACCTTATCCACCTTCGAAAGATTGATTACAGGCTTAACGTAGATATACGCCGAGCTGCCCGCGTCGATATTCAAGTAGGCATACGGACCGTTCGGGTCGGTCAAATCGTTTAACGCCGTGTCGCCCTTGCCGATAAGCGTACCTACCGAGCTGGTTGCCGCATCGTACAGGTAGTACTCGTAGTCTATGAAGTTCGCGAACGACGAGTCGGGTAAATTGAGTTCCCAAATCTGATAGGGTACGCCGAGGGAGTTAGTTAAATCATTACCGCTTGCGTCCTGCCACGTCGTAAGCGTGAGGTCGCTCGAATCGATTATCTTCGGGCTTATCTCTACCGTGTACTTATACTTGCCAACAAGCGTAGTGGTGTCGTGGTTGACCTTTTCGTAGTTGTTCTCGTCAACCGTGTACAATATGGTAACGTATCTCGTGCCGGGGCCCTGCTTTTCGGGCTGACCTGCCGCGTTGGTTATGGAATCGAGGCTTGCACCCTTTACTCCCTTAATCGTACCGTTTGCGTCGTTGTTGTACTTCGAAGGGTTAATTCTGAAATCTACAAGCGCAATTTCGTTGTATTCGGGGTAGCTCTTATCCGTGTAGTTTTTCCACTTTGTATCGTCCTCCGTGGAATACTTCCATTGCAACAGCGTTGTATCCGCTATCGCGGTTGCATCCACTTCGGCTTTGCGGATTTCGTAGGTGAACACGAGAGTACCGTCGTAAACGTTACCCGTAGTGCTGTCCGGCGTACCTGCGGTATAAGTAAACTTGTTAGGGTTAGCCGGAGTGTTAAGCGCGTCGTAGTCCGCCTGCGTGGGAAGCTTGTTTTCAGCCTTTTCGCTGTCCTTGACTTTGATTTTTACAGTTATAGTAAGCGTACCTGCGTAGCGCATAGGGAACGAGCCCGTGGCACTGCCGCTTGCAATTACTCCGTACGGGTCGTACGTGCAAACCGAGGTATCGGTTGCGGGAGCGTCGTACTGGTAGCTTATTGAGCCCACTACTTCGAGGAACGAGAAGTCCGTGGATAAATCGAAATATATCCAGTAAGGCACGGGAGTCTTGCCGTCCGAGCCGAGCTTGAATTGCAGGTTGCCCTTATTTGCATAATCGAAGCTCAGTTCCGTAGGCACATCCGAGTTAGTTATGTTATTATCTTCCTTGTAGACGATAGGCAAATCGTTGAGCGAAGCTTCACCTGCGGTTATAGTTATTTCCTTTTCATAGGTTGCCTGCGCCGCTTTGACTGCGCTGTCTATATCGCTCGTGCTTGCACCCGCCGCCGTCATTTCATTTATGATTGCATCTATATCTTTAAGGATGTAGTTCTTGTTTACGGGGTTAGTTTTCGGATCCGCGAGCGCAACGTAGATTATATACTTGCCCGTAGTGTGCTTACCGGTACTGTCTTTCAAGTCCTTATACAGGAACTCCGTCGGATCGGTTGTGTGGTTAGGGTTAAGTGAGCCCGCTCCCGTACTGTCCGCAGTCTTGTAGTACAGCTCTAACACGGGCGCTTCGGGGCTTGCCGCGCCGCTCGGCGTTACGGGCGAAGCCGAAGGCTTGTAGCTGTACGTAAGCTTGCCCGTCGTGTCGTTCAACTTTATGGTGAAAGTTTCACTGCCGCTGCTGTTTTTTACCGACGAATGGAAGTCAAATTCCAAGGTCTTGGGTAATATCGCATAGTTGACCTCGATTACGTTCGAGGAGCCGTTTACAAGTTTGCCCGCAACGTCCTTATCCGTAGCACTTGCGCTCTTCCACTTGTAGTTACGAACTAACGGCTTGGTATGGTAGGGACTTGACGTGCTTTCTACGGTAGTAGAAGGTAAACGGAACGCAATATTATAATTATTTGCGTTCGTTGCCTTCAAGGTCAAGGGTGCGTCCGTGCCTGTAGTGCCCGCGGTCATACCTAAATCGTTGCCGCTACTGTCCTTAGGCATTGCGTCCTTAGTGAACTCAGAGGTCGTGCCGTCCCACGTGCCGTACTCCATATAATCTTCGTCATAGTTGGATACGCGATAACTCTGCTGGTCACCGTTGTATTCCAAAGGACTTGCCGGCTTAATGGGCGCATTTACCTCTTGCTGTTCTATCTCGTAGCCTCGCGTTGCGGAAGAAGTTGACGTAGAAAGCGCCACTTCACCCGCGTCGGGCACGAGAATATAGTTGGAATACTTCGCGTTTATATCTTCCGCCGATACGGTATAGTTACCCGCTTCCTGAGGGAACGCACGTTTGGGATCTGCCGTTGTGCCGTTTACAGGTCTTGTCGTGCCGTTTTTGTTGACGTAAATATTATCTATTAAATTGTCATATTTTTCGGTGTTATCATACTTGACAACTATACAAGGCAGAGTGTCGTCCGCATCCGTGCCGAGCATTGACTTCTTGTTGGTCTGGTCGTAGGTCAAAAGCTCTGCGTTCACGTTATCCGTTACTCCGTTATCCTTCAACAGCGTGTATTCAAGGTATACCCAAGGCGCCTGCGAAGTTGCGGTGGGGTTTACAGTTGTATCCGGAGTGAACGTATCCTTATCGAACGCTACCTTCCACTGTTTGGTTGCGTCTCCACTCGTTTCGTTGAGCTTGCCGCCCGAGGATTTCCACTTGTACTTGACCTCGAGCTGTTTTACGATAATCTTGAACGTCGTGGTCGCAGAACTACTCATAGCGCCCGTCTTTATGTCGCGCCATTGATAGTCCGTTGTTGTGGCATTCTCGAAATAGCAGGTTACCGTGTATACGCCTGCGTTCTTGATTTTAAATTCCGTAAGGGTTACCGCAGTCTTGCCCGAGTTGCTGTTGCCGCTCGCGTCTACACTGCCCTGCGTATAATCTATTTTATATGCTAATGTGGATCCTGCTTTATAAATAGTGCTAGCAGCCGTGCCCGCGGAGTTTCCGTCTATCGCGTGATCCGTCTCATCATACCAAGTTATTACGCCCTTCGAGTTTGTATCACCATTCGCATCGGGCACGGTTAATTTTTTGCCGGCTTCAACACGCGTGATTACGGCTGCAAGGCTTGTGTATTCTTTGCCGTCGTACGTAAATTCAAGGTCCGTAGGGGTGTTTACCGCCGTAAAGTCAGCACCGGCCGTTCTGCTCGTTGCGCTCTCTTGCGCCTTAGTTAAATTGAGGTGTATTGCAGGACGCACAGCTAATGTAGCGGAAGAATACGTGTTGCCAAAATCACCGCTCGCAAGGTAATCGACACGGCTAGCAGTGTTGAGGTGGCCGGAACGCAACCAAGAATATGCGTTATTCGTTGCGGTGTAAGTAAGCTCGGCGGGGCCAACGTCCGCAATGTTTATGCGTTGGTCGTTGCTAAGCCCCCAAATACCACCGTCGGGAGTATTTCCCGTTTCAGTTATAGAGGGAAGCCAGACTTTATCGTTCTGCCAGTCTTCGTAGCCGGCTTTGTGGTTTGAAGGTATTGAAACGACGTTGCCGTACTTATCTAAACTGTTAACAGCGCGGCTTGTATAGTTTGTATTAACGCCGTTTCGGTCAGTTTTGTTGCTATTTACGCCACCTTGGAAGTAGTTTTCAACCGTAGGGATGCCGTATGCGTCGTTGACGAAGTTATTTCCAGTGTTATATCCGGGCCCCGTCTGTCCATGCAATTCGGGCCAACCTTCCTTTTCCTGATAGTCTACGTTTGCAGGCGCGTCAAGATAGCTCGACAAATCGCCCGCAGCAAATCTTGCATACGTGCCTGTGCCGGGTGCTGCGGTTGCACTGCCGCCTGCGTTGGCTTGCTCTGCGGAAGTATAGGTACGGTAAGTGCCGCCGTTGCCCAAAGTAGCACAACGAATGTAGCTTGTAGAGTAAATGTTACCTATATGCGTATATGAAGTTTCATCCCAGTCTGTATAACCCATGCCCGAGCTGAATTGGCTGGTTTCCGTACTCGTCGCTTGATACAAGTCAACAATTACGTCGCCGCTACGGTTGGTGGTGACGTAAACGACTTCCCACTCTATTCCGCCAAACGTGACGTAAATATCTTTGCTGCTATTGCGTACGCGCAAATCCGTAGCATTTATTGCCTTGGTAGAAACGCCCGAGCCAAGCTTTGCCGTGCCGTTTGCTGCAAGGTCAGCCTTTACTTTATTGTACGTGCCCGTGTATTTGTAGTCATCGCCTAAAATAGCGTCGTACAGCTCGGCAAGCTTTGCGCCGCTGAACGTACCACTACCAGAGCCGGGGGCGATTTCGGTTATCTTTATATCGCCGGCTTTTGGTGCCTTTGCCGTTGCAGTTCTGTTGCCGCCGCTTAAAAGGCCCACGGAACAGCATAATAACACCGCGCAAAGCACAGACAGCATTACTGTCAATAAATTTTTCTTTGTTTTTAATTTCATATGCGTTACCTCGCTTAATGATTGGCAATAACATTTTAAAGGTACAAAAAAAGTGTGCCCCGATTGGGACACACTGCTATTGTAGGTATCTCAATCGTTTTCTACCACAAAAACAGCACTCACGCATATTATTTACAACCTAACACAACTATTCTATAGTTTGCCATGTAGAGGTATCAAAATACATACAACGTGTGAGATACACAATGCCAAAATTAAATTGACAGTGTATGTACATTGATACTTTCGAAAGTAAAAAGCAAACTACCCTATGTACGGATTAAATATTTAGTTGTAGAAAGAAATGTAAATAATTTTTTGCACGACAAAATCGCGCTGTTTTTGTGGTATTGCTATTATATCATATGAATTTAATAATTACAATAGTTTTTGACAAATTTTTTAAAATTGTGGTCGCTGCCAATTTCAACCACAATATATTGTGGTCAACCTTACGTTGACGGCGTATCTTAACTGCTTTTTAGCTTGATTTGCCTGTCACAGGTCAATCGAAAGGCATAAAATAAGCGGCGCGGACGAATTTTCGTCCGCGCCGCGCGCTATTCCATATATATAATATATTAATTTTCTTCGTCGGATAATAAATCCTCTCCGTCAGCTTCCTGCTGATAGAAGTCGAAAATTTCCTGCAACAATTCCTCGCTTTCGACGGGCTCGAGCGTTTCGTCCTTTTCGTTAAGGCGGAAAATGACTACCTCGTCCTCGGCGATTTCCTCGTTAGGCTCGGCGGCAAGCAACAGCGTGTACTTCACGCCCTTGTATTCCGTCACGTCCAACAGCTTGAAATTTATTACCTTGCCCTGCTCGTCGATAAGTTCTATAAGCTCGCTTTCTTCAAGCTCGTCCTCTTCCAACTCGGGCTCGTTTTCGGGTTTTTTGCTCATTTTATACTCCTTTATTAATTCTTCTTAAATCTCCGTCGAGTATGTTTGCCGCGGCAAGCGCGTCTACGTAATTCTTGCGCTTTTCACGACGCATACCCTCGGAAATCAAAGTTTCGTGCGCCATTTTGGTTGTGAACCGCTCGTCCTCGCACACGACGGGGATTTGCGTTTCGTCTTTCAGCGCGTCGATAAAGCGTTGGGTTTTCTCGGTTTGCAGTGCGGCGGTGCCGTCGAAGTTGACGGGCAAGCCGCAGACGATAACCGTTGCGCCCTTGTCCTTCGCAATTTTTACGAGGGCGGAAACGTCCTCTTTAAAGCCCTTCCTGAAATACGTTTCGGAAGGCAGGGCGTAGGTATTGAACGGGTCTGAAATTGCAACGCCGATGCGCTTATCGCCGATATCGAAAGCGACGTATCTTTCCATATATATAATTATAGCACTTATCTTCGATAAACACAAGCCGAAAAACGCAATATTGCCGCGCGGTTTTGCGCGGCAATATTTTTTAGTCGTTGGAACCCATTACTTCTTCGGTTTTCTTCTCCAACTGGTCGAGCTTATTGTCGATATACTGCTCTGCCTTCTTCATTAAGTCGTCCTGATTTTTCTTGACGAGATTACGAAGCTTGCAGTTATTAGCGACCATAAGCGCGCCGCCCGCCATACCGATGGCGACGCCTAAAATGAACTTTTCCACTTTCTTCTCCTTGTAAGGGGGAAAGCCCCTAAAAAGAGTATGGGCGGTGTGACAAAGTTTATGACTGTAAAAAATTTCTACGACTGCAAATTCTTGACTTGAAGTCTTAAAAGCGCGTTTTCGTCGGTCAGCTTTTTTATGAGCGCGGTCAGCTTTTTGTTCTCTTCCTTTAACGACGAGGCAAGTCTGTCGTAAAGTCCGTTTATCTCATCCTCTAACTTTTTGCGCGCTTCGTCCGCACTGCTTTCTATGCCGCACTCGCGCATGAGCCTTTCAAGGCGTTCGGGCTGTTTGGTGAGAACGTTTCTATACTTGTTCTGATATCTTAACATAAGCTTGTCGTCGCCCTTGGAAAGGTTTAATACCGCGCGGCGGACGGATATGCCCTTGCTTTTCTGGGTGAGGATTGCCCTTAACATTTCGTCGGTTTCCTTTTCGGAAAACTGCACTATTTTTTCGGCTTTCAAGCCCGTATTCTTTAACAGTCCTTTTACGCGCTCGTCACCGCTCGAACGCAACAGCGCGTAGTAGTAGTTGCGCACGCTGCCCTTTGCCCTGCCCGTCTTTTTGGCGTAGCTTTCGAACATGCCCGAAAGGGTTTGTCCCCTGTCCTTGCCCTCGCAAATGTAATGCACCAAAGTCTTTGCTTCTTCCTCGGTATAGCCGTTGATTTTGTTCATTTTGCCCTCCTGAAATTTTTACTTACGGAGTGTATATTGACATAATTTTTACTTGCTATACATTAAATAATAAAAAGGATTTTTACCGCAGCTTTTTAAATTAATTACGCCGGAAAACGCAAGGGCGGATTAATTTCGCCCGTTAAGCGTTTTCGCGACAACAGCAACCTCGCGCAAATCGCAACGAAGTGAGATTTGCGCGAAACAGGAATTATTATGAGAGTGTATTTTTTATCGTGCGCGCCTGCGGCGCTGAAGCTTAACGGACTGTACCTCGGCACGGTTGACGGGTTCGAGCGGCACGTCGAGCTTGACAAGACGGACAAAATTTTAGCCGAAATTATACCCGCCGACAATTTGCAACCGTTGAATTTTTTTCTTGACGAAAAGTTTTTCAAAACGCCGCCCAAGTTCGCCGACGTCTATTTGATGGAAGGCGACGCGCTTGTGTATATCCGCGACTATGCCCCCAAGGACATTGAGTTGAAGGTTATATATCAGACGAGGTTTGCGGGAAATTTAGTCACCGTGTTTTCGCAGGGGAATTTATACCTTACTATCGAGGGCGCGGAGTATTCACTGACAAACCTTTCGCCGCAGTTCGCTAAGCTTTCTGCCGAGGTGAAAACCCTTGCGGGGCGAAACGTGCTTGCGCTTAGTGCGGGCAATAAGCTTATCATAATTTCCGAATACGGCAAAGTTATTTTTTCAAACACGGCGGAAGAAGTCGAGTTCGGCGACGGGCTTAAAATTTGCGCGCCGTTCGAAACGTGCACGGCGGCGAAAGCCGAGTGCCGCTTTTCCTATGACGGCGAAGAGCTTACGCTTGTTTCAAGCCGAACAATCGAAACGCGGCCGCCCGAGGACGAAATTTTGCACTTCGCGTTTTTCGAAAGCGTTTTAACCTGCGGCGATTTCAAAAAGTATCTCGCGGACGGGCTTCTGCCAAAGGCAAAAAACTTAAAAAGCTATCTCGGCAATTTTATAAGCGTCACCGTGCCGACTGAAAAGTTTTACGCCGTTCACGGCGAGGCGTTTGCGGCGGGGCTTGTGTATCCCGTTTCCGAAAATCTGTACGAGGTAAAATATTTCGCCGCCGAAATCGAAAGCGGCAAAATAAGCAACATTTACCCCGTGGAATGAGTGCGTAAACTTACAAAGCTTTAACAAACGGTTGCCAAATTTCAGTGCATAGTTTATAATTGTGAATTACAGAGGATGAATATGAAAGAGAAACTTCGCGAAAGTATTAAAGATTACCGTTTTTGGGCGGTTGCAATCTGCGCGGTAATGATTGCCGTGTTTTTGCCGTTCAATTTTACGAATATGTCAATTCCCACGCCGACGTATTACGGCGCGGCAAGCTGTGCGTTCATTTACCTTGCCATTGCCCTGCCATTGATAGCCATTGCCATCGTTGCGGGAATTAAGTTAAAGAAGTCCAAGACGCTTTTACTCGTCTGCGGACTTTTAACTTTATCTTTAATAATAAGGTTGCTTTTTGCAAACGACGTGAGCGGCGATTACGATTTCTTCCTTTCGGCTTGGGTTGACGAATACAGATTCATGAGCATAAAGGAATGCTTTATCAAGCAGGTCGGCAACTACCCGCCCCTTTACAATTACTTTTTAATTGCTTTCTCGCGCATGGATATAAGCGATATGTATCTGATTAAAATACTGTCGTACTGCGGAGAAATAGTGACGGCGATATTCGCTGTAAAAATTATTGCGTACGTTCGCAAGCAGAGCTTCGATTTCGTAATTTTCGCAATATTCCTTATTTTGCCCGTGCCCATTATCAACGGTATTCAGTGGGCGCAGTGCGACACCCTTTACACCATGTGCGCGGTTGCCGGCGTTTATTTCGCCCTCCGCTCGAAGTCGATACCCTGCTTTATCTTTATAGGCTTGGGCTTGGCGTTCAAAATGCAGATGCTGTTCATTTTGCCGGCAGGGCTTGTGATACTGCTTGCGAAAAAGCCCGAGGGCGGCAAGTACCTTTTGTGGCGGTTTATCTGGATAGTTCCGCTCGTGTTCCTTTTTGCAAGCAGCCTGCCCGTGTGCTTCGGCGGAAGCTTCTTCAAGGTTTTCAAGGTCTACTTCGAACAGGCAACCGTCGGAAATACCTACTTAGGCCAAGTACTGAACGGACACTGCGCGAACATTTTGCTCCCCTTCAGTCAGGTAGGAAACGGAAGCGCTTTGTACTATATCTGCCTCGTGCTGTTCATCCTCATTACCGCAGTCGTGGAAATTTTCATAATCGTGCATACGCTGAAATCCACAAACCGCGTGCTCGATACGGAAAAGCTGGTTTTCCTGTGCTTTACGCTTCCCTTCGCTTCGGTATTCTTTATGCCTAAGATGCTGGACAGGTTCTTCTACATTGCGGAAATTTTCGGCTCGGTATACTTCTTTATAAAGCGCGACAAAATTTCCTTTACGGCTTCCGTGCTTTTGGAAACGGGACAGGTGCTCGTATATCTGCAAACGGTATGCTACAAATACATAGGCGGCATAATCGTCATAACCCCGCTTTTCACGGGCTTCGCGCTCATACTCATTGCGGCAAGATTCTTCAAGTACTTCCCCTGCAAGAAGCCCGCGTTCCTGCCCGTTTGGGTTGACGCGATCGAATACGGAAAAGTTATAAAGCCCGCTGCGGAAGAAACCCAAGAGCCGACCGACGAGCCTGAAAGCGAAAATCAATAAATCAATATAAACTAAGCCGCCGCGCTGAATCAGCGCGGCGGCTTTTTTTTACGTTATTTATTAATAATTGGTTATCTTAACCGAA
>CAMWPZ010000068.1 GCA_947176305.1 uncultured Clostridia bacterium
CGCAGACGTCGCACGTGCACACGAACACGTGCACGGAATAGCTGCCCACGCTCATTGGTTTCCGTCCTTTGGTTTAAGTACTATGTTAAATATATCAGAATAAACGCTGCTAACGAACGTGCGCGGCGTGTGTTGCGTTTCGCTTTGCTCGAACGCGTTTATAGCCCACTCGCCGTGCGTGACAGTAGCGCGCTCTTTGGCTTTCTGAATACGGTTTAAATTCTCGATATAGTTTTCGTCGGAAAAAATTACGCTGTTATGAAGTACACTGTTTGCAAACTCTGCTCTTGCACAGCTTTCTATTACGTATCTGAACATAGCGTAATAGTTTGCTGAGTTCTCTATAAAAGTTAAATCACATTGAAATTGGCTTCTTAATATTCTCATTAAATCGAACATAATTTCACCTCGTTTTTTGTTACGTTGTCGCGCATCCACGCGGCGACGTCGTTTTTTTACTTGACCTGTCGGTCATTTTTTTGTGTTTTTCGCTCTCGTTGGCTCGCGGTGTGCAATGTTGACGACCGCTTTTTAAATAAGGCGCGGGGCGTTGCCCCGAGACCCCTATTTTTAGAAACAGTTCGCCGCGCCCGTCTTGCCGCTGCGCCGTTTGTCAATACGGGCGCGGCTATCTCTTTCTACTTTATTTTGCTAATAAAGGGGAATCACCCGCGGCGGTGTCGGCTCGTTGCCCCTACGTTCGCGGCTTTCGGCAGTCTTTCGGCGGTCGCGGTCTGCGTGTCTGAACGGGCGGGAGCTCGTCCAAACGTAATTGCTCTTGCGGCTCCTGCGCGGGTTTAGCTTCGTTTGTCGGCGCGGCGGGGGTGTCTGCGTTCTCCTGCACGGTCGGAACGTTCTGCGGCTCGGCAAACGCTTCTTTAACGTCTGCTTTGTCTGCGGCTTTTATAACCGCTTTCAGCTTGTCGCGCATTGCGCGTTT
Organism: uncultured Clostridia bacterium; assembly: GCA_947176305.1. GTDB lineage: Bacteria > Bacillota > Clostridia > Christensenellales > Borkfalkiaceae > Coproplasma. Next base: position 941 of record CAMWPZ010000068.1, read on the forward strand.
AAGCTTGCGTTTTGATAGGCTTTCGCCGCTGTCCTGCGGTAGCTTCTTGCGCTCGTCCTCGATAGCGTTCTCGGCTTCCGTGTGAAGGATATCGGCTTCGAGCTCGGCGCGGGCTTCGATTATATCTTGCGCCCTGTTAGTGAGCGGTCGGAGTAATAACCGCCACAACCAACACCGCCGCCAAGGTATTTGATTTCGCCTGCGTTCCTCGATTTTGGCAAGCCTGATTTCGTAATCAACTTCACGTTCAAGCGTTTGTAATTCTATTACGGCATTATATGAGCTTAACAAAACATCGTGAAAAGCTCTTATAATTGCCTCGTCTTTAACATAGCCTAAACGTTGCTTAACGTTTTGCATTTCGGTTAAATATCGGTCATTAATCTTTTCAACGTCTGACAGCGGGATATAGCGGGCTTGCCGCTTGCTTGATTTCCTAATTCGCATAGTTACAGCCCTCCTCGGGTAGATATTCGTAAAGATATTCTTTGTTATCGTAATAGTCCAACACGTCGCCCGAACTATCGTAAACGGTTTCGCGGTAACTGATATTCTCGCCCTTGTCGTGCTTTATTTGCTCGACGTACTCGTCGACGTCGGCGCGGCTGTCGAACTCGTGACAGTGCCATTTTAAATGGCAGATTATGCCGAAGTCCGCTTCGGTCATATCAAGTTTGTAAATATGGACAAAGTGGCGGGATAAGTCGCGGATATCCTTGTTTATCAAGATAGGACGTTGCGAGGCTATCCAAATTTCAAAGTCTGCGTGGCGGCTCTTTTCAAAGAACGCACTAACAGCGCGGGGCAAATCAAGCTTTGAATTAAATTCGTTTTGCGCTTCGTCAATGAATATAACCGCGCACGGATATAGCTTTTTATACTTCTTTCCGATACCGATTTCGGAGCCCTTTATATAGTAAGGCTCGTAAACGCTTCCGTCGGGGTTTGTTATCTTACATTTGAAATTACAGTAAATCGGGACTTTATCGGGCGGCTTTAACTTCGTCTTTCGGGTTTTGTTTATTTCTTCGATTTTGCGCCGTGAGTTTTCAAGAATTTCTTGACCGTGTTCAAAGTATATCCTTGCAACGTTGTACATTAAGAACGCGCTTTTGCCCGCGCCTCTGTCGCCGAACAAGCTATGTATTTCGCTCATTTGCCGCCGCCCTGCTGTGTTATTGTGTAGTCGTTCAGGGCTTCGAGAATAACGTCCGCGGCTTCTATATCGATACCGCCGAAGGCTTTACGAAAACGGATATTTGCTTCAAGCCCGCGTTTGCGTGCAATTCGTTTCCACGGCTCGGTGTCGTTCATTAATTTGAACGTCGTTTCCCTTAGCTCCGTTCTTTCCGCTTCGGTCATTGCTTTTTGTCGTCCTTCAATTCGATATCGATATAAACGCGCTCGTAAACGCTTTTGCCGCGGTCGGGATAAGCTTCTGAACGTTGCAATATCCGAACGTCGGGGAGGGTTTCCAAATAGTCCGCAAAGCGTTTTATTTCGTCGGGTGTACCGTGTAACCGTATTTTAATCACTGTTTAACCTCGCAATTATCTTCGATTAATTTTATAATTGCCGTTGTGTCAACGTGGCAAGTTTCGCGTAAGCCGTAAAGATAATCGAGCACGCCGTCGAGGTTGTCCCAAGCGAACGTAAAAAGCTTTAAATCTTTATACTCTTTCGGGAACGTCGTCTTGACGAGCTCGTGAACGTTTACGCCCTTTTTCGGTGTAGTGGTGACGGGGTTCAATATCTTCGTGCCTAAGTAAGCGGTCATTACTAAATTCAATGCTTCTAACGGTGTCATTTCTTTTTGCCTGCCTTTTTAGTCTTTTTTGTTTTTGTGTTGCCTTCTGATTTCGGCTTGTCCTTGCGGCTCTTTATTGCTTTTGCAATTAATCTGAAGGGGAGAGAGATTACCCACCACAAGCCGATAAACAAGTATTTAACGCCGAGCAATAAGAGTTTTAAAAGGGACATTACAAACTTGATGATTCCGCGCGTTATCGCTTCGAGCACGGCTCCCACCGCGGGGCAAATCGCGCTTAAAATCGGGCGGAGTATGAAAAGTAATAAAAGCACACCGACGAAGGCAATTAACAAGCCCCACGACAAGCTCGAACACCCGCCGCCGACGTTGCAACCGCTGCCGCCTTTGGTCGGGTTGTCGGGGTTCGTGTCGCCTGACTGCTTGTTATCCACTACGCCGAGATTATAAGTTACGCCGTTAGTTTCAAACTTCAAGCGTAAGATAGTGACTTCGGTCACTTCCGTATAGTTTGATATGTCCGCGAGGTAGTCCTTTTTTTCGTAATCGGTTTCAAAGAAACGGAGCACCCATTGTTTACCGAATAAGCTTGTCACTGCACTAACGGTTAAATCTTCGTTTGCGATAAAGTCCGAAACCTTTTCAATTCTCGGGAACGTTCGCTTTTTACCGCCTAAACCGTCGCCCGAGTTCTCGCCCATCTGCTCGGCTTTTAAAAACGCATAACCGCGTTGCGGCTCGCCTCTCAAAGCGTTAAGCGCAACGTTACAGTACATAAACGTAACGTCGGCTTCGAGTAGTTTATCAATACTGTAATCACACGAAAACGCAACATAATGACAGTCCGTGCAACTTTTCGGACGGAATTTATATCCGTCGGGATAGCGCACAAAACCGACCGTTTTTTCGGTAATCGTCACGACGTCCGACGTCAGCATTTTATAGCTTACGTTGCCGTTCTCGGTTTCCACCGTCCAAAGCTGCCCGACTTCGAAGGCGGCTTCGTTTATGGTGTTATCGGAATATATCGGTAAGTCTTTATCAAAGCTTGCGTTCCATTGTCTATGTATTGCTGCAATATCGTAATACCGCACGGTATCGCGTTTGACGGTCAGCTCGTCGACTTTGTACTTACATAAAACACCGTTTGCATTTAAGAACGTAAGCCCGTAATCGCGCCATTGCGCTTCGTCGCCCGTGGTAGTGGATAAGCGAACGGTCGTTGCGATTAAGTAATTCGTTTTTTGGCACGGTTGATACGTGTAAATGAAAAGCTCGCGTTCTTTGCTTTCCGCAACCTGTATGACCTTAATCGAATAGTCGTTCGCGTTGTCGGAATAGTCAAGGGGGTTGAAGTTCTCGTCCTTTTGCAAGTCCTTTAAAACGTCCGAATTAGAAAACGCGGAAGTGGCGGCCCGACAAACCGCGCCGCCTACTATGGACGTTATTAATAACAGTGCCGCGGCAAATATCACCGCAAGCGCGTATGTAAGTTTACTCGCCCGTTTCATTGCTTGCCGCCTTTAAAATTCGAGGTTAGGTCCTACGGTGACGTTCGTCGCAATGGCTGCCAACGACTCCGCGCTAAACTTGATATTATACGTGCACGTTTCACAGTCGGAGGCTGTTTTGCCGTACGAGCATTTAACCCTTAACATTACCTTATCCGAGTTATTGCGAAGTGACGTTCTGAACGCTGCAAAATTAGTGGAGGAGGAAAACCAACCGCCCGCCCAATTATGGAAGAAAAAACTATCAAGTCTATTCGAGCCGTTTTGCACGTACTTTTCACTACTGATACTTGAATAAGTCGTTAAGCCGCCAGCACGTAACGCGTTCAAATAGTCAGCCGTTGCACAAACCTTATAATCATAGTAACCGAGGGGAGCTTCCTTTGTGTATACGCTTGATTTTTCAAACGCGCCCGAAAAATCTGCATATTTATCGTAAAAGAATTCCCACGCCGTGCTGTCGGTATGTGTCGGAAAATCAATTACGGGGTTAAAATTCGAGGTTGTGAGATTAAGAGAATAAACTACGTTTCCTTGATATGTCTTAGCCTCGCCCGATATTTTCATACCGAGGACTTTTTGAACATAGTCAGCCGTGCACGTCGCGGTGACGTCCTCAAACCCCTTGCGCGGTGTTACGGTTATAATAACCTGCTCCGCGAACGCCTGCAAGCACTCCGCGTTTGCCGTGAGTGCACCGTCCGACGTCGGAACAATTCGCACGTAGTCCGTAACGGTTTTACCGCTTGCCCACGTGCTGCTCGAGTTCTTCCACGCGACCGACCAATTAACCGTTTTATCTTCCAAGTTCGCGGGCTCGAGCTCGGCGGTCAGCTTGTACGCGCTTTCTGCCTGAGCGGAAACCCCGTTCGCCGCGTAAGCTGCACGCGGTAACTTTGCGCTTAAAAGCTGCACGTTGTCGCCCGTGCTTTCGCTTTCGTTCACAACAAAGTTGCTTGCTTCGTCCGTTTGCGTGTCGTCCGAGTTGCCGCCGCTTTGGTCGTCGTTTTTGCCCTCGTCGTTTCCGTCGTTCGTGTTGGCGGCGGTCGTTATAGTCTGCCGCGCTGCTTTCCATTTCGTCGGATTCCACGTGCTCAAAGCAAGTGACGTACATACATACGCGACCACAACCACGACTAAAAGTAACGCAATAACCTTGCCTAATAAGCCGCCTTTGCTTGATGTGTTTTTTGCCATTTTTTACTCCTTTTTTGCGATTTTGGACGGGGTAAAAATTCATACGTGCGCGTACGCGCATTTAAAGGGGGTATTTTGCAACGTTTTGCCCGCCGTGAATATTTTCCCGACCGCCCCATTTATCCTACACAGAAATTCTGTGTTTCTCGTAGATTATAGCACAGCATTTCTGTGTAGTCAAGTTTTTACACAGAATTTCTGTATAATCGAATTATGGAATCATTTGCAACACGATTAAAAGAGCTCCGAGCTGTTACACAGTGCACACAAAAAAAATTATCGACTTTTTTAGGCTTAACCCCGAATTGTATTTGCGAGTGGGAGAATAACCGAAGTGAGCCGAGCATTATTTCACTTACGAAAATAGCTTCGTATTTTGAAGTATCTGTTGATTATCTTCTTGGGCTTGAGGACGACTTCGGAGCCCCCACAGCCGCCGCGATGGGGGAACGGAGTGGCTATTCTTCGGAAGAACGTAAACTCGTCGAGGAGTACCGCGAATTAAATCAAAGCGGTAAGCGGCTAATAAATGAAACAATAAAAACGCTCCTTACCACGTCGGCAGGGAGCGCACAAAAGAAAAAAGTTTAACATATATTCTTTGATTTAAAAAATTGAGCAAATAAGCAATAGGGGATAAATCAATGAAAGAACGTTATCCGATTACTAAAAAAGTTAATCTTGATGAACAAGAAGTTATTGATATTTATAGACATTTAAGCGGCTCCAATAAATTACTTATCAGGCGAACAATAAAAAATTTAGATGAATATTATTCGGGTGACCCTTGTTTGCAAGGTTATTTTTGGGACTATGATTCTCCCGCAAAAGTAACTCATTATTCCCTTGCCGAAAGTGACTTTTTGAACTCTTTTAGAGCTTTAAATGTAAATCAACGTAGTGAACTATTAGAAACTTTACATATGCAAGTTTTAGGTAATTCAGATTATTATTTTAATGTCAAGTTATCGAAAGAAGATATTAAACTAATTACCGATTATCAAGATTTAAATACTGCGGGCAAAAAGCTTGTCAAGCAGACAGTCGAAACGCTCCGCGCAACTTCGGCGCAGAACGAAAAGAAGAATATAAACTAATTACTTTTTACCGCGTAAAAAGTAATTAAATTAAAAATACTTATCTATTATAAAATTGCTCCGTAGGCGCATTTGCCGAAAGGAGCATTTTTAAATGACAACAAAAGAGATAATGGATAGAGTTTCAAGCTTTATTCAGGAGCTTACGCAGTTCTACGGCGAACTATCGCAGGAGCTGCCAAACTTGCGTATCGTGGTAGACAATACGCACAATTACTCAGACGTAAAAAAAACTGCTGCAAGATTATTCAGTTTCCGAGGAGTGAAAACACAGTAAACCAAAATGCGCATATCGAGGAGGAAACCGACGACGATATGCAAAAATTAAAATACGGTAACGGGAGTATATCAACCCGTAGCCGAAAAAGAAAAGACGGAACGGAGAGGAGGTATTATCAAGGGCGAATATATATTGACGGTGAGCAAAAAACCGTTTACGGGAACACGCAAGCGGAGTGCTTGGCCAAGCTTAAAGCTTTGCGCGAGGAACGCGACAGAGAACGGGCCCAACGGCTTTTAAATATCGAAGGGCAACCGCGCGACGGTCAGAACGACAGCAAGCAACAGTTTCGGACGTTCGGCGAGTGGCTCGACGAGTGGACGGAGCAATGCAAAGTCGGAACGCAAAAGGAAACGTACACACCCGAATTTAGGCGGCAAGTTGAAACCGTGCGGGCGGCCCTCGGGCACTTGGCCTTGCGCAAAATAGCGTCGTTAGAACTGCAACGTTATTTCACTTCGTTGCCGCGCTCGAACACGACGGCCAAAAAGTACGACATAGTGAACGGCAGTTTGCAAACGGCCGAGGACTTCGGAATAATCAAGCGCAACCCCTGCCGCGCCGTTAAAAAGCCGACTTACACAAAGCAAAAGCGGCGGGCCTTTCAGCTTGCGGAGCAGTGCGCTATACTGTCCGCGCTGCCTGAACGTTACGCGGCCGTGTTTTTCTTTCTATGCGGGGCGGGCCTAAGAATAGGCGAGTTTCTCGCTCTGACTGCGGCCGACGTCAATTTTGCGGAGCATTATATAAAAGTCGGGGCGAGCAAAGATTTAAAAACGGGTGTAATAGTTGTACCGAAAACCGCGGCGGGAGTGCGCAAAGTGTATTTTGCGGCCGAGCTGTTCGAACGCTTCAACGTGCAGACGTTGGGAACGTACACGTATAACGCAATTAAAAAAGCGTTTACGAAGGTTTATAAAAAGCTCGATATCGAAGGGGTATCGGTAACGCACAGTTGCCGCCATACGTATTCGTCGCTGCTTTACGCGGTTGGCGTTGCGGATAAAATAATTCAGTTGCAATGCGGCCACGCGGATATAAAAACGACTATGAATACATATACCGATATTCTGATGACGGGCGCAAGCCCCGTGCTTGATTATATCCGACAGTTGAAAAGTACACTTAAAAGTACACTTCTTTTTGCGTAATATTCTGAAAAACGGCACGAAAAAAGCCCGAATTTCGGTTGAAAAACGGGCTTTTGGTGCACCAAAGACGATAAAGGTTGAACCTTTAATTCGTCAATAGCCTTGTCGTTATCGGCAAGGCTTATTTCTTTAATGTCCTTATCGTTGCCGAAAGTCAGATATGTTATAATGTGGTCGTCGTACACAAACACTTTATAAACGAGGTTGTCTATCAGTAGTTTTTGATATTCCTTGTCGTTCGGGTCGCCTTTTAGCATTTCGGCAATAAAGTCAATGATTTTCTCTTTCGTTTGTTTCTCGCCCCGTTCAAGCTCAATTTGCGCTTTGGTTTTGGACAGGTCTTTTATAAGTATTTCTATCTCTTGCATTTTCTTTTCTATATTCGCCCGTAGCATATCGTTCCGCGCCAGTATAAAGGCGTTAGTAAGCTGTTCCGCCTCGTCTTGTGCGTGGCGTATTCGCGCCTCTATGCTCCGCAAACTGCTTTCGCTCGTGCGTTGCTCGAAATAGTTTATCGTGTCTTGTGCGGCAAGCTCGGCGTTTTCTCGTCTGCTCAAAAAGTCATAAACGGCTTTTGCGACGGTGTATTCAAGTGTGTTTTTGTTCTCGCTGGATTTACGGCAACCGCCTTTTCGCTTGCTGTGGCAAACATAATAATAGTGTTTTTGCCCCGTGTGGCTCGTACCGCCGCCCGCCGTCATACTGTCGCCGCAGTAGCCGCAAAACGCTTTCCCCGTCAAAATGTACGGCTCAACCGCCGAATTTGCACCCGCTAAAATCTTGTTCTTTTCAAGCCGCTTTTGCACCGCCGCAAAGGTGGCTTTGTCTATGATGGCGGGGTATGTATTGGTGCAAACTCTTTTCCCGTGCATACAGTCGCCCGTATATTTGCGGTTGCTTAACCAGTTTTCAAACGTGCGGAATTTGAACGGCTTGCCCCTATAAAGTATGTGCCGCTTGTTCAGCTCGTCGGCAATTTCCTTTTTCGGCGTTCCTTTCGCGTATTCCGTGAATATGTAGCGGACTATTTCGGCTTGCTCCTCGTCTATGGCAACGCGGTGTATTATGCCCTTATTGCCGCGCTTGTCGGTGTCAATGAGCTTGTACCCGTAAATGAGATGACCGCCGCAATAAGTGCCGTTTTTAACGCTCGTGTCCAGCCCGTCGTGTACACGCTTTGAAAGTCGTTGACTGTATTTCTCGTCGTTCCACTCCAAAAACATTTCGTAGAACTCGCCGCCCTCGTCGTCGCTGACTGGCTCGGTTGCCGAAACAACTCTGATGCCGTACCGCTTTTTCAGTTGTGCTTTGTACATTATACTGTCCACGCGGTTGCGGGCGAAACGGTCAAACTTATACACAATGATTTGCTCAAACGCGCCGCTGTCGGCGTCGGCTATCATTTTCTGAAAGTCTGGGCGGTGGTCGTTTGTTCCCGAACGTGCTTTGTCCTTGTAGGCTTTAACTATGTTGTAGCCTTGACTTTCGGCGTACTGGGTGCAAATGCGAATTTGCCCCTCAATGCTTTGCTCGTTCTGTCCTTGCGAGGAATAGCGGGCGTAGATAACTGCATTTTTCATTGTCTGCTCCTTTGCGCGGTCTTGGTCGGACTGCGGCTTAAAAAATTTTGTGTTCGCTTTGGTGCTTACCGTCTTAACCAGCAAAAAATGCCGTCGCAGACAAATTGTCAAGGGTTTGC
>CAMWPZ010000069.1 GCA_947176305.1 uncultured Clostridia bacterium
GCGTAGCTCAAGCTCAGTTTATGCCCCAGACGGAAGAAAAGGAAGAAAAGAAGGACGAACAACCCGCGCAGCCAGAAGCAAACGAAAAGAGCGAAAGCGGCGACCCGTTCGAAAATAACTAAATCGTTATGGCGTCGGTTTTAAGCAAATTAGACAGAAACGCTAACGGCGAATTTATCGTCGCAAAGCGTAAAAGGGGTATCGGCGCAGTTTTTCTCTTCGGGATAATTGCGGGTGCAGACCTTATAGTTAGCGGCTTAGTGTGTTTGCTTTTCGGAGTTTTAGACTTCGAAGTTGCGATTATGGCGGTTATCGGAATTCCTATGCTGATACTCGGAATTGTTAATTCCGTAAAATATTTTTCATTGCCGAAATACGCAATAACCTACAAGGATGGAGCTTTCCGACTTCCCAAAAAAACGACTTGCAAACCGTCGGAATTCGGCGATATCAGCATAAAGAAAACGCAAAATCTTGTAATCGTTCAGATTTATTCGGGGACTTTATATTATTCCGTAAACGGCGAAAAATGCGTTATGCACTATTTAGCCGATATCGAGCAGGTGGAGGCGGACATCGTACAAATCAAGCGCGAGTATACGCAATGCTTTTACGGCGAGAAAATAAAACAAAGCCAAAGCGCACAACCGGTTAAAAAAGAAGAGGTAAAGCCGCCAAAAGAAGCTATCCCGACGGTACAGCCCGTGCAAGCGGTACAACCTCAACAGACGGTACAACCCGAGCAAACGGAAGCAAATGAGCGTGAGGAAAAGTCCGAGCATCTTAAGGAAGCGGAAAATATAAAGCTGCCCGACCTGCCCGATTTACCCGATATTAATTAACAAATTTTAAAGCGCACACGGCTTAAACGAGGAATTATTTATGGCTGAATTACAGGTAGAAATCTGCGGAGCAAAATTAAAAAACCCCGTAATCGCCGCAAGCGGCACGTTCGGCTTCGGCAGGGAGTATAACGAGGTTTACGATATTTCCGTACTTGGCGGAATAAGCACCAAGGGCATGACGATAGAGCCTCGGCTCGGCAACCCCGTTCCGAGAATTGCCGAAGGCAGAAGCGTCATATTAAACGCTGTGGGTTTGCAGAACCCGAGCGCCGACCACTTCATAAAACACGACCTTGAATTTTTAAAAAGCAAAGGAATTGCGGTTATCGCCAACGTCGCGGGCAAAACGCTTGACGACTACGGCGCAATCTGCGCGAAGTTGGACGGGCTTGTTGATTTCGTCGAGCTGAACATTTCCTGCCCCAACGTAAAGGCGGGAGGCATGGCGTTCGGCATAAAGCCCGAAAGCATCGAGGAGGTCACGCGCGTTTCCAAAAGCTCGCTCAAAAAAACACCGCTTATGGTCAAGCTTTCACCCAACGTTGAAAGCATACCTAAAAACGCGCAGGCGGCGCAAAGGGGCGGCGCAGACTGCATTTCGCTTATCAACACTCTCACGGGTATGGCAATCGATTTGGAAAAAAGAAAGCCCATAATCGCCAACAATACGGGCGGCGTTTCGGGCGCAGGCATTAAGCCGATAGCACTTCGAATGGTCTACGAAGCGGCACACTCGGTCGATATTCCCGTAATAGGTATGGGCGGAATATGCTCGGGCACGGACGCTTTGGAGTTTATGCTTGCAGGCGCGCGCGCCGTACAGGTCGGCACGGCAAACTTCACAGACGCAAACGCAATGCCGCGCATAATCAATGAAATGAACGCATGGCTCGACAGCCACGGAATAAAGGATATAAACGAGATAGTAAACACGTTAAAATTAAACTGAAAGGGAGCAGAGATATAAAATGACTTACAAACAGCAATTCATTAAATTTATGGTAGATAACGGAGTTTTGAAATTCGGCGAATTTACACTCAAAAGCGGCAGGGTTGCGCCGTACTTCATAAACACCGGCAATTATAAAACGGGCGCACAGCTTTCCCGCCTCGGCGAATACTACGCGCGTTGCATAGAGGATAACGAAATCAAAGCCGACACGCTTGTCGGCCCCGCGTACAAGGGCATACCCCTTGCCGTAACCACCGCGGTCTCGCTTTACACCAAGTACGGCAGAGAGCTTAACTATTGCTTTGACAGAAAGGAAGCAAAGGACCACGGCGAAGGCGGTCTTTTCGTCGGCAAGCAGTTGGAGGACGGCGAGCGCGTAATTTTAATCGAGGACGTCATGACCTCGGGCAAGGCGTTAAGGGAAATGTTGCCCAAATTACAGCAGACGGCAAACGTCACTATCGCGGGCATGGTAATTTCCGTTGACAGAATGGAAAAGGGGCTTGAAAGCAACCTTTCCGCCGTGCAGGAAGTGTACAAGGAATTCGGCGTCAAGGTCTATTCCATTGTCACCATGGCTGACATTATCGCCGCAATCGAGGACGGAATAATCGAAGGCAAGAAGTACCTTGCAAAAATGAAGGAATACCGCAAAACCTACGGTGTTGACTGATAAGTAAAAACAATAGCCGCAGACGGACTTAACATAAAGTCCGTCTGCGGCTTTTTTTATATGCCACAAATTTTAAAACCTGCTGAACTCATAGCCTTCGGCTTTAAAATGTCTTATAATCGCGCGCAACGCTTCGGCAGTCGCAGTCTTTGTCGTCGAATCGTGCGCAAGCAGAACTATATTGTCCGTGCTCGCCGCCGTGGTTACCGCCGCGTGCAAAAGCTGTTCGGGCGCGGCGTCGTAAATTTCCGCGTCGCGCGTGGACGCGTTCCAGTCGATATATCTGAGCCCGTGTTCGGTCACTGCGGAAATAAACTTCTCGCTCAGTCCGAAGCTTCCCCCGGGGAAACGGTAAATCTTAGAATACTTACCCGTAACGCTTTTAATAACCTCGTTGCATTTATCAATGTCCTTTATAAGGCTGTCGCACGAAGCGTAAATTTCCTTGTATCTGTGCGAGTAGCTGTGCACGCCAATAGTATGCCCCTCGGCGGCTTCGCGTTTTAAAATGTACTTGCGCGTTTCCGCCTGATTTCCGATTATAAAGAAAGTCGCCTTAACGTTTTCTTCCTTCAAAACGTCCAAAATCTTGGGCGTAACCCTGTCGCTCGGTCCGTCGTCAAAGGTCAGATAAACCGTCTTGATTTCCTTTTCGTTAGTGTCGGCAAGCGAAAAGGAGGGGCTTCCCGTCCAAATCGCGCCGCAAAAAGCTAAGATAAGCGCGCAGGCAAACGTAGCTGCGCAGAACGCGGTAAAATTTCTGTTCATAACCGTATTTTGCGCAGGAATTAGCAAATTTTACAACCTTTTCAAAAATTTTACGAAAGAGTTGCGTGAATTACAACGTCGGCAATGGCTATCTGCAAATACCGCATATCCTTGGAATAAATATAACCGTCCTTTTTGTCGTCGCACTCGTCGATAAGCGCCTTTAAATCGTGGGTAAAGCAATTGTCCGCATTCGCGTTCAGAAGCCCGTTCAAACCGCTTTTTAAATCGTTTATAACGCTTTTCGCCTTGCTTTGATTATACTCGCCCGTATCAAGCCCGTTCGCACATTCGTACGCAAGATAGGAAAGGGAGTTCATAGTGTTCAGGTTACCCTCGTAAAGCTTTGCTCTCTTTTTTGCCGAGCTTGAAAGCTTATATTTCTCGGTTTCAATCTTAAGCACGGAACAGTCCAAATCCCTGCGTTTAAGGCTTTTGCACACCGTGTCTGCGTCGTTTTGCGAGTAGTAGCAGGAAACCGTAACGTAGTAATCGCCGTCGTGATATAAAATATACCCCGCGCCGCCGTAGCTTGCCGCCGTTTCCGAAAGCGAGCCTGCCGAAACGGAGTTTTCTGGCGCACGGTAGCAGACGAAGTAGAACGCGGCTTTAAAGTTAAGCGAGCCTGCCGAAAACGCAAACGCGCACACGCAAATTAAAACCGTAACCGCGCACACCGCCGAAACGGCAATAAAAAACACAAAATTTTTCCTGCACCCGAACATATTACTAAGATATTTCCGCCCGCAAAAAAATATGTTTTTGCGAAAAGTTATCTTGACAACGTCAATATTTAATACTATAATCTTAAAATCATACGGAAAGTGGAGCGAATACTTAAAAACTTTATACAGTTAAAGGTACGTTATGAAAAAATTTATTGATAGATTTCCGATACTTTTCTCGGTTGCTATATTTGCAATTTCTATGCCGATAATTTGGGGCGCGTTATATCCGCTGTTATATAAATTGCCGTTCTACTGGGCAAGCGCGATAAAATATACGCTTACGCTTTTAGTTGTGGTCGCGGTTTGTTTTGCCGTTTACCGCAAAATCCCGTTTACGCTTCAAGGCAAAAATCTTTTCAAAGGTCTGTTTACTTTTGGACTTGTAGGGCTGATTTGTGCCGTAATGGCGTTTATATTCAGTTATAACAAGCCGGACGTAACCCCGTCCGCTTCAACGGTTATAGCCTTCATTTTCTACAATCTTGCAATAGCCTTCAGCGAGGAGTTTTTATTCCGCGGCGTAATTTTTACGCAAATGCTCGATAGCTGGAAAAACAAGAAAGGTTTTATCTGGGTTGCAATAATCGTATCGTCCGTAATCTTCGGGCTAAGACATCTTCTGAACCTTGTAACCGCACCGAAGGTTATAATATCTACAATCGGGCAAGTGCTGTTTACGTTTATGGCTGGCTTTTATCTTTGTGCGGTTTATTTAAGAACGCGCAATATCTGGGTCTGTATTATAATTCATTTTCTGGAAGATTTCTTTACAGGCTTTTGGGCTATTGTGTCAACGTCTGCGGCTACCGCTCAGACGGTTGACGGAACGGTGGCAAATATGTGTATGCTCGTTGCCGTTCACACGGTTTACGTATTATTCGGCGTATTAATGCTGAAAAGCAAAAAGTGGCAATATCAACCTCTCTTATGTGACAGATAAAAATATGTCTTTGGAAAATAGAGCGGCGGGTCTTTATAAGATTTAAAATTTTTTCGGCTTGAGTTGAAAATTGCTTGCAATATTGATAATTTTTGATATAATAATATTATTCGTGACGCTAATATGGCTCAGCTGGTAGAGCAGCTGATTCGTAATCAGCAGGTCGCCGGTTCGAATCCGGCTATTAGCTCCACATTCAGCCCTTTGAGATTTTACTCTCAAAGGGCATGATTTTAAGTGTGTAGTATCGATATTACGAAAGAGGGCGGAAATGGGAGCAAAACAGTATTTCAAATGCAGAAACTGCGAATTGAATTTCGTTGAAGAAGAGGACGGACTTTGTTCCGTCTGTAAGTCACAACTGCAAAAAAACGAGCGTAACGACGGAATTTTCAATCCCATGCGCAAGTACAAAAACGTATGCTTTCAGTGCCGTGAAAACCTCGATTCCCAGTTCGATAAATTCTGCCCCAAGTGCGGCTGGCTTATTTGCCACAACTGCGGCTCGTGCGGATGTACGTAAATCAAACTTAAAATTAATAAATTACTTTAAAACCGCTTAAATGGCGGTTTTTTTATTTTGCGTAATTGTGATAATCGGTTTACAAATATTTGCGGATAATGTATAATTAAATTGAATTATTATAATTTGGTAAAAACAATGGCGGAAAAGAAGAGGAAATTATCGAAGGGTAAACTAAGGGCTATAATAATTGCCGCGGTTACGGCGGTTATAGTCATTGCGCTTATCGTAACCAACCTTTTCGTGCCCGTCAAATATCTTTCAAGTTATTTCGTCATCCGCAACAAGGGTGCGAAGGAAGGCACAATGCGCGTCCGCTTTGTGGACGTAGGCTACGGCGACTGCACTATCGTAGAGCTTCCCGACGGCAAGAATATGCTAATCGACGCGGGCGACGGTTCAAGCAGTAACCAGAAACGCATTTTGAAATTTTTAAACAAGTGCGATATCGACGTTATAGATTACTTAGTTTGCACGTCGGTCAACGCCGAACACTGCGGCGGGCTTACCGAGATTATGGAATACAAAAAAGTCAAACGCATTTTTATGCCGTACTGCAAAAACGTTTACGTCACTGACGAGTATAAAAGCTTCGTTCTCTCGGCGTCCGTCAGCAAGTGCGACCTCGTTGAAAGCCACTACGGCACGGGCGAAGTCAACGACGAAAGCGGCTACTTTTTCACATTTCTTTCTCCGTCCGTGCATATCAACCCCGACAGCGAATATTCCGACCTTAACGGCAACCCCACAATGGCGCAGAAGAGCAATGCTTCCGCCGTGCTTTGGCTCGAATATGCGGGTACAAGCTTTCTTTTCACAAGCGACGTCACCGACAGCGTTCTTACTAAAATCTGCGACGCGTATTCCGTTGAAGAGCGCTATGCGTACAACTGCGGTCACACGGTAAAGCTTGAAAACTGCAACGTTTTAAAGGTTTCAAACCACGGCAATAAAAATTCTGCATACACGCCTTTTTACGAGCTGATAAAACCCGAGGTTGCGGTAATTTCCGTCGGCAAAAACGGACAGGGCTGCCCTTCGCAGGAAGCTATGTCAAACGCGATAAATTACACGGGCGAAGAAAAATTATACAGAACTGATATTCACGGCACGGTCACGATAGAAGTCACAAAGGACGGTTATTCTGTCGTTTAGGAGCAAATATGAAACTTACCACAGCGGGCGAATCCCACGGCAAATGCCTTGTAGGAATTATAGAAGGCTTGCCCTCGAACTTAAAAATTAATATCGACGAAATTAACCGTTTTCTCTCGCTTAGGCAAAGCGGCTACGGCAGGGGCGCGCGGCAGAAGATAGAAAGCGACAAAGCCGAAATTTTAAGCGGGGCAAGAAACCTTTTAACCCTCGGCAGTCCGCTTGCTTTCGCAGTCGTAAACAAGGACTATGAAAACTGGCGCGATGTAATCGCCCCCGAAGGCTGCGACGTTGCCAAAAAGCAGGTAACGGCGGTCCGCCCGGGGCATGCAGATTTAACGGGACTTATCAAGTACGGACAGACTGATGCCCGCAATATTTTAGAGCGCGCCAGCGCAAGGGAAACCGCCGTTCGCGTCGTTGCAGGCACGGTTGCGCGGCAGTATTTAAGGTTGCTTGGCGTTGAGGTTTCGGGCTACGTAAAAAGCGTGTGCGGCGTTGCGGATAACGGCGAATATACCTTCGAACAGCTCGAAGCCGCAAAATCCCAGCCGCTGTTTATGCTCGATAAAGAAGTGCAGCAAAAAGCAATGCGCAAAATCGACGAGCTTCAGAAAGAGGGCGACACCGCAGGCGGAATTATCGAAATCCGCGTGAAGGGTTTAAAGAGCGGCTTCGGCAGTTGTATGGAATATTCCGAAAAGCTCGACGCCCGCCTTACTGCCGCATTAATGAGCGTGCAGGCGATAAAGGGCGTGGAGGTAGGCTTGGGCTTCGATGTTGCAAACCGCGCGGGAAGCGCCGTTCACGACGAAATTTACTATAACGGAAAATTCTACCGCACGACCAACAACGCGGGCGGAATCGAGGGCGGAATGTCCAACGGCGAGGAAATTATTTTACGCGCCGCAATGAAGCCCATACCCACGCTTATGAAGGGCTTGAACACGGTGGACTATATGACCAAACAGCCCGTAAAAGCAAGCAAGGAAAGAAGCGACGTCTGCGCAATCTGCGCGGCTGAAATAATACTCGAAAGCGTGACAGCTTTCGCGCTTTCTCAGGCCGTTTCCGAAAGACTCGGCGGCGATAATATGGACGAGGTCAAAGCGCGTTACAGCGCGTTAAAGGGCTTATAATGAAAGACGTAATTTTACAAACGCCCAACTTAAAAAGCGTAATACACTGCGGCGCAGGCACCTTTGCTGAGTACGCGCCTAAGCTTAAAGACAAACAGCTTTTTGTCGTGACCGACAGCAACGTTTTTTCGTATTACAGAAGGCTTATCTGGCAGACCTTCGGCGACAGCGTTCCCGTCGTGATTTTACCTGCGGGCGAAAACAGCAAAACCCAGCGCTACCTTTTTGAAATTCTTTCGAAGATGGCGGAATCGGGCATGACGCGCAAGTGTACTCTAATCGCGTTCGGCGGCGGAGTGGTCGGCGATATCACGGGGCTTGCGGCTTCTTTATATATGCGCGGCGTATCCGTCGTGCAAATTCCCACAACGCTTTTAGCGCAGGTGGATAGCTCGGTCGGCGGCAAAACGGCGATAGACTTTAAAAAAATCAAAAATTTAATCGGCACTTTTTATCAGCCAGAGGAAGTTATCTGCGACCCCATGTTTTTGGAAACCTTGCCCGCGCGTGAAATACGTTGCGGCCTCGGCGAAATCATAAAGTACGGCGCTCTCGACGGGGGAATATACAATAAGCTTTTATCCCACCGCGACAACCTTTTTGACAATAACTTTTTAGGCGAAATTATATACGACTGCGTACAGCACAAGGCGGACGTCGTTTCCGCGGACGAGCGCGATTTGAACGGCAAGCGCAAAACGCTGAATTTAGGCCACACCACGGGCCACGCGTTCGAGCTGTATTACGGCAGAAAATCCCACGGCGAATTCGTGCTGATAGGCGCGTATTACGAAGCGTATATCGCAAAGGTTAAGGGCGTTTGCGGCGGCGAATACCTTGAAAATATTTTAAGCCTTATAAAAATCGTTATCAAAAAAATCCCCGCATACGACGATATTGAAAAAGCCGCGCAAATGGCTAAGTTCGATAAGAAGAACGAGCAAGCCGCAAAGATTTCGATTATCGTTCCGAGGACGGAGGGCAGAAGCGCGGAAATAATTATGGACGCCGACGAGTACACGAAGCTCATCTGCGAATGCCGCGACAAGCTGAAGGAGGAGTATGCAAATTCTTAAGCTTGCCGTTATCGGCAGGGACGTTTCCAAATCGCTAAGCCCCGAAATTCACACGTTCATTGCAAAGCATACTGGCAACAAAGTTGTTTATGACAAGCTTTCCATACCCGAAACGCAGTTTGAAAACCGTGTGGAAAAACTCTTTGAAGAATACGACGGCTTCAACGTAACCATACCGTACAAGCTTTCGATAATGCCGTACCTTGAAAAAATCGAGGGCGACGCAAAAGCTTTCGGCGCGGTCAACACCGTGCGCACGCGCGACAGGTCCGGCTACAACACTGACGGGCTCGGGTTTTCGCTCATGCTCAAGAACGCGGGAGTGGAAGTTCGCGGAAAAAGCGTGCTTGTACTCGGCGCGGGCGGCGCAGGCAGAAGCGCGGCAAAAAAGCTTTTGGACGGGGGTGCGCAGGTTTTTCTTTATAACCGAAACCCCGACAAGGCGAAAGACGTCGCTGAGGAATTCAAAGGCGTAACCGCCCTTGAAAAACTTGAAGATAAAGAATACTTTTTAATTGTCAATGCAACGGGCGTGGGTATGCACGAAACGGTGGGCGTATCCCCCGCAAGCGATAAGCTTTTAAGCCTTTGCACCGTCGCGGCGGATTTGATTTACGAGCCGAAAAAAAGCAGGTTTTTAGAGCTTGCCGAAAATTGCGGCAAACAAATTATAAACGGCGAGGCAATGCTTTTCTATCAGGCGTATTTCGCGCAGAAAATCTACTTCGGTGAAAGCGCGGACGAGAAGCAGGCGAAGGAACTTTTTACAAAATATCTGGAGGAAAAACTTTG
>CAMWPZ010000070.1 GCA_947176305.1 uncultured Clostridia bacterium
TCGGTTGCATAAGACCTTGGTATCAACACCCCTTATAAGACGCGGCCTTCCACTTGCGCCGTCGGGAAAGACGTTCGGTCCTGCTATAGCGGATTGCAGGTACAGGGCACCGCTAACTCCCCACTTAGCACAGTAAAGCTATTTTAGCAGAAAAGTTTGCGTTTGGCAAGCGTTTGTAAAGGTTTTAAGTTGACAATTTTCGGTCGATATTCTAAAATGTAGTTATTAATTAAGGAGATTTTAAATGGCAGAAAATTGCACGCACGATTGCTCGTCCTGTGGAGAAAACTGTTCTTCGAGAGAGAAGAAAGATTTTAAGAAGAAACCGCACGAGCTAAGCGATATCAAAAAAGTAATAGCCGTAGTAAGCGGTAAGGGCGGCGTAGGTAAATCGATGACCTGTGCGCTTTTAGCCGCCGTGGCGCAGAATAAGGGCAAGGTTACCGCCGTAATGGACGCAGATATAACGGGTCCGTCGATTCCGCGTATGTTCGGCTTGAACGAACACGCGAAAGGCAGTGAAAACGGTATACTGCCCGTATTGACGGACGGTGGAATACAGGTTATGTCAATGAACGTGCTTTTAGATAACGAGGCAGAGCCTGTCGTATGGCGCGGCTCGCTTATTTCGGGCACGGTTTTGCAGTTCTGGACTGACGTTATTTGGACGGGCGTAGACGTAATGTTTATCGATATGCCCCCCGGAACGGGCGACGTGCCTTTAACCGTATTCCAAAGCATACCTCTTGACGGTATAGTGATAGTAACGTCGCCGCAGGATTTGGTAGGTATGATTGTTCAGAAAGCCGTCAATATGGCGCAGATGATGAACGTGCCTATTTTAGGTATCGTTGAAAATATGAGCTATATTAAATGCCCCGACTGTGGTAGAAAGATTTCCGTGTTCGGCGAAAGCGGAGTGGATGCGCTCGCTTTGGAATACGGTATCCCAGCAGTTGCTAAGCTTCCTATCGACCCCGAGCTTACCAAAGCCGCAGACAGCGGTAAAATCGAAAATTTTGAAAACGACTATTTAACGGAGTTTGCTGACAAAATTTTCAAGCAAATCGAAAAGAAGGGTACTTCAAAGAAATAACTATTAATAAACGGCGCGCAAGATATACTTGCGCGCCGTTTTTAAATTATTCAGCTTCGTCGGCAAAAGTGCAGGCGATTTCAAGGTCATCGCCGTAAACCTCTTTAAGCTTTTCGTCAATCTTGAAAGCTTTTCTCCACAATACGCCTAAACCCGAAAAAATCAAAGTTCCTCCAATGCTTATAGCGTAGGCTATTGCCAACCACTTAGCCACTGTGAAGAATATATTGCCCATATCCGCTTCATTGCAGCCGTATTGACAAACAATTCCCAAAATCAGCGCAATAACCAAAATCGGTATGCCGATTGAAATAAAAATTCTTCTGAAAAACGAAAAAATTTTGTCTAACGCTTCGGTAAGTTTAAACAGAAAGTTGTTTGAATAGGGGGCTTGTCTGCGGAACTCAAGCCATCTTATAATCTTGTGTGTTGTGTGACCGCTTAGTCCGTCCGAGCTTATCTCGTACCCGTATTCGTGTTCGTTCTGAGTTGACCAGAAGTGCCAGCCGAAAGCTTTCTTTTCCAGTTTCAAAAGCCAGGTGTCGCCGACAATGCCGCGTACGCACTTGCTTTGGATAAGATTTCTTGCCATAGTTTTTCTCCTTTTGTAAATACTTATAAGTACAAGTAACTTGTACTTATAACAAAAATATACAAGAAGGTTGTACTTTTGTCAAGTAAATGAAGACTAAAATCTCCGAAAATATAAAATTTTATCGTAAGCAGTTAAAGCTGACGCAGGGGGAGCTTGCGGAAAGACTGTGCGGAAAAAAGAGCCTTATTTCAAATTATGAAAACGGTTACAGTACCCCCGATATTTTTACGTTGTGTAAGCTTGCGGATATTTTCGATATAACGCTTGACGAGCTTGTAGAGTGGAGTAACGATTAATTGATAATAAAAAAACGGCGTGCAGTTTTGCACGCCGTTTCTATTTACCATTTTTTTCGGGGAGGAACTTCCAGTATCTTACGGGCATATAGCCTTTCATTTGCTTTATGTGCGGACGTTCCTTTATGTTTACGGAATTGTAATATTTTTTCCAGAGATTTTTAAAAGCTTGTTCGTATTCGGAAAGGTAAATTTCTGCCTCGCCCGCGTAGCCAGTTATCCACTCGTGACCGTCGTACATACCCGCAATCTTGCGCTTTACGTCGTGTATGACGAACCTTTCAGAATTATACCTTGCGGCAAAGTGCGGCATTAAAAGGTCGGTTATGTCGTTGTCGGGGGAGTAGGGGGCGTAAAGCACGCCTTCGCGGCTTTCCATAAACCGCAAAAGTCCTTTCAGCCTATGCGCTTCCAACGTAACTCTGCGCACTGTTTCGTTAAAGTCGATAACTTGCGGCAGGCTCAGCATTTTACTTATTGGCGACTTGATTTCCAAAAGCTTTTTCAGATATTCGAAAGCCGTTTGCTCTTTTGAGGGGTCGCCGCTTCTCAAAGCTAAAACTATATCGTCAACGGCTTGCCTGTCGCATTTATAAACCGCGTTCTGCACGCGTTTGTTCTTTTCGCGTTCGCCTACGACGTGAATAACTTCGCTGTCAAAGGATAGCTGAACGCGCGTGTCGGAAGTTATTACACAGTTCTTTTCGCGGTACGCGTCGAACACGGCTGTAAAAAACGCGGTAACCGTGCCGTCAGTAACAAAAATTTTCATAATTCACCGGTGAGTGCGGAAACGGCGGTGGAGGTTTCGGAAAACATTGAAAGCTGTTCGTTTGCTCCGCCTGCGGCAAGCATAAGCGAACATTTTACCTGCGTGTAACTGTCCGAGCCGTAGAATTTGCCTTTACACGTTATAAAGTGCTTCGCCCTCTTTAATACTATGCGCATTTTTGCAAGATTATCGAAATCCAGCGCGCAAAATCTTCGCGTCTCGGTAATTCTGTACGCGCTCTTTGCACCTATCCCGGGCACGCGTAACAGCATTTCCAACGGCGCGGTGTTTATTTCAACGGGGAATAAGTGCATATTCCTCAGCGCCCACGCGCACTTAGGGTCGTACTCGGGTGAAAGGTTTTCGCCTTCCTCGCATATTTCGCTCACGTTAAAGCCGTAAAAACGTATCAGCCAGTCCGCCTGATAAAGCCTGTGTTCCCTTAAAAGTCCTGCGCCCACGGTCGGCAGCTTGTTGCTTTTGACTACGGGAACGTAGGAGGAGTAGTAAACCCTTTTAAGCTTCATATTGTTATACAGCGCTTCGGTAAGCCTTAAAATCTGTCCGTCGCTTTCGGGCGATGCGCCAATAATCATCTGCGTAGTCTGTCCTGCAGGCAAAACCTTTCCGCGCCGCACCTTGTTCTGCTTGTCGTACTCGATAGCCCCGTTCAGCCCCTTCATAGGCAGAAGCAGGCTTTGCTTGGTTTTTTGCGGCGCAAGCAGCTTTAACGACTGTTCGCTCGGAAGTTCTATGTTATAGCTCATCCTGTCGGCAAGCCGCGCCGCTTTCATAACTATCGCGGAGTCTGCGTGCGGTATGCCTTTGAGGTGTATATATCCGTTGAAATTGTAAACCTTTCTAAGCTTCAATACAGTTTCATATAAAAGCTCCATGGTTTTATCGGGACTGTCGAACACCGCGGAGGATAAGAACAGCCCCTCAATATAGTTGCGTTTATAAAAGTTAATTACAAGCTCGCACACCTCGTCGGGCGTAAGCCGCGCGCGCCGAACGTCCGCACTGCGCTTGTTGGGGCAGTACTCGCAGTCGTAAATGCAGTCGTTGCTCATTAAAATTTTAAGCAACGAAATGCACCTGCCGTCGGGGGTAAAGGAGTGGCAGATGCCGCTTACAGCCCCGTTGCCGATGCCGCCTTTTACGTTCGTTCTGCGCGAGCCGGAGGAGGAGCACGAAACGTCGTACTTTGCGCCCTCGACTAAAATTTCAAGCTTTTCTTCGTCAATCATAATTTTTACGCTATACAAACAAATGTTTATATAACTATTATAGCGGTATATTGCGCCCCCGTCAACCCTTTTTTCTAAATTGACTTAAAAATTTTTTTATGTTAGACTTGAAATATATCGGTATTGTAAAATTTCACATATATTTCATATCGCGGATATTTTATCCGAACGATAAGGGTTTATTATAAATACGGGAGGACGAAAATGAAAGTTCTTATAGTAGACGACGAAGAGATGATAAGGGGCGTATTGAGGGAATACGTCGAGTTCGAGGGCGGCACCGCGTACGAGGCGGCGGACGGTATGGAAGCCGTTAAAATGTGCCGCGATAACGATTTCGATATAATTTTAATGGACGTAATGATGCCGCGCCTTGACGGATTTTCCGCAGTAAAGGAAATCAAGAAAATAAAGGATATTCCCGTCATTATGCTTTCGGCACGCGGTGAGGAATATGACAAGCTTTTCGGCTTCGAGATGGGCGTTGACGATTACGTAACTAAGCCCTTTTCGCCTAAGGAAGTTATGGCGCGTATTAACGCGGTAACCAAGCGCAGGAAGGGTGACGATACGAATAAAGAAATTCTGACCTTCGAGGGGCTGACTATCGATATGGTCGGCAGAAACGTTTACGTTGACGGTGAAAAAGCCGAGC
The DNA here is from genome assembly GCA_947176305.1 of uncultured Clostridia bacterium. Taxonomy (GTDB): domain Bacteria; phylum Bacillota; class Clostridia; order Christensenellales; family Borkfalkiaceae; genus Coproplasma. The sequence goes on from CAMWPZ010000070.1 coordinate 4,665, forward strand.
TTACCCCCAAGGAGTATGAAATATTATTCTATTTCGTAAAGAATAAAGGTATTGCCCTGACGCGTGAAAAATTGCTTTTGGACGTTTGGGGTTTTGACTTCTACGGCGACGACCGTACGGTCGATACGCACATTAAAATGCTTCGCTCTAATCTGAAGCAGTACAGGAAATTTATAGTTACTTTAAGAGGACTCGGATACAAATTTGAAGTGTAGAACAAAATGCCCTAAAAGCATAAACAAGGTGCTTTTAAAATATTTCCTGTTGCTTGCCGTTCTTCTTACAGTTTTGGTGGAAGTCGTTTGCTTTTTCTTTGTGAAAAGCAGTATGGACGCACAGGCGCGCGACAGACTCACACACACGGGCAGTGAAATTTCCGCATTCATTAAAACGGCGGACGAAAAAGAAATTTCGGAATATATGCGTGGTTACGCTAAGGACGGTATAAACGTTTATATCGTCGCGCCCGACGGAGAGGTATTGCTTCCTTTCGGCGCAACGGAAGGAGAGTGGAGTGGTGAAATAGACGGAGTTATAAACCGCCTCAATTCAGTTAGCGGCGGCTCTGTGCTGTACGCGGAAAACAGCAACTTAAACTACGCTACGGCGGTAGACTACGGCGGCGGAAGTTTTCTGGTTGCAAGCTATTCTCTTAAAATTATCCGCAGCGCTATGAAGGTATTGTTAGGGTATTTCATAATAGCAGGAGTTGTCGTTCTGCTTGTTGCGGTGCTGGTTTCTTACACTATCTCGCAAAAATTGTCTGACGGCGTTAAAAATCTTTCAACAACCGCCGTGCGCTTTTCAAAGGGCGATTTTAACGTAAACTTTGCAAACGCAGAATATAAAGAGCTTGCAGATTTATCCGACACTTTAAACTCTGTGCGCGACGAGGTTAAAAAGAGTGGCGATTTTCAGCGTGAGCTTTTGGCAAACGTTTCCCACGATTTGAAAACGCCTCTGACTATGATAAAAGCGTACGCTTCGATGATACGCGAAATTTCGGGCGATAATCCTGAAAAGCGCGAGAAGCATTTGCAGGTTATAATTGACGAGGCGGACAGGCTTACAGGGCTTGTAAACGACGTTTTAAGCGTTTCAAAGGTAAATTCGGGGCTTGACGCAATTAATCCTAAGGTTTTCAATCTCACGGAATTTCTTTACGGCATTATAAATAAATTCGACTATTTGCAGGAAACCCAAGACTACAAATTTATGGTCGATATCGACGCGAATCTCTATACGCGCGCCGACGAGGAAAAGATAGGTCAGGTTATCTACAACCTTATGGGAAACGCGGTCAACTATACGGGTGAAGATAAAACGGTGTATATAAGCCTTAAAAAGAGCCTTACCGACGAGCGGATAAAGCTGACGATAAAGGATACGGGTAAAGGTATTGCCAAGGACGAGTTGCCCGAAATCTGGAACAGATATTACCGCGTCAAGGAAAACCATTCAAGGCCCGTCAAAGGAACGGGGCTGGGATTGAATATAGTAAAAATAATTTTGGAAAACCACTCGTTCGATTTCGGCGTTGAATCGGAAATAGGAAAGGGCTCGTCGTTCTGGGTTGACTTCCCTGCCGTTCCCGAGAAAATAGAAATGCAATAAACTTTTTAAAGCCGCCCGAGAGAGGGCGGCTATTTCAATTAAATCGTTTGACAGTTTAACCCTTTAATGCTATAATGGAACATATGTTCGCCTGCTTGTTTTTTTGTTGTAAACAGCCGAACGCCGTTGTAAAAATTATTAAAACAGGATATAATTTTTCTTGGAAATGAAATTCGAATTGCAGTCAAAATTCAATCCCACGGGCGACCAGCCGCAGGCGATTCAAAGCCTTACGGAAGGCGTTCTGGACGGTATCCGCACGCAGGTTTTAGTCGGCGTTACGGGCAGCGGCAAAACGTTCACTATGGCGAACGTAATTAAAAACGTAAACCGCCCGACGCTCGTTATCGCGCACAACAAAACGCTTGCCGCGCAGCTTTGTAACGAATTCAAGGAATTTTTCCCCAAGAACAGGGTGGAGTATTTCGTCAGCTATTACGACTATTATCAGCCCGAAAGCTATATCCCCTCCACGGATACCTATATCGAAAAGGATATGAGCCTTAACGACGAAATCGATAAGCTTCGGAACTCCGCCACAAGCTCGCTCGGCGAAAGGGAAGACGTTATAGTCGTTGCTTCCGTAAGCTGTATTTACGGCTTGGGCGCACCCGAAGAATATTTCCGTCTTGCAATTTCCCTGCGCCCCGGCGATACCATGGAGCGCGACGCGCTTTTGAGAAAGCTGGTTGAAGTTCAGTACGCAAGGCGCGATATCGATTTTAAACGCGCGTCTTTCAGAGTGCGCGGAGATACGGTTGAAATTTTCCCCGCAAGCAATTCAGAGGTTGCTATTCGCGTTGAATTTTTCGGCGACGAGATAGAAAGAATTTGCGAAGAGGACGCGCTTACGGGCAATATAATTTCCGAATTGAAACATGTTCTTATTTTCCCCGCAAGCCAGTATGCGGTAGGCTCGGATAAAATGCAAAACGCGCTTTCGATGATTGAGCACGATATGCAGGACGAGGTAAAAGCTTTCCGCGACGAGGGCAAGCTTTTGGAAGCGCAGCGCCTCGAACAGCGAACTACTTACGACCTTGAAATGATGCGCGAAATCGGCTATTGCAGCGGCGTGGAAAATTACAGCCGATACTTTGACGGCAGGGCCCCCGGTGAGCCGTCGTTCACGCTTTTGGACTATTTCCCTGCGGGCAGGTTTTTGGTATTCATTGACGAAAGTCATATGACTATACCGCAAATCCGTGCAATGTTCCACGGCGACCGTTCCAGAAAGGATAACCTCGTCGGCTACGGCTTCCGCCTTAAATCGGCTTACGATAACAGGCCTTTGACCTTCGAGGAATTTGACGAGCGCGTGCCGCAGCTTATATGCGTTTCCGCAACGCCCGCGCCGTATGAAATGGAGCAGGCAGGCAACGTAGTTGAACAGCTTATCCGCCCCACGGGACTTATCGATCCCGAAGTTACCGTCCGTCCCACGAAAGGCCAGATTGACGATTTACTCGGCGAAATAAAGCGCGTAATTGCAGAGGGCGGCAGAGTTCTCGTAACCACTATGACGAAACGCATGGCGGAAAGCCTTACCGACTATTTAAAGGAACACTCCTTAAAAGTCAGGTATATGCACAGCGACATCGACGCGTTAGAACGTATCGATATTATTAACGGATTGAGAAGCGGCGAATTCGACGTTCTGTGCGGTATTAACCTTTTAAGGGAAGGTTTGGACCTTCCCGAAGTCAAGCTCGTTGCAATACTCGATGCGGACAAGGAAGGCTTTTTAAGAAGCGAAACCTCGCTCGTCCAGACGATAGGCAGGGCGGCGCGAAACGCGGAAGGCAGAGTTATTATGTACGCCGACACGATTACGGGCAGTATGCGCCGCGCTTTGGATGAAACCGAGCGCCGCCGTAAAATACAGTCGCAGTACAATAAGGAACACGGTATAATTCCCAAAACCATAATCAAGGAAGTTAAAAACACCATAGGCATAACGGGCAAAAAGTCGTCTGCGGACGATATGAAGCTTGCCGATATCCCCAACGAAATTGAGAAGCTGAAAGCGCTTATGAAAATAGCTTCGGCTCAGCTTGATTTCGAAAAGGCGATAGAAATACGCAACACTATTACTGAACTTAAAAAAAGGTTATTGAAAAATAAAAAGCAATGAAAGAAGAAATTTTCGTAAAAGGCGCGAAAGAAAACAATTTAAAGAATATTGACGTGCATATTCCGCGCAACACGCTAACAGTGTTCACAGGGCTTTCTGGCAGCGGTAAATCCACGCTCGCTTTCGATACGATTTTTGCCGAGGGACAGAGAAGATATATCGAAAGCCTTTCATCGTACGCACGCCAGTTTTTAGGTCAAATGGAAAAACCCGACGTCGAGCTAATCGACGGACTTTCCCCCGCAATTTCAATCGACCAGAAAACCACGTCGCACAACCCGCGTTCAACTGTCGGCACGGTCACGGAAATTTACGATTATTTCCGCCTTTTATTTGCGCGCGTGGGTATTCCGCACTGCCCGAATTGCGGCAGGGAAATCCGTCGCCAGACTGTGGACGAAATCGCCGACAGGGTTATGACCAAGCCCGAGGGAAGTAAAATTATGGTTGAAGCTCCCGTAGTGCGTGGCAAAAAGGGCGAGTTCGTAAAGGAGCTTGCTAGCTATAAAAAGAGCGGTTACGGCAGGGTAAAAATTGACGGCATAGTCTACGACTTGCAGGAAGAAATACGCCTTGAAAAGAATATCCGCCACAACGTTGCGGTAATTTTGGACAGGCTCGTTATTAAAGACGGAATTTTAAAGCGCTTGACCGACAGCCTGGAAGCCGCCTTAAATCTTGCGGACGGGCTTGTGATAATCGATTGCGACGGAGTTGAGGAACTGTATTCTTCGAAATATGCTTGCCCCGACTGCGGAATTTCAATCGAAGAAATCGAGCCGCGCTTGTTTTCATTTAATACGCCGTGGGGTGCTTGTCCCGAGTGTTCAGGCCTCGGCTTCAAACAGATTATCGATCCCGATTTAATCTGCCCCGATAAAACCAAGACGTTAAGAGAGGGTGCGATTAAAATAAGCGGCTGGAATTTAGATTCCTCGTCGATGACGCAGATGTATTTGAATTCGCTTTCCAAG
>CAMWPZ010000071.1 GCA_947176305.1 uncultured Clostridia bacterium
ACCTCCGTTGAATATGGGGTTGCTATCAAGGGTCGGTAACGCAAGTTCTATTTTCTTGACTTCGAGTTCGAATTCCTCGCTGCCGCCTAAAAGTTTATAGTCGTCAGTGTTGTTGAGTATCACAACGATTAAGTGCTTACCCGCGTTCAAAGCTTTCAGTGCTTCGGGTGTAAACGCTACGGGGTCCTTCGTCTTGTCGCCGTCAACGTAGATTACGAACTTATACAGTCTTTCGTCAAGCTTGGTCGAACTTCCGTCCGTTTCCTTCCGGTTTACGGTGAACGTTACGTTCACGTCCTGATAAGTTCCGCTCAACGCTCCGTCGGGCTTAACTTCAACGCGCGTTTTGGTGTCGCCGACGTCGAACGTCGTTTCCCACGTACCTTCGGGCATACGGTAGCTCTTCTCGTCCTTGGGAACGAGCTTAACTTTAACGCCCGCAAGCGCTCCGCCTCCGCCGTTATTTAACCCGTTGGCAATTTCGTTCAGGTCGTACAGACCCTGCAAGCCCTTGTATTCCTTTTCGCCGTTGCCGTCGTCGTAGATATACACGTACTCTACGTCTTCGCTTTCAACCTTGGGCGTAGGGTAGTGAACGGTTATTGTGTTGCCGTCCTTATCCTTTACCGTGCCTCCAAGCTCGGTATCGTATTCGCCGTTGGAATCGGGCGTGCTGAATACAAGTTTATCGGGGTCAATGGTCGCAACCATTATGCGCCATTCTATTATTATTTTGTCGTCGGGTGAATCTGCAAGCTTGTAGTTTGCGGTATCGTTCAGAGTGAACGTTACCGTCGTCGTAAGCGTGCCGCTTTCGGTTACCTTACTCTGTTTCTTCGCGAAGAAGCCGTCGCCCGTGGGCGTGTTCGCCGTGAGCACGGTCTTCATATTTTCGGGTATCTGTACCGCGGGAACTATGTAGTTTCCGCCCTGTACGTCCGCCTCGTAAACCCATACGGGCTCGTCGTCCGTGCCGTCGTTCTTCTTTACGAATTCAGTGAAATCCTTTATAACCGTACTGAAGCCGAGTTGATCGTTTACCGTATAGCCGAGCGCAACTACATCCGCAGGCTTTATTGTTGCCTTCTCGATGTTCCACTCGTATTCGTAGGTTGCTTCGGTATCCGATACGTAGGTATAACCCGTATCTGCCTCGTCCTTGAACTTGTAGTCCGAGCCGCTGACAATATGAAGCGTTACGGTAAGCGTATGCTTGCCCGCGTCGGTCTTTTCGTTGTCCGCATAAGTGATTTTACTTGCGTCGAGATATGCGGGGAAGCCGTTCTTCTCGTCCGTGTCGATTTCAAGCTTATACGTAACCTTGCTGCCGTTCTTGTTGAGCTTGAACGTAAGCTCGCCGTCCTTATACGCCGCAGGGTCTACCGCCTTGCCGTCAAGGGTATAGCTGTATACCCAGTTCAAGTCGGATAAATCAACTTCGCCGTCGTCTACCTTGAACTGTACCTTTTCGGTGTTCGACTTAGGCAAGTCCGTGGTTTCGTCAAGCTCTATCGTATAGTTCTTGTTTACGGGGTTGTCGTCCTCGCTTTCAAGAGTTACGTATGCGTAGTAAGTACCCGTGCCGATTTTGGTTACGTCTATCTTTTCAAGTCCGGTATCCTCGTCCGTTACGACGTACGTCGTGATAGGTTCAGCCGATTCGCCGTCCTTGGGCTTCTTGCACATATGAAGGTTGACCGTAACGGCTTCCTTCTTGCTGTTATCCGCAGGGTCGTCGCAAAGCGAGCTTTCGTCTATCGTATAGGTTATATACAACTTAGAATAGTCGCCGGGCTTCCAGTTCCACTTCGAGGTTGCGTCTGCCTTGGGCGGATTAAACGTTACCTTAACCGCCTTCTTGTCGAGTGTAAGCTCAACCGTCTGGTCTGACGATGCGTCCTTGCCCGCGTCAACCTTCCACTTGTAATTGTCCTTATCCTTAAGCTCGAACACTACTGCGTACTTGCCCGCGTCCGTCGCTTTGAATACCTGCTGGGTGTTCGTGCCGACGGTTTTGGACGTTCCTAAGGTTAAGTCCTCATAGTCGTCGATGTCCGCATATTTCTTTACGTTGACCGCCGCGGTAAGATACGTAAGGGTAAACGCTTCCTGCTCTGTGCCGTTGTATACGGGGTTGGTCGTAGGTCCTTTGGGTATATCAACTTCCTTCGCATTGATTACTACGCCCGAAAGGGTGTTAGCTCCGTCAATGGTGAAGCCGACTTTTGCCGTAGGGTCGAACACCACGGTTATAGTATACGTACCGCCGTTCGTTGGTACGTTCGTCGTGCCGTAGTCCTTGTGATATTTTTTATCCTTCGAGAAGTTTTTGTCCGCTTCGAGCAGTTGACTGTCGTCGTCCCATTTATCCCATGCGCCCCACTTCCAAGTCGTGTCCGTATCCGACTTGGGTGTCGTGTTCTTGTAGTAAACGAGCATTGTGGTGCCGTTCGCCGCAGTGTTGCCGAAGGTGTATTCCGTGCTGAGTGCCTTGCCGCTGTCGCCGTAAGTCGCCTTTTTGCTGCCGTCTGAGTTTACGGTAGCGTCGGTAGACTTAATCGCGTCATTGCCCCACTTTGCCGTTATCTTAACGGTGGTCTTCTGCGCGCCGACGGACAGCGTAAAGCTGTTCACGTAAACGTTGTGGTTGGGGTCGGCAACTATCTTATAATATACGGTATAAGTGTCCGCGTCCGTAACGCTCGTGTCGTTACTGCTCCAGAAGGTCGCATCGTCCGCCGCGGGCATATCCTCGGGCTGGGTTAAGCTCGTATCGGAAACGTTCTTTTTATCGCTGCCGAACACGCGGTACGTGATATTGCTACTGGTTATTGTATCGTCGCCTTTGAGAACTACCGCACCGTTTGTATAAGTTTTGCCGTCCGTTCCCGTAAAGCTTGCCGTAGGTATTTCCACGGTAATTGCACTGCCCGAATAGTCCACGCTGTCGTAGGCTTTGGTAGTGCCGCCTTTCTTCGCCGCGTAGACCGAGCCGCTAAGTACCTCGACGTCGGCTTTCGTAATTTCGAAAACGCCCTGCGAGTTCGTGGCTCCGTTCGTTGCGTTTGAAGTGAACGTTATATTATAGTTAGGGCTTGCAACGTAATCAATGAAGTACTTGCCAACAGGTATGTAGCTTGAATTGCTTGCGTCGGTAATATCCTTGATAGTTGCCGACGGAGAGCAGCTTATAGTGAAGGGATAACGCGTCGTGCTTGCCAAGTCGCTTGCAACAAACTGCGACGCTGTGTCGTCCGCATACCGCCAGCCGCCGTTATATATCTTGTTGCCGTTAGAATCTACCCTGTCGCCGTCCGCGTCCACGTCGTAGCCGTCCGCGTCCTTGCTGCCGTCGTCAGATAAAGGTAACGTGCCCTTGACGGCAGTCTTGTTCTCCGCCTTTACAAGCGAATAATATTTACTGCCGTAAGCTGCACTTTGGTCGTTGATTAAAATCTTGACGTCGGCACTCGTGATTTCGTAAACAGCGTTTACAACCGTTACGTCGTAATTCGCGTTTATTCCTTTACCCGTAATAGGGTACTTGCCCACGCTTGCGCCGACTGCTTGTGCCGCAGACGAGTAGCTGACTACGTCGCTTAAAGTATCGGAGCCTACAAGCGAACCGCTTGTTATATTGCCGATAAGTGTTTTTGGTGTTTCGCCGAATTTACTATTATCGTTTTGGATGGTTACCGTTATGGGTCTGGGTTTAACGTCAACAACTATCATTCTGTTTGTATCAACGTCAGTAAATTTAGTTGACCTTACCGCAAAGATATATTTTCCGATATCTTTTACCTGCGTCCTACCAGAGCCTGATGCGTCCCAAGAATCGACCGAAGTGGAAGTATTGGCTAATCCGAGGTTAGAAGTCCAAGTGTAAGTATCCGAACCAACATTACACGTAACGGAAGATAATTCGGAACCGTAATTAATACCAAGATAAGCGTTTGATATATTTACCGTTTGGCCGTCTACAACAGCAGACCACTTTACCGGCGTAGTATTAGTACCGCTGTTGACAACCTTTATTTCAGTGCCATTACCGCCGACTTTGGCAAGCTTATAAGCAGGATTGTCGCAATAAAAGAATCTGTATGCCACCGCCTGCGGCATATAAGTGCCGTAATCGGTTGTAATTGTAGAACCCACGGAAGCAAGGGAAGTAATACCTACATACGTTTCGTCGGTATCGTTAAGATTTGCCGTTATCTGAATTTTAACATTGGTATCAAGTTGGAGATTTCCCGTGGTATTGCCGGTAATCTTTACAGGTCCGCCGATTTTAAGTGTGTTGCCGTTGTCGGCTTCTACGCCGTTTTTATTGCCCGAAATCAGGCCGCCGTTAAGTTCAAGCGTTGCGCCTGTGTTTGCAGTAAGTATACCGTAAATACAGTTAGTATTGTTTATAATATTACCGCCGGACATAGTCATTGTGCCGAACAGGTTAATGGCACCGCCTTCGCATTTGTTGCCAGATATCGTACCGTCGGACATAGTCATTGTGCCTGACTGCAATACAAGTACGCCGCCACCGCCGTAGTCTGCAGAAAGAACTTCGTTGCCGCTTACACTGCCGCCCGACATATTGAAGGTTGAGCCGCCGAATACCGCAACGCCCGCACCGCGTATTGCACTTTTGTTGTTGCTTATGGTGCCGCCGTACATATTGAATGTACCTTTGACAATCGCAACGCCCGCGCCTTCATCGCCCGGGTTAGCAAGATTGGCAGTGGCGTAGATACCCGTGCTGCGGTTGTTATCTATCGAGCCGCCGTACATATTGAACGTACCGTTCGTGTTAATTTCTAAGCCGCCGCCTACCCTTGCAGAGTTGCCGGTTATGCTGCCGCCGTACATATTAAAGGTTGCGGCGTTTACAATTACACCGCCGCCCCTGCCTGTGCCGTCGGTAGAATTGCCGTTAACGGTGTGACCGCTAATCGTTCCGCCGTACATATTGAGCGTTGCGCCCGAGCCTACCATCCTTATGCCGGCGCCGTTCATACCAAAGTTGCCGGTTATGGTACCGCCGTTTAAATTGAGCGTGCCTTCGCAGACAATGCCGCCGCTGCCGCCGCCGGTTATAGTGCCGCTGCCGTTTATGGTGAGCGTTGCACCGGCTTCAACGGTTATAACTATCCTGTCGGGAGTGAACGCGCTGATTCCGCGGTTTATGGTATGGCCGTTCAGGTTTAAAACGACCGTTTTATTTGCAGGGATTACAAGACCGCCGGAACTGCTGAAGCCCGTACTGCCTTTATCGGCGTCCGGACAGAAGCTGCCGCTGCCCGGCGTCCAGTTTTCATTTAATATTACGGTAACCGAGCCGCTTAAACTCATAGCCTCCTTCCACTTCTTAGCCAAATCGGGGGAAGTGTCGCCGCTTAAAGCCACCACGTGGTCGGTTTTTACGTTTGCGGTTATTTCGTCGGCAGCCGCGCTTGCGGTGTTGCCTTCTATTCCCGTATTAATAAAGCTGTCGCCGAGGTTATTTCTGCTATGCGAATTAAGCCCAAGCATTATGCTTGCGCCCGTTACGCTTGCCAAAAGTGCCGCCGCGCACGCGAATAACGCGATTTTGCGGGGCTTTTTAGCCTTTACGCCGCCTTTATCCTTATTTCTTTTCCACAATTTAAACATTTGCGTTTTCTCCTTGTGCTACAAAAACAAAAAAGTGTGCTCCGTAGGAGACACACCCTGCTATGTAGTATCTCTCTTACGGTTACCACACCAAATACAATTATTGCCGAAGTGCATTAAATTGGACAAGAGATACACAATGCTGAAATTGTGTACACTTTGGCAATTATGAAATTGTATTTAATGTGGTATGCGTATTATATCATAGACAAGCCTTGTTTTCAAGAGTTTTTGACATTTTTTTTAAAATTGTGGTTTTCCAAATTCTGCACCACAAGATATAGTATGTCGGGCGGCGACGGCGGTGTATCTTAATGGTTTTTGCGGTTAATTTTGCCGTTCACAAGTCAAAATCGGCGCGCTTATATTATATATATGGTATAAAATGCATATTAAAAAACGCTTTACAAACGCGCGGCGGTATGTTAAAATTAGCTTGCTAATTAGAGGAGCGGACGGACAAAAGTAGTTTCGGGCTTGGAATTTGAAGGAAATTCCTTATTTCGCCCGTTGCGAAAGGGTACCTCCGCCGAGATTCGGTTTACCTTGAACCGCGTCGGGCGCACGGGCTAATACCTTTGCGACTGTCACTACTTAGGTGTCGCGCTAATTGCTTGTTTGGCAGTACGGCGGCGTGCTGTCTTTTATTTTTTTATTAGTTCACAAAAACCTCGGCTATTCTGCGCCTGCGGTTTTTCGTGATTTTCAGGGGCGCTGCCCCTTGCGCCGCAATTTTAAGGGCAAACTATAATATAATTGCGGCACTTCACCCTGCTGAGGCGCAGGTATGCGCAAATTGGGTGCGCTGCAAAAAGTGCGATTTTTGCGCGCGCAGTAAATTATCAAATACGAATTTTCGGCGGTTTTCCGCTTTAAGGAGTTTTTATGAAAAAGTTTAACGTTGGCGTAATCGGCGCTACGGGTATGGTCGGGCAGAGGTTTTTATTATTGCTTGAAAACCACCCGTGGTTTAACGTGGTATGCCTTGCGGCTTCCTCGTCGTCGGCGGGCAAGAAGTACCGCGACGCGGTCAAAAGGTGGCACCTTTCCGACCCTATGCCCGAAAAGTTTGCCGACCTCGTTGTTTTGGACGCTTCCGCCGACAAGGAAAAAATCGCCGCGGCGGTTGATTTCTGCTTCTGCGCGGTGAATATGAAAAAGGACGAAATACGCGAACTCGAATACGCGTACGCGAAATTAGAGTGCCCGATAGTTTCAAACAATTCGGCGCACCGCTTCACCGACGACGTGCCTATGATTATTCCCGAAGTCAATGCGGAACACCTCGAAGTTATCGCGGCGCAGAAAAAGCGCCTCGGAACTAAGCGCGGTTTCATTGCGGTTAAAAGCAACTGCTCGTTGCAGTCGTACGTGCCCCTTTTACACCCCTTGAAAAAGTACGGGATAAAATGTGCGGCAGTTACGACCTATCAGGCGATTTCGGGCGCGGGCAAGACCTTTGAAACTATGCCCGAAATTTGCGACAACGTTATCCCCTACATCGGCGGCGAGGAAGAAAAGAGCGAGAAAGAGCCTTTGAAAATCTGGGGAACGGTCAAGAACGGCGCGATTATCCCTGCCTCCTCTCCTGCCATTACGGCGCAGTGTTTGAGAGTGCCCGTTTCCGACGGGCATACGGCGGCTTGCTTCGTTTCGTTCGAGAAGAAGCCGAAAAAGGAAGAAATTTTAAAGGCTTGGCAAGAATTTTCGGGCGAGCCGCAGAAGCTTAACCTGCCTTCCGCGCCCAAGCAGTTTATACATTACTTTGCCGAGGACGACAGACCTCAGCCCAAGCTTGACAGGTACTGCGAGCGCGGTATGGCGGTTTGCGCGGGACGCTTGCGCGAGGATAACTTGTTCGATTACAAGTTTATAGGCTTTTCGCACAACACCTTGCGCGGTGCGGCAGGCGGCGCGGTGCTTCTTGCCGAGCTGTTGGCGGCGAAGGGCTACTTCGATTAAACGCGAACTTTTTTTGAACGCTTACGATAAAATATATAAGAGGTAAATTAAATGACGGGATTTTTTAACGGTATTGCTACTGCGATGATTACGCCCTTCGATAAAAACGGCGTAAACTTGGAAGAATTCGGCAAGATGATTGAATATCAGATTGAGGGCGGTACGGACGCGCTTGTGGTTTTAGGAACTACGGGCGAGCCTGCCACTATGACCGAAGCCGAAAAGGAAAGCGTTATAACCTACGCGGTTAAAAAAGCCGCGGGGCGGATAAAGATTATCGTGGGTACGGGCAGCAACGATACCGCAAAAGCCGTTGCCGCTTCCGTGCGTGCGGAAAAGCTGGGCGCGGACGGCGTTCTTGCCGTTACCCCCTACTACAACAAATGCACGCAGAAAGGGCTTTACGAATACTATAAAGCCATTTGCGACGCGGTGAAAATTCCCGTAATCGCGTACAACGTGCCCTCGCGCACGGCGGTGAACGTTCTGCCCGAAACGGCGGAAAAGCTTGCTTCTATCCCGAATATGGCGGGCATTAAGGAAGCGAGCGGAAATATGGCGCAGGTCTGCGAAACTATGCGCAGAATACGCGGCAAAATGGATTTATATTCGGGCGAGGACTTTCTGAATTTGCCTATGCTTGCTATCGGCGGCGCGGGGCTTATTTCGGTTGCTTCGAACATTGCGCCTAAATTATTGAAAAAGATGTACACCCTCGTTCAGGAAAACAAGCTGAAAGAGGCGAACGAAGTTCAGGACTTTTTACTGCCCTTCGAGGACGCGTGCTTCGTGGAAGTCAACCCTATCCCCGTCAAAGCGGCGTACAATATGATAGGCTTTAACGCGGGAGTGCCCCGCTCGCCTTTGACCGAGCTTGAAGATAAAAACAAGCAAATTTTATTGCAGGCGATTAAAAACGCGGGGTTGAAAACTTATGACTAACGTTTTGATTTGCGGCATAGGCGGAAAGATGGGCGCGAACGTTCTGTCGCTTTTACAAGGCGACAAAGACGCGTGCGCGGTGTGCGGCGTTGATTTGCACGCGCCCGAAAGCTTGGGCGTGCCCGTTTACAAGAGCTTTGCAGACGTTGCGGAAAAGGTTGACGTAATTATCGACTTCTCCTCTCCCGCCGCGCTCGAAGGCGAGCTTGACTGGGCGGTAAAACACGGCGTGCCCGTAGTGCTTGCGGCGACGGGATATGACGAAAGCCATTTGAAGCTTATAGACAGCGCGGCAAAAAAAATTGCCGTGTTCAGAACGGCGAATTTTTCCCTCGGAGTAAACCTGCTTGTAAAGCTTGTGCGCGAGGCGGCGGAAGCTTTGGGCGAAAAGTTCGATATAGAGATTGTTGAAAAACACCACAACCAAAAGGTTGACGCGCCCTCGGGTACGGCGCTTATGCTTGCGGAAAGCGCGAACAGCGCGTTTGAAAATAAAAAGCCGTATTTAAACGGCAGGCAGGGCATTGTCGGAAAGCGCGGAAACGAGATTGGTATTCACGCGGTGCGCGGCGGCACTATCGTCGGCGAACACGACGTGATTTTTGCTGGCGACGACGAGGTGATAACCCTCTCCCACGCGGCGCACTCCAAGCGTGTTTTTGCGGCGGGCGCAATTAAAGCCGCGAAGTGGCTTAAAGGAAAAGGCGCGGGCAAGTACGATATGAAAAACGTGCTTGAAATTATATAAGGTTGATAATATAAGTTG
>CAMWPZ010000072.1 GCA_947176305.1 uncultured Clostridia bacterium
ATTAATATTTTTTTGTGTGCTGGGTGTCCTCCCTCCCCCCCCCCCCCCCCCCCCACCGCTCTTTTTACCGCTTTATCCCGCCGAACTGAAAATCGACAAAAGCGTGCTTTTTTCGCCGTGATTAAATTATGAGTTTATAAATATTATAGACCGTAAGATATTTTTTCGAGGTGGAAATTTATATGAAACTTTCACAACTATTCGGCAAGCCCGTTTTAAGCACGGCAGGCAAAATGGGCTATATTATATCCGTGAACGGCAACGGCGGAAAAGTTCAGTGTCTTGTCTGCGCAGACGAGAACGAGAACGAATTTTCCGTGGATATAAAAAACGTGATAAGCGTTAAAAATACCGTCTTGTTCGAGGACAGGGAAAACGTGTTGAAAAACAGCGTGCCCATACGCCTCGGCAAGCCCGTGTTCGACAGCGAGGGAAAGTTCGTGGGGCATTTATCCGATTTGTCCGTGGAAAACGGCGCAATCGATTTTGCGCACGTCGGCAAAAAGAAAATCTCCGCAAGCGATTTCGTCTGCGGAGATGCGGTCATATTGAGAAAGCACGTGCGCGTTTTAAAGAGCGACGTTGAAAAGGACGGTAAGGTTTTAATAAAGCGCGGCACTCCCCTTACGCCCGAAGTGCTTGAAAAAGCCTGCGAGCACGGCGAATACGTGCAGGCGAACTTAAAGTCCATTTAAACGTTATACTTCGCCATAAGCTTTAAAAGCGCGTTGAAATTCTCGTTTAAAATGTCGGCTTCGGCAGGGGTGAGCGTACCCTTCATCTGCAATACGGCAAGCGTGTTTTTCAGCTTTTCCAGCTCCTGCCTGTCGCCCTTGCCGAGGTTTTTCTGCAAAAGCCTGTCGGTCACCGAAATTGCGTGCTCTAACCGCACACTGCTCTTTGCGGCGGGAATTTCCGCACGCGCGGGCGTTTGCGGTTTTTGCGCCGTAGTAGCCGGCGGCGTTATCGGCAGCGAGGATACGGCAACCTGACTTTGCACTAACTTCACCTGCTTGCGCTTTGTGAAGAAGCATAATACGCCGTATAAAAGATACCCCACGCACCAGAATATTGCCGCGGCAAGCACCGACTGTCCAAAGCCGTTCGCCGTTAAAAACGCGGCAACGGTTAACGCAGCGTAGATATTGACGAAGCACAGGAAGGGTCTTTTTGAAGCCTCGCGTATCTTCGGCAGAACGAAGCCGAGGATAAACGTCAGGGCGAAAATTCCCAAGAAGCTGCCCCACACTATCCAGATGAGTGTGTCGAATTTGATTGAAGCTAAACCGTCGTAAATTTTATTGATATTTTCCGAAAACATAAGCGTTTAAATTATATCCGTCTTTTGCGTGCAAAAGGTCGGATATTTTGTCGTAAAATATCTTTTTATGGGTTAAACCTCAAGCGATATCTGTCGGCGGCGCTTGATATTTATAATCACCGTGCCGATATTCTTCTCGTCGATATTCAGGACGAGCGCAACAGCCTTTTTATAGAGCGCAAGCTGTTTATAGTAAGTTTGAATAAGCTCGTTATCGTCCTTGTGGGAATACTTGTAATCTATTACCGTCGCGCCGTTTCCGCTCACAGCAAGAAGGTCAATCGCCCCCTGCACGAGTATGCTGTCCTTTGCGGAAACTCCGAGTATTTCGTCCGCAGGCAGGCGGCACAAAAACTCCTGCTCTTTATAAAGCGTTGCGCCGTTTAAATTTTTAAACACGGGCATAGATAAAATTTCGCACAGCTCGTCAACGTTCAAAAGCTCCTTCTGCTGTTCGGTGATTTTACGGCTTGCAAGCATTTTTTCTATTTGCTTTTCAACGCCCTGCCTGTCCTTTATATTGAAATCGCAGTGTTCCAAAAACGCGTGGTACGCAGTTCCGCGCTCGGTACCTGTTTCGCCTTCGCCGTCATCTTTAAACAGCTCGTGCGGGCGGTAGAACGGCTCTTCCATGTTGCGCTTTAATATTGCCGAAGCCGAGCTTTTGACGGGCAGATTTACGCTGTCCGCGTGCGCATAGCCGCGCATAAATCTTGTTGAAATAAGCTCTTTCAGTTCCTTGTCGGGTTGGGTCAACACGGCGGAAACTTTGCGCCCCGAAGTAAATTCTTCCTTAGGCTCGACGGGGGAATTTTGGTATGCGGAAATATCGAAAAGCTTTGCATAGCACTTGGCTTCCGCCGCCTCGATTCTGTTGTACGGCTTTATATCCTCGGCAAGGATATGCAGGCGGCACATCGCGCGCGTGCAGGCAACGTAAAACAAATTCAGCTCGTTTTTAAGCTCCTCTTTGTCGCTCTTTGATGTCGCAAGCCGCCTTAAAACCGTCTGCTTTGTAAGCTTGCTTTTTATATCGTGGCACTTGGGCGCGAAGCCGAAATTATCGTCGAAGGGCATTTCGGAATACTCCCTACCCTTGAAGGTCGCGCAGATATCCGCGATTATCACGACGGGGAATTCAAGCCCCTTGCTCGCGTGCATGGTCATAATTTTTATGCTGTCGGAAGAAGCCGCACCCGCCGCGGAAATTTCGTAATCGCTTTCCTTTAACTTATTAAGGAAAGCCGCAACGCTCAGCCCCTCGGCTTCCTTCGCAAGCCGCCGTATGTTTTTCAGCTTTTCGCCGCCGTTCGCATAATACGAAGCTTCGAAACCCGCGTCCTCTGAAATTTTATCTATAATCTCCGCGGCGGTCAGAATTTCCGCAAGGCTTCTCAGCTTTTCCGCCCGCGCGTAAAAGCTTTCAAGCTTGCGCGAGGTTGCGTTTCTTAAATTGATATACTTTTTACAGCAGTCGCGGAAGGGCGATTTTTCGCCCTTGAACGCTATGCGGATAGCGGCAAGCTCGTCACAGGTCAAGCCGCCGAGCGGGGATAAAAGCGCGGTTACAAGGGGTATATCCTGCTTTGAATTATCTATATACGACAGAATATCAAGCATTTCCTTGACCTCGGGGCGCGTGCAGATATTCTGCTCGTTAGCGCCCGCGACGGAATAACCCGCGTCGGTCAGCGCGCGGACTATGCCCGCAACCTCGGCGCTCTGCCGCTTGCGGGTGAGAATACATATATCCCCCGCCTGAGTGTCAACCTCCTCGCCCGTCTTTAAATCGAAGTGCGTAGACTGCAATTCTTTTTCGACGATTTTCAAAACCGCCAGCCCTTCGCGCGTGTGCTTTGCCGACTTGGCGCTCGCCTTTACGGAATAGACTTCCCTTTCTATTTCCTCTTCCTCGTCCTTGCCGAAAACGTGAATTTGCGCACTGCCGCTGTTTTCGGGATAGCCGCCTCCGCGCTGCATTTTACTGCCCTTGGAATAGTCGAAGCCGCAGCTTTCGACCGTCATTATATCCGAGAAAAGTTTGTTGACGAAATCTATCACTCCGTCGGCCGAGCGGAAGTTGCTTGAAAGCCTTAAAGCCGTACCGCCCCCGCCCTCGAACGAGTTGTACTTTTCGGCAAAGAATAAAGACCTGCTTCCGCGGAAGCCGTAAATCGCCTGCTTGACGTCGCCGACCAAGAATACGTTTTCGCCGCCCACGCTCGAAATAATTTCCTCCTTCACGGTGTTGACGTCCTGATACTCGTCCACGAACACGCAAGTAAAGTGTTGGTTAATTTCTTCTTTAACCCGCGCGTCGCTTAAAATTTCAAGCGTTAAATGCTCTAAATCGTTGTAGTCGAGCTTATTTTCCTCGCGCTTGATTTGGGTGTATTCGGTATCGAAGTCCTTTAAAATGCGTGCGAACGCAACGGCGGTTTTGCCGCTCTCGAAAAAGCTCTGCCGTTCGGTCGCCTCGTCCGCGGTGTCGCCGCGAACCGCCTTATAGCTTTTGGAAAGCGCGTCCTTGAAGGCTTTGAACTCCGCGCCCGCTTCCTTGTCGCAAGCCGCGTCCACGGGCTTTTTGGTAACGTTAAGCGCGGGCAGGGGCGCGAAAATTCCGCCCTTAGCCGCACCGTCGAGCGCGGAAAGCATTTCCGCAAATATTTTGTCGTAGACCTGTTTTTTGGAATTTACAAACCCTTGCGCAAAGGTTATAACCGCGCTTTTAAGGGTTTCTAGTTTTTCGTTTATATGCGCGGAATATTCGGCACACACGCGTGCAAAGCCCTGCTCGGTGTACAGCTCTGAAACTCCGTCCAAAAGGGTAATATATCTTGCGGATATTCTAAGTTTTTCGTATCCTTCCAAAATCAGCGCACGCAGTGAATTGTCGCTGCGCTTTTTCCTGTAACAGGCAAGAAGCCGCAGGAAGTGTTCATTTTCTTCCGTGTAGTATTTTTCGAAAAGGTTATCCAACGCGCGGCGCTTGAACTCCTTTGCCTGCGCGTCGTCCGCGGATATTATATCGAACGTTCCGTCAATGCCTGCGCAGTAAAAGTAAGTCCGCAGCAGTCTTGCGCAGAACGCGTGTATCGTGGAAATGTTCGCACCCGAAATTTTGGAAAGCTGAACTTTAAGCCGCGTGCGGGTTTCTCCGTCCGCTTCCGCCATACGCGCAATCACTGCCGAGCGCAGTTTTTCCTTCATCTGCGCCGCGGCTTTTTTAGTAAAGGTCACGGCAAGCACGTTGTCCAAATCAACGCCGTTTGCAATCGCCGCAACTAACTTTTCTATCATTACGAAGGTCTTGCCGCTGCCTGCGGAAGCCGACACTATCGCCTTGCCGCCGACCTCTATCGCGGCGCGCTGTTCGTCCGTCAGCTTTATCATATATCACCCCTCGCCTTTCTCACTACCTTTGCAATGCCGCCGCACTTCACGCTTTTTTCAGTGCGTTCCTCGCCGTCATAGCCTACGGCAAAGCCGCAGCTTCCGCCAGCCTTGCAGTACTTGCACGCATCCTCCGCAGGCGAGGGTGCAACGTTGCCCTCTAACATTTCCTTCGCGCCCTGACGGGAAACGAGCAGGGAATACTGCAAGAAGTCCGCGAACACGTCCGCAGGCATAGCCTTGTCGCTTCTGCCGCCGCCGAGGTACGCGTCGAAATACGCGCTCTTTTCGCCTCTATTTAAAGTGGTGTCGGAAACGCTTACGACGTCGTCGCTACCGTCCATAAAGCCCTGAAGCCTGAACACTCCGTCAGCTTGACTCTTATACTCCACCGAAGCGGGGAAGTAATACGCGCCCACCGCGCGGCGGCCGACGGACGTCGCCGTAAGGTATAGGGGAAGCTGTAATTTCAGCCCCATATAATATTTAGTCGTCGAAGCGTCGGCAGTGCCCGTCTTGTAGTCGATTACGCGCACCATATCGCCGCACGCGTCCACCCTGTCTATGCGCCCGAAAAGTTTCAAGTCACCCCCGAGCGGAATTTCGCACTTACACTCCGAGCTTTCGATTTCGAACTTTGAATTTGCAAGCTGTTCATACGTTCCCGCGCCTATTTCACCCGCTTCGGCTATTAGCTCAGCCGCCGCGTACTCGCCGCTCTTCGACGAGGCAAGCGAGGAATAGGGCGCAACCTTTAAAAGCCCTTCGGCAATTTCCATTGCGCGGTTTTGCGCGCTTTGTTTATCCTTTATGTCCTTGAACTCGGGCGCGATTTTCTGCAATACCGCGTGAATAAAGTTGCCCGTGTCGACGGGGCGCATTGCGCCTTCCTCCCTTTCCTGCAACCTTAAACCCTGCTGGATGAAGTTGCGGTAGGGGCAGGAAAAATACGTTTCGAGCGTGGTCGGGGTTATGGAATTGTAGCTTACGAAAAGCTGTTTGCCATCCTTTATCTGCGGCTTTACGGGCGGGCGCATTGCCTCGTCCGCTTCCGCCTTGAAGCCGTTATCTTCGAGCACGGAATACACGGAAGACAGCGCTGCCCCGTCTGTCACCGACAAAAGCCGTTTCAGGGCGGGCACCTTTTCACTGCAATAGTAGGGAAGCGCCCTGTTGGTCTTTTCAAGCCGCTTCAAATTTAATGGCTTCAACGGCGCGCCTGAAGGCGTCTTTATCGCCGCGCAAACGTAGGATATAATTTCGCTTGCGGTATTTTCTTCCCCATCCGAGCGCACGGGATAGCTTAAATAAAGCTCGCGCCTGAACGCGCAGATATTCAGCGCCGTAAGCTCGCGGCGGCGCATATTCACCTGATAGATTTTGGGGGATATTTCAAGGTTGACCTTTTCGAGCGCGGCGATTTCCCTGTCGCACAGAAGTGACGTGTCCGAGCTGGTGCAGGGAACGTCGCCCGTAAGTCTTGCCGCGAATACCACGTTGCTTCCGGTGTTGGCGGTTGCCGCCACGTCGCCGACGAACACCGCGTCCGCCTTGGGTGGAATAAGTGAAATTTCAGCCGCGCCGAAACCGCTCTTTAAAATTTTAATGAATTCTTTAAGCGGCATTTTCGCGCCGCCCGTTATGGATTCGGCTTCGGCTAAAACGCTTAAAGCCGCCTCGTACACCCTGCCGCTGAACTCGGCTTCGGCGGGGTATTCGTCTTTAAACTTTTCGGCGGTGTCCATCAGTTTCTGCTCGGCGCCGAAGTCTTCCAAAAGCTTTTTAAGCCCCGTGCAGATACTTTGCGTGTTTCCGCTTGCGGGCAGAAATTTAAGGCCGCGCAAAAATACTTCCCTCACGCGCTGAACCGCCTCTATGGAAAAGTTTAAATTTTTAAGAATTTCGCCGTCGGGCTCGCGCTTTATGCCGCCGCGGAAAAGCGCAAGGCGCAGTGCGTAATTTCTGTACTCGTCCTTATCTTCCGCGCTTGCGGGGAACATGGGCGAGGCGATAACCCCGTCGACGTCGGCAAAGGTACAGCCGGAAGAAACGCAGCTTAAATAGCCCGTGATAAAGCTTGCCACGGGGTGTTCGGAAAGCGCGTGCCGCCTGTCGGCATAGTAGGGTATGCGGTACTGCGAAAACACGCGCCTAAGCTCGCGCTCCGCGCCCTCGACGTCGGGGAGCATAACCGAAATATTCGCGTAGCGCTCGTTACTGTCAAGCACGAATTTTTTAATGCTTGCGGCGATAAATTCAAGCTCTTCCTCGCTATCCGCCGCCTCGAAGATATGCACGTTCGCGCTGTTTAAAGTGTTTTCATTATAAAAGCTTTCGGGATTGAAAAGGCTTTTCCTTAAAATTTCGGATTCTCTGGAAAGCTCTATGCCGAAGCTTTCGCGCTTTGCACCGCCGAACTCGTTTGCCGCGCCCTCGAAAACCGCCAACGCTTCGTTGACGTAAATTTCCTCACTGCCGCCTATAAACAGTCCGTAAACGCTTTCCGCCGCGCCGAACGCCGCACGTACGCAGTCCGCCGACGAGCGCGTGAACGACTGGAACGCAAGGAACACCACGTCACTGCCCTTTATTTTTTCGCTTTGGCTTATAACCTCTGGCAGCTCTCTTAAATACGCGTTTCTGTCTATCTTGCCGCTTTCCTGAAGGTACTTATCGTACGCGGAATAAATGAGCGCTACGTCGTGAAGCTTGCTTTCCAAGAGCCCTTCCGCTGCGGCCTTCGCCGCATCGTCCGCGGAAATTTTGGAAGAATACAAAAGCGCAATCGTATCGTACACCGCGCCTGCGGCTGCCGCCGCCGAAAGCTTATTAAAAAGCTTTAAGTCCTTTTTGTTCTCCTCGATAATTCTACGTATCGCCATAGCCGAGCCTTGGCTCGTCAAAACGTTTTCGGCTCTGCCGCGCTCGGACGATAAAAACCGTGCAAAGGTGTAAATGCTTGCGGAGAACGTGCCGCCCACCGCCGCGCAGACCGTGCGCTCGGCGGCAAGGGTAAGCCTGTCCTCGCAGAAAATGACCGTGCGTTTGCCCTTTTCACGGTTTGACGAGATTATTTTTTTCAACCCTTCCAGCGCGGAGCTTACGGCAGGACAGCATATAGCCTTAATCATAATTACATTATAGCACACGGGCGGCTTAATTTTAATGATTTTTAGCGGAAAAGTTTTTACAATTATAAAATTATGTGTTATAATACCCGTGTTAAGGAGCTTATATGAAGAAATTAACGGGAATAGCCGCGACGGTGCTTGCGGCGGGAATGGCGGTAACGTTGGCAGGTTGCGGCGGCTGCGGCGGTTGCAGCGGCTGTAATTCGAACACCAAGAATAACGCGCTTACAAATTCCAACTGGTTCACGGGCACGGGCTTTAAAGGTATTCAGCCCTTCTTTATCGTGGACGATAATCACCCCGAATACACCAAGGAAGTAATAACCTATAACGTGACTTTCGATAACTCGAAGGCTTATAACAAGTCGTACTCCGTTGACTATAAGGACGGAGAATTTAAGACGTCGTTCTATGCGACAAGCTACGACTGGAATGCGGGCAATATCCCCGAAAAGTACAAGACGGAAAAGACCGAAATTTTATACTGCTACGAAACTGAGCTTACCATTAGCGTGCAGTACAAAAAGGGCGATAACGCGACCAAGTGGTTTGACGACAGTGTAAAAACGAAGTGTTATTTCCGCGCGGCGGCGTACAGTCTGCAACCCGTTTACAGCTGGCGCGAGGTTAAAAGCACTTCTCCCAAAAATTACACGGCGGACAAGCTTGAAAACGCTTACGAAACGCTGAACTGCACTTACGAAAATTATTATAATTACGACTGCACCGAAGTGACGAGCTCAACCATCGAGGACGACAAGAAAACGGACGAAAAGGTTTACGGAAAACTGCACAAGCGCGATAACACCGTGTTCGACAACTCCTCCCTCTATATCGCGGTGAGAAGCATGAAGCTTTCTTCAAACTTTACGCAGTATATCGACTTGTTCTCGGATGTTTCGGGCGGCGTTTCGACCTGTAAGATTTACGGCTCGGAAGACGGTATCGAGGAAAAAGAACTTCTGAAAATTTCCGAAGCGCTTGCCGCTGAAAATGTAAATCTTTACAGCTTCCCCACTGACGAAGAGGGCAACAGGAAGAACGAGGGAATTGCAACTGTTGCAGTGAAGATTGAAAACGCGGGCGGTCAATTCACCGGCACGGCGCACACCGCCTGGTATGCGGCCGTACAGAACGTGAACAACAATACGGCGCGCGCAACAATGCTTAAAATGTCGGTGCCTTTAAGCTACGAGCTGGGAACTTTGAACTACTCGTTAAAAGAAGTTGAAAGCACTATCTGGAACGGCTAAAAAAATTAAATAAGAAGCGCCGCGGAGGCTGTCCGCGGCGCTTTATTTTTTTTTATTTATTTTAAAAAAGAGTTAAACAGTGGGGGTTAGACAACTCAGCGCCCCCCCGCCTCGGGGGGGGGGGGGGTGGGGGGGG
>CAMWPZ010000073.1 GCA_947176305.1 uncultured Clostridia bacterium
GCGCGTTGTTGTTTATACGCCACATAAAAAAAACCCGCTTAAAAAAATTTTAACTATACTTACGGGGGGCGGACGCTTCTGCGTCCGCCGCCTGCATTTTTACGCGCATTAAAATTTATATTTCAAATCATACGTCGCCCTGTTCGGCATATCGCCTATGCGCCAAGCCATGCCGTTTTCCACTTTAAAAGTAACGTCGCCGTGGTCGAAAACGTTATATAAAAATCCTCGGCTGTTAAAGCACACCGCCGCGTCGCACTCGCAGTCGAACTCGTCCGTGTCCGCAATCAGAATATTGCACCACTCAAACGGAACGTAGCTTCCGCCGCATACGGCAACGTTGACGCCCTCGATATTTATCGAAACGCTGTACCCGTCGTAAAATTCGAACTCCGCGCCGATTTCGGAAAACTCTCTTTCATAGCGGACGGAAACGTTTTCGTACGGCTGAATGTTTATGTACTTGTCGTAAACGTAAACAGTATCGCAGTTCAGACCGAAATTTCCGTAGGCCGTCGCACAGTCCTCACCGCCGAGAATAATCACGGCGTCCAGACCGTGCGCGTAGTTTTCGCTTAAAAGCGAGTTAAGGCGCGAAGCGTTCAGATTTTCCGTAACGATTAAAACGCTTCCCGACTTCGATTTTATAAGCACCTGACCGCCGCCGAAGTTCGCCGAAGCAATTATCGTATACCCCGAAGCGGGCGCCGCCGACATACACACGGGATAAATCACCGCCGCGGCAAGCGCACAGCCGAAAGCTATGTACCGCGCAAGCCGTTTTAAATTCAGCTTGTCCGATAAAAGAATAATACACAAGAAGTACAGCGGCACGAACGCACCCGCACCGAAACCGCTGATTAGTGCCTTTTCAAATCCCGCGTTCAATAAAAACGATGTCACCGCTTCCAATGGCAAAGCGGCGTAAGGTATGACGAAAGGCGCGGCTGGCACGATTACGGCGCAAATCAAAACCGTTAAAAACAGTATCCCGAAAACCAGCGACAGCACGGGCACAATTATTATGTTCAGCAACAGCCCCGCGCCGCTTAAATAACCGAAGTTCGCAAGCATGACGGGCATTGTCGCCGCCTGCGCCCCGAACGAAGTTCCCACTGCGGACGATACGCATCTCGGTAGTTTTTTGAGCGGCTTTTTAATTCTTCCCGACAAAAGACATATGCCTGCAACCGCACATATAGAAAGCTGAAATCCGACGGAAAACAGGCTTAATGGCGTTATAAAAAGTATTATCACGGCGGACAGCGCAAGCGAGTTCAGTCCGTCGTATTTTTTGTGCGTCAGCTTTGCCACAAGCGAAACCGTGCACATAATCGCCGCACGCAGTGATGAAAGTGTGAAGCCGCACACGCCCGAATACAAAAACAAGCATAATACTATAACCGCCGCAGAGGCAAATTTATTGACTTTCAGCTTTTTCATAATAAAGCTTAAAACCATAAAAACGATGCCAATGTGCAAGCCCGAAACGGCGAACACGTGCGCAATTCCGCCGTAGCGGAAGCCTTCGAGCGTGTCCTCGTCGATTTCCTGCGTGTTGCCCGTAAGCATAGCGTAGGCAACCGAGGCGGTGGAGTAATTCAAATTGTCGAACAGCACGCCGCGCACACGGCTTTGAATACTCCCGAAAAGCGAAAAGCCGCGCCTGGCAGTTATAGTGCCGCGCAGCGAAAGATTGTATTTAATATTCTTTTCGGCGTTGTAATTAAGCTTGCCGTACGGGAACGCGTCGTAGCTTTTGGCTTCGGCGGTAAAGCTCACCTTGTAGCCATTTTCAACGTAATCGCCGTAAACCTCGGGAAGATACACGCGCGCCTTGCCGCTTACGCTCTTTCCGTCGGCTTTAATGTTTTTGAGTATTATATATTCGCCGCTTTGCGCTTGCCCCTTTTCGCATACCGTCGCGGTGACGGAATAAACCTCGCCGCCCGAAAGCTCATGTTTATCATATGCCGAAAGCCGCATATAACAGTTTACCGCGCCCAGCAAAAAGAACAGGAGGACGAGGACGGTTATAACGAGCGGCTTAACGCTTTTAAGACATACGGCGAGTATAATAAAAATTACCGCTGCTAAAATAATGGCGGCGGTAACGTAATAGAGTTTTAAGTTGTAAAAAAGCAAGAGGCAACCGACCAAAACGCCCGCCGCCGCAACCAAAGCAAGCAGTACGGGAACCCTTGCATTGATTAATCTTTTCATAGCAAAAATATACCATATTTGTCGAATTTTGTAAATAGCTTTTAAACGGTATTTAAAAATTTTTTAAATAATTAATTATCTACCGGTTTCTTTAAAACAATTACTTCGTCATACTTTGGCGAATATAAAATTCGGATATATTTATCCGCATACCTCACCCAAACTCTCTGGTAGTCGTTTTTATAATAACCGTTTTTATCTTTATAACCGCTATCACGGGAATAACGTTTATCCTTATATTTAAATCTAACTCTAATTTTTACGCTTGCGGGTTTGGCAAAAAGTTCGTCCACAGCACAGTAATAATTAGTTAATAGAGTTTCACAAAATGCTTTCAATTCAACGGCGTCTTGCAACCATAAAATTATTTTTTTTCTTGATTTTTCGTTATGTAAAAATAAGAATAATGATAATATAGGTAAAACACAAAAAGCTATGGACATACCTATTAGTTCAGCCGCCAATGTTACAGGCTCTTTTTCTGCGCTGTTAATATAATCGACGATAAATACTGCTAAAGCAGCTATTAATAGGGTTAGACAAATAACCGTAATAGCAATAAAAGCCGCAATTATATACTTTCGCTTTGAGCCGTCAAACTGACCGTATTTCAACGTGCCGGCAATCTGCTTTAAGTCGTACATTTTTGTATTTACCTCAATAATTATACTATCATACAATTTAATAACTTGCAATAGATGAAAAACAAAAAAGCCTGATTTGAATTTTAATTCAGGCTTTTTTACGGTTGGGTGCTATGTATGTAAAACAACCGCCTCATTAACTGACTTGACATATCGCCAAACAGTTGTTAAAATCAATTTGTATGGATATTGCAATTCTGAAATGGTTTCACGCAACCTTTCACGGACAGGCGTGGCTGAACTACATAATGAAGTACCTGACCTATTTGGGCGAGTTCGGGGCTGCCGCAATAATTTGCGCCGCCGCGCTTCTCATTTTTAAGAAGACGAGGTGGTCGGGTGTTGTCGTTGCCGCCGCATTGATTTTGGACGTGCTTATCGTCAACGTCATTTTAAAGTTGAGCGTAAACCGCGCAAGACCGTGGCAGACCTTTCCCGATTTGGGCTTTCAGCAGTTTCATAATTCTATCAGCGTGCGCGAACCGTCGGATTCTTCGTTCCCGTCGGGACATACGGCTTCACTGTTCGCGGCGGCGGTAACGCTCGTTATGATTTACAAGGTGAAGGGAATACCCGCCCTCGCCGTAGCGTTCTTTGTCGCGCTTTCAAGAATATACTTGTGTATGCACTATCCGTCAGATGTGCTCGGCGGTATGCTTATAGGCTCGGCATGCGGCGTCGGCGGTTACTTTGCAGGTAAGCTTATTAAGAAGCTTTACGAAAATAAACTTAAACCGTTTTTATCAAACAAATTCAAAAAATCACCCGAACAGCCCGTCGATACTCTGCCTGAAGAACAAGACGAAGAGCAAACTGAATAATTAAAAAACAAGCAGGCGGACAGTAAAATCTATCCGCCTGCGAATGTGTTTGAACACTTTTTCAGATGCCCCAAAAATTGTTATAAGAAAATAAAAAAGCATATCCGTGTTTGGATACGCTTTTTTAATAAATTTTATATTTTCTCTATCTTATATTTTGTTCCCAATTCAAGTATTTTTTCCGTTGAAATATCTGTCCTGCAACCCCAATTTGTTTGGTCGTCAAAAAGCACGTAATAAATATAGACTTCCGCATA
Organism: uncultured Clostridia bacterium; assembly: GCA_947176305.1. Taxonomy (GTDB): domain Bacteria; phylum Bacillota; class Clostridia; order Christensenellales; family Borkfalkiaceae; genus Coproplasma. The sequence continues at coordinate 3,946 of CAMWPZ010000073.1, forward strand.
ATATACCGTGGAATTAAATGTATATTCAAGTCTATCAGTTTTTCCGTACTCAAAATTGACAGGCGTTTCAGTTATTTGATTATACGGTGAGATATGTCCAGCATAAATTAGTTTTTCGCCATAAATATTATATAAAATGCAAACGGCTTCATAGGCGAGGACCTTAGTATTTGAATTATTCAAAAAATACAATTGCATTGCTAAAGAGTTAGGTGAAAGAGTCCAAATATAAGATTTTTCAGTCAAACTTATAGGGCATTCATCAACATAATATTTACTGAAATTTTCATCATTTTCAATATTGCTTGAATTTGACTCTGTTTTTAAACTAAATATAACTCTATTTTTTTCCGATGTATAAATCGAATACCCGATTTTAGCGAAATATTCTTCTTGAATAGTTGTTGTTGGCGTTTCAAACACCACTTGAAAAGTCTTTGAATTTCCTACACCTATATCTTCCGATAAAATGTAATCTATATTAAAGGAAGTCTTATCTTCGTATTTAATATTGCTTGAATTATATAAATCCACGCAGCCACTATAAAAAGTCTGTTGTTTGCTTGAATTGTTAGTAACTTTAATTGTGAGTACTATGAAGTTATTATCAGTAGTATCTGCCAAAAATCCAGAACCTAATTGTTGAGTATTTTCGCAACTTACAACACAAATAGAAACATTATCTGAATTGATTAAAGTGTCGCCAATTTTTCCATTTTGTACGTTAGTAGACTGATTATTACCGAGTAAATCGCAAGCGGAAAATATTGATATACACAATACGCTGACGATACAACAAATACTAACAATAATTTTCTTCATTTGAATTCTCCTTATGGGTTAAATATCACCCATAATTTTAAATAGTTTGTTTAATAAAGTCAAGCGTTTGGGTGAAGTTTAACCCGTAAATTTTTTGACAACAATATTAAACTTTAAGGTGAAATTTCACCCTTGGGGTTTGATAATGAATATCAGTCAAGCTGTTGCTATTAGAATTAAAGAATTGCTAAAAGAAAAAAATCTAACCCAATACAGGTTAGAACAAAACGCTTGCCTTTCGCACGATACGGTTAAAAGTATAATGAAAGGTAAAGCAAAGGGTGTAAATCTAAAAACCCTAATTGCAATTTCCGACGGTTTTGGAATAACCGTCAGTGAATTTTTAAATTCGGAATTGTTTTTATATGATAATTTGAATATGGACTAATTAAAAAACTATTTGACTATTATAAGATACAACGAAATAGACTCTGTTACCGAACTAATGCAAATTGACAAGGAATTGATAAAATTTAATTATGTCTTTTAGTTTAATAAATACCAAGGATAACCCATTTTTTGAAATTATTAACGATTTACTTTGTTCAGATTATTTACTTGAAATAAAAAAGAAGTTAAGCAACAAAGAAGCCAAGAACTATTTTGCGTGGTTTCTCAAACCTATTATTTCAACAATTGTATATGAAGTATCCATATTTTTGAAAGAATTTAATCAAGGTGAAATCAGAAATCTGTTCAATGAAGGGTTTTATGATAAAGTCAGAGCAGCAAGAATGCTTTCGATTAAAGAAAACATTACTAATTCAACAAAAGTTCAAAATGTTATAAAAAAAATGGGATTAGACTTTAATGGTAAAGTTCAAGATTGCAATATTGTATTGTCAAACGGAGCGTTGGTTGATTTAAATTTTGAAATGAACTATGAACCAACTGACGATTTTGATTTTTGGAATGCCTTATATAAAACGCCAAAAGTTTATTTGGATATTATTTTTTCGTTTTTAGATTTTCATAATTTTACTACTGAACTTTATACGGTAAGCAAAGATAAAATTGCTGATGTCGCTTCAAATTTTGAAAAAGAAGAACAATTAATAAGGAATTGTTATTCAGTTTATAAATTATTTATTAATTTTAAAAGTTTAACTCAAACCGATAAGTTATTTATTCTATATAGATATAGGAATTTAAAATCTTTTCAAATTGTTTCAAAATATATACCAAACGAGCAAGCTATATATAACGATACAAATATTTTAGATTTTCAGAAATTTTTAAAAAAATTCAATGCTCTTGCTATATGCACAGTAGGGGCAGAATTGATGAGCCTTAAAAGTGCATTTTCATCTCACATTATTGCAGAGCTTGATGCGCATATAGATAAAGAGTTTTACCCTCTCAATAGAAAGCTACGCGATAATATACATTATTCAAAAATCGAGCTATTATCAAATACTGAATTAAAAAAACTTTATGATTGGCAATCTAAATACGTTGATATTGTGCTAACAGCGTTTAATGAGGTTTTGAACATAAATTTGGATACTTATTAAAAAATCATTAATATGGCTGACACGCGATTATAGTACGGGGTGAACTAATAAGTATTAGTTATGCCACCCCGTAACGTGTAACGCAAATTATAGGCATAACGGCAAAATAGCGGGCGGCGATAGCCGCCCGCTGTGGCGTATAGTATTACCTTACGCCACTATGTGACACTTTTCATAAATAAACAGGCGGATAGCAAAAGCTGTCCGCCTGTTTATGGTTGACTATGCGCGACTGTGTTTGAACACTTTTTGATACGCTCGATTAGCTCGTTTGTTTCTTCAAGCCGTATTTTCTCAATATTCTTGTTAACGCCTAAATCAAGATAGCCTACGGTCTTTATTGTTTCGTCGTCATAAATGTACACCATAAAAACGAGGTTGTCAATGATTTGCTTTTGAAATGCTTTGTCGGTGAGGTCGCCTTTCAGTAGCTCGGTAATAAACGCCAAAATGTCCTTTATGGTAAAACTGTGTCCGCGCTCCAATAAAATTCTTGATTTGGTTGCTTGCAAGTCTGCAAGCAATTTTTCATAGTCTGTCATTTTCCTTTCAATGTTTGCGCGGAGTAGCGGGCTTTTTGCCTCTATAAAGGCGTTTGTCAAGTCGTCGACTTTTGTCTGTGCTTGCTGTATGCGCGTTTCAATGCTCTTTAACCCGTCGTCGCCCGTGCGCCGTTCGTAATAGGCTATTGTTTCCCGAGCGGCTTTCTCTGCGTTCTTTTTGTCGCTTAAAAAGTCGTAAACTTGCTGTGTAACTTGCAGTTCTAAAAGGTCTTTATTTTCCCGCGATTTGTCGCATTGGCTTTTGTTCTTACGCTTGCAAACATAGTAATAGTGTTTCTTGCCGCTTTTGCCCGTGCCGCCGCCTGCAACCATAGCTGTGCCGCAATGTCCGCAAAAGGCTTTGCCCGTAAGCAAATAAGGCTCTACCGCCGAATTTGCACCCGCTAAAATTTTGTTGCGCGTAAGCCGTTTTTGAACCTCGTCAAAAAGTAACTCGTCAATAATGGCGGGGTATTGATTTGTGCAAAGTCTTTTGCCTAAATAGAATTTGCCCGTATATTTGCGGTTTGTTAGCCACCTGTCGAAAGTCCTGCTATTATAAGGGTTTCCGTTTATCCGTTCGCCCTGCGCGTTGAGTGCGGCGGCGATTTCTGTTTTTGTTGCGCCCTTGCTGTATTCCGTAAAAACATAACGGACAATTTCGGCTTGTGCCTCGTCAATAGCAACTTTGTGTATAGTGCCTTTTTTGCCCTTTCTGTCGGTGTCAATAAACTTGTAGCCGAAAATGAGTTTACAACCCGTATAAGTGCCGTTTTCAACGCAAGTATCAATGCCGTTTAAAATGCGCTTTGATAGTCGCTTGCTGTATTTCTCGTCGTTCCACTCTAAAAACATTTCGTAGAACTCGCCGCCTTCGTCGTCGCTGATAGGCTGGGTTGCCGATATAACGCGAATATCATATTTTTGTTTTAGCATTTCCTTGTACATAACGCTGTCGCGGCGGTTGCGGGCGAACCTATCAAACATATAAACTAATATGTATTGAAACGCACCGCTGTCGGCATCTCTAATCATACGTTGGAAAGAGGGGCGGCTGTCGTTCGTTCCCGTCCTTGCCTTGTCTGAATAGGCGTTTATGACATTATAACCTTGACTTTCTGCAAACTCACGGCAAACGCGAATTTGCCCGTCTATTGACATTTCGTTTTGTCCGTGTGAGCTGAACCTCGCATAAATAACTGCGTTTTTCATTGTGTGATACTCCTTTGCGCGGGGTGCGCCTTAAAAAATTTTGTGTTCGCTTTGGTGCTTACCGTCTTACCCAGCCAAAAACGCCGCCTTGAAAAATAGTCAAGGGCTTGCCCCGTAGGGGTCGGCGGCTTTATGCCTCACGGGAGATAAATAGCCGCCCTTTACAATTTGGCAAGGCGGCATATTCCGTCCATAGACGGTAAGCACAAGCAACACAAAAACTATATAGCACTTACTGAAAATGAAATAATATCTCACATTGATTTTATCAAAAATAGAATAAGAGATTTTATCGCAATAGCGGGAATTAAGGCGTAAATTGTAATGAAAAAAGCCGAACATATAGTTCGACTTTTCTATTTTTTATGTAGAAGTCATATTAACTAAATTTATGTAGCAATTTAAAAATTGTAGGTACAAGTTTACGATTTATGTCGGTATAACTTGCAAATGCAAATTGTCGGTAGTCAAATGCCGAAAAAGACATTAAAGCTACATATTCTTTAAATGTTATTAAATTCGCTACATTCTTTTGTAAAGATAAATTGAAAATAGGTTTGCAATTTTTAGGTATTAAATATAGGGCTAAATTACTTGTTATTGGAATTATTTGCTCTAACCTGTTTTGTAAAGCACGGCAAAAACTATCTGTAATAAAGAAGATTGGTTCGTCCTGTTTTAATAAATATATTTCGTTTTCATTTAATAATTGATTTATAGAATTAATGCTTGCTTTTTCATTATAAATTCTATAAAGAGGCATATCATTGAAAGCAGTAGTTTTACAAATTTTATTTAATTTTCTAATTTCTTCTTGAAACATTCCCATTTGTGATGGCGTTCTTAAAGATTGATAATATAAGTAAGTAATTAATTTAGATAAATCTTCATTTGACGGTAATAATTCTGTTTTTTCAATTTCTCTAATAATATCTATGCCAGCATCTTCTATATTTTTTAAGTCTTTTTCAATTAGCTCGTCTGGATAATCAATACTTTCAAAA
>CAMWPZ010000074.1 GCA_947176305.1 uncultured Clostridia bacterium
CCTCAGCGTGTCGAACGCCGAGCAGTCCTTCATTTAACATATCGAAGGCCCAACCGAGCGAACTCTGTCCAAAAGCTCGACGACCGCGGTCGAGTCGGGAGGCAGAAAGCGCATCCAGTCGGGCACGTTGACGTTGAACGAAAGCACGGGGAATTCGAAAAGCACGGCTTTTAAGATGTTTAAAAGTCCGTCCGCGTCGAGCCTTTCGCAGTTTGCGGCGATTACCGTATTCGAGTACTTGGCTTCGAGCTCGGCTTTTAAAGCGCGTGCGGCGGCTGTCGTCGGGTCGGCGCAGTTTAGAACGATTACGAAGGGTTTGCCTATTTCTTTAAGGCGGCGGACGGTGTGCTCCTCCGCTTCTATATATCCCTGACGGGGAATGTCGGCTATGCTTCCGTCGCAGGTAACCAAAATTCCTATGGTGGAGTGTTCCTTAATTACCTTTTCGGTGCCGAGAGCCGCCGCTTCCGTAAAGGGCAGCGGTTCGTCCGACCACGGCGTGTTTACAAGGCGGGGTTTTCCGTCCTCCTCGAAGCCCGAAGCGCCCTCGGTTATAAAGCCGACGCAGTCGATAAGTCTGAAATTCGCGCTCGCGTTTTCTATCTTTACCTCGCACGACTTCGCCGGAACGAACTTCGGCTCGGTAGTCATAACGCTTCTGCCCGTCGCAGACTGGGGCAACTCGTCAACCATAACGCTCTTTAAATTCGCGTCGGTGACGTTGGGGATAACCAGTTCCGTCATAAACTTTTTTATAAGCGTGGATTTGCCCGTTCTGACGGGACCCACTACGCCTATATAAATATCTCCGCCGCTCCTTTTAGCGACGTCCTCGTAAACGTTGTAATCAAGCATAACCGCCTCCGCAAAAACTATGTGTATAATACTCTATTTCAAAATTTTGCGGTTTAGAACGTCTGACGGTAAATTTTTAAACAAAAATAAAACGGCGAAGCTTTTGCCCGCCGTTTCATTAATATATAATGGAATTTTTATTACTTTATCTTTAAAATATCAGAGTAGAATTCGTTGAGTTCCTTCTTGGTTTTGAAGTTCGCAAGGTACATAGTGTTGCCCATTGCGGGAGCCAATGCGTCGGGTATGCGGCAGATTGCCTTTAAGTTCATAAAGTATTTGTCGATAATTTCCTGCTCGCAGTACAAGAAGTCGAGTCCGTCGCGCCTGCCTGCGTACGCGCAGAAATACTTTTCGCCGAGGGGCTTTTCGCTCTTATCGAAAGCCATAACGTCCGCCCAGATTTTGTAAACGTCCGTGCTGTTTGCATAGTTGAACATATCGGGCGTGTAGCCGCCTGCGGGGCGCATATTGACTTCAAGCGCGACTATATCGCCCTTGTTGCCTATGCGCTGGTCGCGCGTCAAGCGGAAGTATTCGAAGTGTATAAAGCGCCTTTTTACGTTGAAAGATTTTACGGTCTTTCTGCCTATTTCAACCAAGTCGGCTTCGGGCTCGTTGACTATGTAGTAAAGGCAGTTGCCCTTGTCGTTTACGGTGTCCATCAGGGAAACTGCGGTAACGTTGCCGGATTCGAACACGGGGTTGCCCTTACTGTCTATAATCGCGTCGTAGGTGTGTACCTCGCCCTCTATGTATTCTTCCATAATATAGGGAACGTTTGCGGGCTTGTTTTCAAAGAAATTTTCAAGCTCAGCATCGTTTTTAAGCTTGTAGGTATCGTTTGCGCCCACGCCGTTGTCGGGTTTGACGATTACGGGATAGCCCACGCTTTCGATGAACTTTTTGCTGGTATTCAGGGTTTTGACAAGGCAGTACTTCGCGCATTTTACGCCGGCTTTTTCAAAGTACTTTTTCATCTTGGACTTGTACTTAATCTTTTTAACATCGGTCTGCTTGAAGCCCGTCGTGATATTGAACGCCGTTCTAAGCATAGCGTCGCGCTCTAACCAGTACTCGTTGTTGCTCTCCAAATAGTCGATTTTGCCGTACTTGAAGGTGAAGAACGCAACGGCGCGGTAAACCTCGTCGTAGTTTTCGAGCGTGGAAACCTTGTAGTACTCGTTCATGGAAGCCTTCTGCTCGCAGGTCAAATCGTCGTACGGACAGTCGCCTATGCCGAGGACGTTGAACCCGTCGTTTTTCAGTTCGCGGCAGAAACGCCAGTAGTTCGAGGGAAAGTTAGGTGAAATGAATATAAAGTTTTGCATAAATTTGCTCCTTTTTATATATTATCGTGCGGCGCAAAGCCGAGCGCGTTCATAAATATCGGTATCTGTTTTTCCCAGCTCGCTTCCGAGTGCGTGCCGCCCAAAACCACCCTTGCGGTGACGGCAACGCCCCTTTCTATTAAATGGCTACAAGTCAAGGAAAATGCCTTCTTCTGTTCGGAGTGGTTTACAAATTCGCGGCTGCCGTAGTCGGTGTAGATTTGCGTGTCCTTTGAAAACTTTGCGTTTTGTATAAATTCGGGAACGCCGCCTCCGCAAGCCCAAAGGCTGGGCGACAGCGCCGCGCCCTTTGAAAAATACTTGTTATACTTTGAAAGCGCGTAAAGCGTCATAAGTCCGCCCATCGAGCTTCCGCCGATTGCGGTATTCTGCCGCTCGGGCAAAGTCAGATAATTTTCGTCTATATACGGCTTGAATACTTTTACAAGCCAGTCCATATATTTTTTGCCCTTGCCGACTATCTTTTCGCCGTTTTTAAAATGAAAATCAACGGGCGAATATTCGGAAAGTCTGTTATTTCCTTCGTGGTTGCACTCGACCGCGGCGACGATTAACTCGGTTTTGGTTTTATCGAGGTAGTCCGAAAGCCCCCAGCATTTGCCGAAAGTCGCTTCCTTATCCGAAAAAAGGTTGTGCCCGTCGAACATATAAATTACAGGGTAACGCTTATTACCTTTTCCGTAGCCGTATGGAAGATAGACGTAAGCCTTGCGCTTTTTATCCCCCGTTAGCGAGGGAATTTCAACCTCAAAGCGCTCAATCATTTTTCGCCGTTTCGTCCTGTGCGCTTTCCGCCGCTTCCGCTTTTTCCGTTGCTTCGGGGGCGGTTTCCTCTTTAACTTCGCTCTTTGTCATATGCGCGTTTATGAACGCGAGGATATCCTCCTGCACCTTTTCTTTGCAGTCGTCGTTTAAAATCTCGTGGCGGCTGTTTTCGTAAAGGGTGATATTCACGTCCTTTACCCCCGCCTTTACGAATTTATCGTAAGCCTTCTGCACGCCCTTGCCGTAGTCGCCGACGGGGTCGTCCGCGCCCGCGACGAAGTAAACGGGCAAATCTTGGGGAACGGCTTTAATGGTCTTGTTCGAGCAAGCGTCTTTAATTATAGAGAAAAGTCCGTTATACGCGTTGTTCGTGAAAGAGAACGTGCAAAGCTCGTCTTGGTTGTATTTGTCTACGTTTTCCACGTTGACGGAAAGCCAGTCGTTTTCCGTACGAGCGGGGGCAAACTTTTTATTGTAGCCGCCGAACGCAAGCTTTTTGATAAAGGGGCTTCTGTTGCGCCAGCCCTTGAACAGCGCGTTCACTCTTACGAGAGAGAGTGCGGATAAAAGCGTTGCCTTGCCTTTAAAGCCCGTGCCCATAATTATCGCGCCCGAGAAGTCCCCGCCGTAGAGTGAAATATACTTGCGGCAGAAAAACGAGCCCATGCTGTGACCTAAAATGAAATATGGTTTGTCGCCGACCTGTTTTTTGACGGCAAGCTGTAAGGCGCGTATATCGCGGATAATCACGTTATTGTCGCGCGATTTCGAAAAATAGCCCAAGTCGTCCTTTGATTTAACGGATTTTCCGTGGCCCAAATGGTCGTCCGCGCAGACTAAAAAGCCCTGCTTGTTTAAATATTCGGCAAAGGGCGCGTACCTTTCGGCGTACTCGCACATGCCGTGGATAATCTGCACCGCGCCTTTGATTTCGCCTTCGGGTATCCAGAGGCAGGCGTGCAAAGTCGTAATTCCGTCGTGTGACGGATAGTAAATATCTTTCATAAATTTAACCGTCCGTTTGTTAGTCAGCTTGATTATATCACACGAAAAATTTAATTGCAATATTTAAACGAGCGCATTTAAGTTTTCCGCATTTATTTTACGCGCGCAGCACTCGATTTCGTGCGCAAGCGCTATTACTTTTTCGTTAAAAGGAACTTCTATTCCGCCCTTTTTTGCCGCATTTACCACCGCACCGTTCAGGTATTCGATTTCGCAAACTTTTCCCGATTTTAAATCGAAATACATACCCGAAACTATATTTTTATGGCTTTTTACGGCAAGCGGCAAAAGCTTTAAAGAAATTGCGCGCTTTAACCCACTTTTACAGCCGAAAAGATTTACTATGTCGTGTCCCTGAATTTTCGAAATTTTCACGTCGTTCGACTTTGCCGCGGCAAACGCTTCGTTTAAAAGCGTCAGTGCTATTTTCCGTCCGCGCTTATCCTTTGCAACCTGCCCGAAGGTCAACCCCGTGATTGCCGAAAGGGGCGAGAACGCGGCGTTTATTGAAAGCTTTGCCCAGCGTGCGCCCGTGAAATTATTTATTATTGTAACACTGCCCGCGCATTGCAAATATTCCTTTACCGTCGCAATTTGTTGATTTTTGCCGAAAGGCGAGCCGAGCGCAAAGCTTATCTTCTCGCTCGTAAGCTCCGCCTCGCCCGCGCTTTTAAAGGTTGCGCCGAAGGTCGCAGTACAGCCGAGGCACCTCTCTTTCCCCACCGCGTCCGCGAGTTCGGCTTCGGGCAGTCCGTTCTGCAACGTGCAAACGGCACCGTTTTCGGATAAGTGAGCTTTTATAAATTCAAACGCGCCTTTATTCGCAGTCTGTTTGGTCATTAAAAAAATTATGCCGTACGTGCCCTGCGCATTTTCGGGTAAAAGCGCGGTGACCTTTTGCGTGAATTCCGCTTTGCCCGTAATATGCGCGCCGTGCGCATTCAGCGCGTTCACGTGTTCCGCGTTGCGCGTTATCAGGTCAATTTGTTTTCCGCGCTTTGCAATTAGCGCGCCCAAAACCGTTCCGGTCGCGCCTGCGCCGAAGATTGCCGCCCTCACTTCAAAACCTCAAAGGCGACTTCCGCCATTTTTTCATATGCGCTTTCCGAGGGGTGAAGATTGTCGCCGCTGTTATAGCCTTGCTTGAAAGCCGCCGCGTTCTGTTCGTCGCGCAGAGCTTTTTCAAAGTCGATACACCCGTCCACTCCCTTGTGAGTGCGCACCCACTCGTTGAACGCGTTTTTCATATCCTCGCGGAAGGGCGCGTACGTTCGCCAGCCGTAAATCGGCAGAAGCGTGCCGAGATAAACTTTCAAGCCTCGGCTTTTTGCAAAGTCCACGTACTTCTGTACGCCTGCTTCCAATTCTTCCACGGTAGGCAAATCGGACATGGGGCGGAACGGGTTTATATCCGTGCCGACGGGGTGAATAATATCGTTTATGCCCTGCTGGATTATCACTGCGTCCGCGCCGCTTACGGTGGAAATTTCACGCCCGAAGCGGTGCTCGCCCGAAAGCCCGTAGCTTTCGTAGGTTATACATGTGTACTCCCTTAAAACGCGCGTGCCGCTTGCCGCCCTGCGGATAACCACCGTTTTGTTGTACGCGTTTTCCATACACTTCAATGAAAGATAGTCCGCCCAGCTTTGCGCGGTTATGGAATCGCCGTAGCAGATTACGCTGCGGCAGTTGTCGTCGGTAAGTAAATCGATACCGGTCAGAAAATAAAAGGTGTTCGTAGTGCGCGTTTTGTCAATGGGGAGCACGGGCGCAAAGGTCTGATTGCCGAGCGAGAAAAAGCCCTTGGATAAAGGTCCTGTAATCACCACTGCCGAGCGCATAAGCGTGAAGTCCTTTAAATACACGCTGACGGAAATTTTACCCCTCGCCTTGACGCGGAATAAAATTTCGTCGGAAAAGATTTCTTCGCCCGCGTTTATGGTCACGCTTTCCTTGCCGCCGAAGGTGACGAGCGCCGCATCTTTTTTCGTTATCTCTCTATCGGAGAGCGCGGGGGCTATCGACACCTGCGACAAGGTCACGGGCTCGGTGCCGCAGAAGTTGGAAAAGTGCAGTCTTACGCGGCTACCCGAAAGCGCGCAGGTTACAGGATAGCGCAGAGTTATATCCTTTGCGTAAGTTTCGGGGCGGCGTTCCGCAACCGAAGTCGCGTTGCCCCATACCGTTACCCATTTTGACATAGCTTTATCCCCTTTTGCCTTTTTTGAAAAATTTAGCAAGCCCTTTAAAATAAGAGCCGTTGAAAATTAAAATCAAGCCCTCGATAGTCTTTAACTTCATCTTGCCGAACTGCGCCATTGTGCGCAGAGGCAGATACTCCATCGAGCCGTAGACGGTGGGTTTGTTTTTTACGAAGTGCAGAGCGGCTTTTGCAAACAGCCTGCCGAACGTACCTTTTGCGTTTTTTACCTCGCAAAGCGGCGTGTTTAAATCGACGATTACCCTGCCCTTTTTATTGCGGTTTAACTTGTATTCCGCAGGCTTTAAATTTTGCGTTTCGGGCGCGGGAACTCCGTTTACGCCATCAAGTGTTATGCTTGCGTTAAGCTTAAAATCGTCTGAAGCCGCGCCGATATAAATTTTATATTCGCCTGCAACCCGTACCCACTTTTTATTTTTCGCGTCGTACGAGCGAAAAGAATAATTATCGAACTTTATTTCCACGCGCTTACTTTCGCCCGCGTTTAAAAATACCTTTTCAAAGCCCTTTAAAAAGGGTGCGGGCGCGTTTGCGGCTTCGGGGTATTCTATATAAAGCTGAGCAACCTCGCCGCCGTAAACGTTGCCTATATTTTCTATCGTAAAGCTTGCGCCGCTTTCGTCCGCCTTTAAATCGGAATACCTGAACTGCGTGTACGACAGTCCGAAGCCGAACGCGTATTTTGCCTTAACTCCCGAAAGGTAGCCGACGCGCATACCCTCTCTATACAGCGTGTAATAGGGGTTTCCGTTAAAGTTTTGCGTACTCGGTAAATCGTTCAAGTCCTGCGGGAAGGTTTCGGCAAGCTTGCCCGACGGGTTTACTTTGCCCTGTAAAATATCGGCTATCGCCGCCGCACAGTCCTGCCCCGAAAGCCCTGCATACAACAGCGCGTTAATGTCCTTATCCCAGCTTGTATCCACGGCGCAGCCGCCGAACAAAACGACGACCACGCGCTTATTTAACTTTACGATTTTTTCAAGCAGGCGCACCTGATTTTCGGGCATTCTCAAATCTTTTCTATCCGCGCCCTCGAAATCACCGACAGCGCCCATACAGTAAATTACCGTATCGGCGGTTTTACAAAGCTTTAAAGCCTTTTTCTCTAAGCCCCTCTTTGCTTTGCCACCCTTGTAGCCGTAAGCGAATTTATACGGCAGAATATCCTTTAAATTTTTTGCCGCCTTGGGGTTGACCTTTGACGAGCCGCCGCCCTGAATTAAAGGCTTTGCCGCGTACTCGCCGACAATCACGATATTACTATTCTTCAACGGAAGCGTACCGTCGTTCTTTAAAAGTACGGCACACTCCTCCGCGCATTTTTTAACGAGGTTTTCGCGCACGCAAATATCCTGCGCCGCGCGTTCGCTGTTTGCTATCTTTTTAATTCTCTGCGTGCAGGCTTCTATTGCGCTTTCGTCAAGCGTGCCTTCTTTTAGGGCGGCAACAACTTCCGCATAAGATAACTTGCAGGCGGGCATTTCTATATCAAGCCCCGCCTTGCAGGATTTCGCGCGGTTAGAAGTGCCGCCCCAGTCGGAAACGGTAATTCCGTCAAAGCCCCACTCGCCGCGAAGAATATCGTTTAAAAGCAAATTATTTTCACTGCAATACGTGCCGTTAAGTTTATTGTATGCAGTCATTACCGCGGCGGGGTTTGCCTCTTTCACGGCGATTTCGAATGCAGTCAGATAAATTTCCCGAAGCGTCCTTTCGTCGACGACGGAGTCGCAAACCATCCTTCCGCGCTCTTTATTGTTTGCGGCATAATGTTTAAGGCACGCGCAAACGCCCGCGCTTTGAACGCCGCGCGCAAAGCTTGCGCCCGTAAAGCCGTTCAGATACGCGTCCTCGGAAAAATACTCGAAGTTCCTGCCGCACAGCGGACTGCGCTTTATGTTCAAATCGGGCGCAAGCAGAATATCGACGTTTGCCCGCTTCGCCTCGTTGCCTATCGCAAAGCCGACCTCAAAGCAAAGCTGTCTGTTCCAGCTTTGGGCAAGCGCCGAGTGTGCAGGAAAGCATGTTGCGGGCGCAGAGCCGTTCAAGCCCAGATGGTCGCCCTTGCCCTCCTGCGCGCGAAGCCCCGACGGTCCGTCCGAAAAGCGGATAGATTTAACACCGTCAAAGCTTGCGGTATTCCAGAAATCTTTACCCGTCAGCAATTCAGTTTTTTCGTGTTTGTTGCCGTTCATATGCGTGTAAATTCAGTTTATCACAAAGCCTTAAATTTTGCAACGCAAAAAAACGGCGCACCCGCAAATTCGGGGCGAGCCGTTTTCTTTTTTGAAACTATTAGTTCTGGTGTTCCTTTCTGTCCTCTCTCATGCTGAGCCTTAAACCGTGACCGGAAATTATAGGCGAAACGATAAGCCAGATTGCCGCAAGGGTTATTATAACGTAGGTTATAATGGAAGCAACCGAGCGCGGCCCCTGAAATACCCAACCGACAAGGTTGAAGCCAAAAATTCCGTACAAGCCCCAGTTCATTGCGCCAAGAAGCACGAGAACGTAAGATATGATATTTGCAATTACCATTTTAAATCTCCTTAAAAACAGTGTTTGCAGTTAACGCGCATTTTATGCAAACGGAAAAGCGGTGATCCTTCATTTAACTCATACAAATTTGAATTATCGCTTATTGTTAATTCTTCATTTAAGTCATGAATCATTTTAATCGTTGGCGGTTCCCACCCTCTAATACATACATTCATTTTTTTCTCCATTTAAAAAGGTGTACTAATAAAAAAGCACACCTATTTAATAT
>CAMWPZ010000075.1 GCA_947176305.1 uncultured Clostridia bacterium
GTCTATAATTGATATAATAAAAATGCAAATAAAAAGCACAATTATAGCTAACAACAAAAATGAAATAATTTTCTTGTTCAATTTGTACCTCCATTTATAAAAATCTTACTTCCTAATCATTAGATTGTCAAGTATTTAAAAAGCACAAGCCTTTAAGCCTGTGCTTTTTAATTTATGATTTTCTTGGTAAAAAATAACCTTTAATACAAGATAAGTCTCTTACGCAAATTTGCGCATGTGATTTTAACGCAAACCCAGCGCCCTCATATGCAGGTCCACCTTCATAAAAGAAACCAAACGCTGTTTGATATTTATCCGGATTTAGTTTGTGTAAACATTCTATAACTGCACAATCTAATCTGCGCAATAAAGTTATGCCCCCTTCATCCTGTCTAACATTTGTCGGCATTTTCAACCCTGCCTGTAAAATGTTTTTCTTTAATTCTCGATGAGCAAATCTTAGATCTTCAATACATTCTCGTTCGGAAAGATTTAAACATCTTCCAAGATCTATGATTGCACCAATAACAGCTGGATTTTTAATTTTGTTCGGCTTCTTTTTTTGTCCTTCCTGTGCCCACTCTAAAGCTCGCATAGGGTCGCCCATCCAAAAATACACTCCATGTCCTAACCATTCATAATCATGCTCACTCTGCAATAAATGTTCAGATTCTGAATTTAATATTTTATCTCGAACACTTTCGTCACAGCCATGAAACCCAAATACCAGTTGAGGTATTCTAGAATAGTGGTCAATCGTCATTTTCTTTTGTAAAAACTCCTTTATATGCATCTGTTATTTCGCCGTTCTCGTCAAGGATCCCGCAAGCAACTAAAAAAGTATTGGCCTTTTCTTTATCAGTTTGATATTTTTGTGCTTGTTTTTGTTCTCGCTCGATGACAAATTTTGGTTTGGATTTGTTCTCTTTTCTTGCCATTGTCTCACTATCAATATAAATACCCTCTGCTAATTTCGCCATTTCATACTATGCTCCTCTTTCGTATATTTAAGCTTATACTTTATTTTGTCTCCTTTATTTTTTAAAGCCTATGCTCTCATTATAACATACTTTTATCCAATATCAAGGGTTTGAATACAAATTTTTTTTGGATTTATGCCGAATTAAATAAAAAGATACAATAAAATTTAAAATTAATTTTTACCTCGCTCCAATTTGCATCGGTGTTTGCGTCGTAACTACGAGGAACAGGATTTGTGAATGTAAGCGCATCAATGGAAAGACGTTCCAGTTTTTTAGTAAGTTCAACAAGCTGAATTGAATGCCGATATCTACTCCAATACGAATTGTCTTTGCGCCGCATACAGTAGCCATAATGAGCTATTATAATTTTTATTGGAGTTTCCTGTTCTTTACCGTTCTAGTCTTCAAACTTAATAGGAACGAGTGCTTCCGGTTCAAAAGCAGCAGCTATGTCTATATCAGAATAGTCCTTTGTCTTTAAATCCATGAACTTTATCTTTGAAGTATCAAGCGTCTTGTCCAAAACATTATTTATCACAATCGGCATATTTAACGCTGACGTAAAATTAACATTTCTAACCATCCAAAACGTGAATATAGCCGCTTGACAGTGTGCCGACGAAATGTTAAAATTTTTTTATGGACAAAAGGTTTGCACGCACGGAAATGCTGCTTGGCAAAAGCGCCGTGCAGAAATTAAAAAACAGCCGCGTTGCAGTATTCGGCGCGGGCGGCGTCGGCGGCTACTGCATAGAAGCCTTGGCAAGAAGCGGCGTGGGCGCGATTGATATCATCGACGGCGACAAGGTGGATATAACCAATTTAAACCGTCAGATTCTGGCGACCGAAAGCACCGTCGGCATACTTAAAGTAGACGCGGCTGAACAGCGGATAAAGCTTATAAACCCCAACTGTTCGGTTAAAAAATATCCCCTCTTTTTCCTGCCAGAAAATTCAGGCGAAATAAATTTTTCCGTATACGATTACGTTGTGGACGCGGTCGATACGGTGAGCGCGAAAATCGAAATTATAATACGTGCGAAAGAGGCGGGCGTGAAAGTTATTTCCGCAATGGGCGCGGGCAACAAGCTTGATGCAACGCGGTTTAAGGTTGTGGATATTTACAAGACCGACGTTTGCCCGTTGGCGAGGGTTATGCGCAGGGAATTAAAAAAGCGCAGCGTTGAGAATTTGAAAGTCGTGTACTCGGACGAGTCGCCTGTAAATTCTAAGCTTACAGAAAGCGGAAAGCCGATACCCGCAAGCGTTGCCTTCGTTCCGTCGGTTGCGGGGCTAATAATTGCAGGCGAAGTGATAAAAGATTTAATTTAAATTTAATAAGCTTAATGGGGCGCGCCGAAATTCGGCGCACCCCATTTTTTATTGCTTAAAATTTATGCAATTTCCCATTTTGCATAGAGAGTCGTTGCATAGTTTTCCAACTGCATTATCTCTTCCGTTATCTCTTCGCCTTCGGCAAGCTCTACAGTTTCCGTCACGTCAGTTTCAAAGTCCCATGCGTTTATACACTCGGGTTCTTTATACCAACCCGCAAATTTATAACCTTCCCGTTCAGGTTCGTACGGCGGTGCGCTTATCTTGCTGCCCGTCGGCACGTTATCTATAAAATGCTTTACAGTTATATTGGGAATATTGTAATCATACTGCAGATTCGCTTTTATAAATATTACGTTCTCATATTTTTCCCTGTCTTTCAGACACTCCAATTCGGGAAGGTATACGTTTATTGGAGGATTATATATTGTGTATTGTGTATTAAAAAACAAATCACCCAAAAATTCAAATTGCATTCCGCAATTAAACACATAGTCGTGCAAATTTAATCCGCCGATTGGTACGTCATCAACAATAACTTTTTTAAATGAACTCGGCACGTAAATCTTGGTATAGTCTCCATGTACGTAGTATGTAGTTTTACCAAAACCAACTAAATCTAGTCGCTCACTACCCAAACTCCATACCGGATATCCATCCAATACCGGCGGTATCACTATTACGTCTTTCTTCTCGCCAACTTCCGTTAGTCCTGTAATCGTTACGTATTTTTCTCCCGTTTCTTCGTCTTCTTTTATTAAATAATAAAAATCTCCGCTTTTATTAAACATTTCGTCCATTGTCAAATCGCAGCCGCTTAAACATATTGTCAACAGCATTGCCACGACAAGCGTCATTATAATTCTTTTTAATATTTTCATATTTAACCTTACTTTTATAAAACCCATTATTAAGTTTTTATAGGCGAGCGGTTCACCGCCGCCTCGGAGATTATGAAATTATAATCCTTTTGCAGATTTTTGGGAACAAGCGATAACTTCTTCTCGCTTTCGCCAACGGTATAATTTTCGCAATAGCGCGTGTAGGTCATATTCTTCATTATGTAAAGAAAATCGCCTATATTCTTTTGTTTGAGCTTTTGCAGGTTCTTCAACTTTTCGCCTGCTTCGACGGGCGTGCAAAACTCACCCTCCGCCCCTTTGTACCTTATTTCAAGCACGGAAAGCGGCGTGCCGTTTTCGTCCACCCAGTATTCGTTGTTGGTTATATCGAGCATAACCCACTTGTTAAGCTTAGTATCCCACACCTCGTTCACGACGTGACAGTCGTTATCGTAAACGGAATTTGGCATAATCCACACCTTGCGCGAATACATACCGAGCGCAAGACAGGCTTCGTTTAAAATCTGCGCTTTACTGCGGCAGTTTATGCCGTACTTTTTATTGTCGAGGCTGTATTCCAAAAGCGAAAGCGCGCGCATTTCGATATGGTTGTCGTAGTCGCTTTTGTGTTTAAGGCGAGGAGCAAACTCGTCCATAAGGCGGCAAGCCCTTTCGAACTCTGAACCCTCTCCCGCCGTCTTTTCCAAGCCGTACTTCGATTTCAGTTCGGCGTAGTCTTCGTGAGAAAAGTCGTAAGTAAGCTCGAAGTCCTCACCGTCCCTGAATTCAAGGTTATTTTTGAGTATGCCCGCTTCCATAATATAAATTTCGTCGGTGCTTTGAAGGTAGCTGTCCCAGCTAAAGTAGGCAAGCCAGATATTCACGCCTATGCTCGCAAGCAAGCCGAGCACGAGAATAATACCGCATACGAGTGCGGCAATTTTCAGTTTTTTGCTTTTTTGCATTATTGCAACCTTTAATTATTTTTCGTATACGCTGCGTTTTAAAATGCCGATATACGGCAGGTGGCGGTACTGCTCGTCATAGTCAAGACCGTAACCGATAACGAACTCGTTTTCAATCATAAAGCAGTTGTAATCGGGCTTAATGTCGTACTCGCGCCTTTCAGCCTTATCCAAAAGCGTGACGATAGTGACCGACGCCGCACCGCGTTCTTTTAAAAGCGCCTTTAAGTTTGCAAGCGTGAAGCCGCTGTCTATAATGTCCTCGACGATAATCACGTCCCTGCCCTTAACGTCGCGGTCAAGGTCCTTTTTGATTTTAAGCTTGCCAGACGAAACCGCGCCCGAGCCGTAGGAAGATACGGCCAAAAAGTCAAGCTCTATCGGCATAGATAAAAAGCGGATAAAGTCGGCGTAGAAAATTATACTGCCCTTTAAAATTCCGACGACCAACGGACGCTTGCCCTGAAAGTCTTTATCGACCTTCTCGGCAACCTCCTTAACGCGTGCCTTCAACTGTTCTTCCGTAAGCAAAATACGCTCGCAATCCTTGTGCATAAATTTATTTCTCCTTAGTTTTTTTATATTTTAAAATTTTGTTTTAAAGCCGTTTTTTATTTAAAAGTTGCCGCCGTTCCAACCCCAGTCGTTTACGCCGTGGTAGGTTATATAGACGTTTTTGCCGTTGATATTCAGCTCGCTTTCAAGCACGCTGCAAAGCGTTTCGGTCATCTTTTCGTATGCCGAGCTTTTTGCCGAGCCGAAAAGGCTTACGGAAACGTACGCGCCGTTTGCAAGCTTGTTGCCCGCAAAATACAAGTCGTAACCGTCGGAAATGCCGACCATTAAATAGCTTTCGGGCTTGCTTAAAATGGAAACCGCCTTGCCAAGCTCGGTCTTGATTTTTTCCTTCTTGTCCTCGGTAAGCTTCTGTGAAAATTTGCAATCGATAAAAGGCATAAAATTTTTCTCCTTGAAATTAATATAGAAAGGCTTGCTCGGACTGCGCGGCGCGGGCTTTTTCTATAAGCCCGTTAAGCTCGTCAGAGTTTTTGTAAAGCCGTTTTCCCTGCCAGTAAAGTTTAGCTTTTTTGTCTTTTTTGTTTTCGATAATTTGCGCCGCTTCCGCCTTTGAAAGCGCACACACTTTTCTTTGCCGCACAACGCTTTTAAAATAGAGCGCGGCTGAAAAGCTTAGAAAGTTCGAACAGAACACGCCGTCCAGAGTAAAACTGCACTCGGCGTCTTCAACGTATTCGGGCTGATTTTTGTCGTGAGGCGCGGTGCGCTTCACCTTGACTGTTAAAATCAGGATAGGCACGCCGACTACGAAAACCGCGGCAATCGGCAGCACTATGCTTAAAGCAAGGTACGTCGGGTAGCGCTTCATATCGATTTCGGTTATACAGCGCGAGTTTCTTATATACAGCTTAATTTTTTTATTCAGGCACTCTTCGCCGTAGGCTTCGCATTTTTCACGCGACGATAAATTAAGGTTAGCCTGCACTTCGGCGTGATAGTCCTGACCGTTTTCGTCGATATAGCGGCAGTACAAAAAACAGGAATAACCGCCGACGTGACCGCGTCCGCTTCCGCTGCTGTATCTTACCCTGTAATCGTACACCGTGCCGTAAACTTCTTCACCGCCGCGGAAATAGCCGATACTTGACGCGTTGCTTGCAATCACTATGCCGATTAAAATAAGCACCGCGCCCATTGCGGAAAACACCGCGATTACGGCTGCGTTTTTCTTTTTCATTATTTCCTCGAATTTATGTTGCTATATTATTACGTCGTACACGATAAATCCAACTTGCTTGGTTGACGTCGTTACTTTAATTTTGTCGGAAATCTCCACGCCGCACACGGCGAGAATTTCGTTACCGTCGGCAATTAAAGGTATCGTTTTCCTGAGCCGTACGGGAATTTTTTTATCCGTAAAAAAGTCGCCGAGGCTTTTAGTTCCGCCGCCGAATTTCTTGAATTTGTCGCCTGCTTCCGCCGTGCGGATAACCGCGGTTTCGGGTACCGCTTCTATGTCGAATTTAAGGCAACCTTTATCCGTCGGCGCGGTTAAAATTTCAAGCCGTATGCCGCCAACATTTCCGCTTGTGAAATTTGTAAAAGGTACTTCCGCCGTTTCGCTTTCTGCGGTCGGGCAAATTGCAATTTGCCCCTCTTCTTTATACGCTGTGAGGGAAAGAAATTCAAAGCGCTTGCCGACCTCGGCAAACTGCAGATTATAAAGGCTTTCAACGTGGGTTAAGGTGTAGTCTTTCCTTGCAAAAAAGTCCCTGATTGCGCTTACTGCGGCGCGTGCGAACAGCGGCTTTATATCGCAATGTTTTATGAATGCCGTGCCGCCCCGGGTTTGCAAAATTTTGCGCCTTTGCATTTCGGAAATTATGAACTGCTCGTCCTCGGCGGCAAGACGGGAAAAGCGGTAAATACCGCCCTCCGCGCCGTGCACGGCTTTTTCAAGCTCGGGCAGAACGTTCAGGCGGATTTTGTTGCGCGTGTAGTCCTGCGTGAAGTTGGTTTCGTCGTCCACGAAGGGAACATTATTTTGCTTTATATATTCGTCGATTTCCACACGCGTGCAGTTAATTAGCGGACGGATAATTTTGCCGCCGTTTAACGTAGTTTCGGTTATGCCGCAAAGCGCGGAAAGTCCGCCGCCGCGTGCAAGATTGAATAGCACGGTTTCCGCGTTATCGCCTGCGTGGTGAGCCGTTGCGATTACATCCGACCCCTGCCACTTTCCGTCGGTTTTTAAAGCGGCTTCATAGCATGAAAGCCGCCACTCTCGCGCGGAGGCTTCGCTTTTATCGGTCACATTTGCGCGGACGAATTGCTTTAAAGGAATACCCCTCTCGCGGCACCATTTCTCAACGAACGCGCTGTCACGTGCGGAAGAAACGCCGCGGATACCGTGGTCGCAGTTGAGCGCGCTTAAAGTAATTCCGTACTTTTCCGCGTTGTTATGCAGATAGTGCAAAAGCGCCATGGAATCCCTGCCGCCCGATACGGCGACACATATTTTAAGTTGTGCGTATTGTTCTAACGTTGATATTAATAAAAGTTCCTTTTTATGCGTCATAATTTGATCTCTTTGAAGACATTTCTTCTAAAATGCCATAGGTTTTTTTATAAGGCACTATATTTATATATTTCTTCTGTTTTAAAAACTTTGCTTCACGGCGAGTAAACCAAGCTCGTGCCCATTTTTCTTGAGTTTCATTCTTTTCGTCTTGATACCTAACTTTTACGTAACTTACTATCCAGTTACATATTTTAGTTACTTCACCAATTTTGACCGCTTCAGGATTAAAATTAGTGTTTGATAGGAAATCATTATCCTTTTCTCCGACCTTTTTTCTGATCTTATAATTCATTGCACTTCTGTAAATACCGCGATAAATTAAAAGATAAAAGGCTATCGACGCAGGGATACAAAATATTATAGCTAAAATATAATCACGTTCATAATTAAGAGATAAATTTTTCAAATCGACTCGACGAGTTTTTGTACTATTTGGGTCTATAACAATAGGAATTTTCTTTCCAATTTGATTTAATGCAGCCTGTTCACTTGAACATTGACCATAAGCATAATACTCTTTTCCATCGCTATCGACATATTTATATCTACACCAGAATCTAGCAAGATGTTTATCATTTTCATCATAACGAATAAAATAGGATTCACATTCGGCTTCAACTTCAATCCCGTTTTTAATCCAATACTCATTAGTGTAGTTAGCTTGATACATTCCCCACATTATAGCGCAAGTTATACCCAAAGCTATGAATATCAGTATAAAGGCTAAATTTACGCCCATCCTGTTTTTTTTGATTCCTATTTCTTTAATCAAAATACTCCCCTTACGAAAGTTAAAATTTCAGCATACGGGTTTACGGTTTGCAACTGTTCTTTAATGCTATCTGCTAATGCAATTAAGACAGTTGAATTAGCGGGTTTCATACGAAAATTATAGCACAACCTTTCCCTCCGCGCAAGTGCGCCGAATAAATTTTTTAAGCCTTATAAAACCGTAAAAAATCCGACCAAGGCAAATGTACCATGGTCGGTTTCAATTATTCGTGGACTTTGTTGCAGTACGGGCAGATGATTTCCATATCGCCGTTGATTTTAGTTATATTCCTGAAATACATTTTCGCCTCTTTCTTCCTTTCGGAAAGCCAGTCGTTGCCGACGGTCAAGCGGTTTGTTAAGCCTGCTATTTTAATAAACTGAAAGCTTTTCCCCGCGGACGGGCAGTGCCCCGTATGAATTTCGGTACGGCATGAAACGCATTTATATACAGGGCGGTCTGCCGAGCCGTGTTCGCTGTCAACAACCAGCTTGTTAGTGCAGAAAGGGCAATCCTCGCGGGCAGTATCGGCGTAAACCATTCCGCGCAGAATAATCTGCTGTATGCGCCTGAACGATTCTATGCTCATCATACTTATAAGGATAGAATTTTCGTCGTGCTCCTCAAACGGCGTAAACGCAACGAATTCGTCCGCCTGCATATTTTGTTTTATTAAAGCAAGCAATTCGCCGTTATCCTTTGCAACCGACGGAATAATTACGATATTGTATTTCTTTTCTTTTTCAATGCAAATTGAAATAATATCCGTGCCCGCGCAATCCCACTTCTTTATATTCAGCTTCCAGCCCTTGAAGGCAAAGGTCGCGTTAAGCCGCGATAAATTAATCAGCCGCCAATCGTTGTAATCGAAATTGAAATGCGCTATCGCGAATA
>CAMWPZ010000076.1 GCA_947176305.1 uncultured Clostridia bacterium
ATTTTAAAAATTTGCGGCTGTGATACGATAGGCGGCACGGCGATAGATGATAAAGTTATTAGCAATAACGAAAAGTCCGCCGAAGTTGCTTTTAAGGTAGTTCCCAAAAACAATTCGGTTTTGCAGTCCATTGAACTGACCGACTATGACGAGTCAAAAAAATACATAGAAGGGCAGCCGGTTGATAAAAGCGATTTTTGCGTGGTGGCGGATTTCGGCGATTATAACGCAAAAGTTATCGATTTTCTCACGGACAAGCAAAGCTTTACGCTCGAAGACAGAGAGCTACAGATTACTTATTCGCACGGTAAGATAGAAAAAAATATAATTATACCTGCTTCCGTAATTCCGAAAAGTCTGCAAAGTATACGCATAACCCGCGCGCCCGATAAAACGACGTACAAAGAAGGGCAGAAGTTCGATAAAACGGGAATGGAAATAACCGCCGATTACGAATATTCGTCGAAAATTATTTCTGAATATTTCTTTGACGACGACAAAATTTTATCGCCAGAAGACGCTTCGGTCACGTTTTACTATACAGAAAGCCATTCGACGAAAGGCAATATAACTAAAACTGCCGAGCAACCTATAAAGGTTGACCGCCGAATTTTACAGGATATTTCGGTCGATACGACTAAAGCCAAGCTCGACTACGTTCAGGGCCAAAAATTTGACGCTACGGGTTTGGTTGTTACGGCGTTATACGATTTCGGCGAGCAAGTCGTAAGCGGCTACTCGGTTGATACTCAAACCAAACTGACAAGCGGTATAACCGACTGGAAGCTGTCCTATACGGAAAACGGCGTTACCAAATCGTTCACTCTTAAAATAACGGTTGACGCACCGTATACTAATTTCAGACAAGTTGTTTTCAAGGATTATCCTAACGACGCTACGCTTTCCTGGTTTTATTTTTATATGACCGATGACGGAGAAGACAAAATCGACAATACTGCGGCTTCCGAACACGGCTTGGCGTTTAACGACCCTGTCGGAACGTACGTAATACCCGTCGGCGCAACCGTAACCGTGGAAGCGATAAATCCAGCAATAACAGATTTCTATGTTGACGGGGAAGCGCAGGGTTTGAAATATCCCTCGCGTACGATAGATTTTACTCTTTCGAACGGAAAAAGCCCCTTGGAAATCTCGTTTAAAAAAATCAGTAACAGGACGACCGTTGCGTTCGGCGGAGAAGCGGCAAAAATAGCTTTTTCTTATCCGCAGCCTTGGAACGGTAAATTGAAAGAAGAACATTTGGAACAAATTTCCTTCGTCTTTGACGAAAGTAACGAATACTATTTTAACGTATACTTAATCGACGGCGAAGAATATTCGTTTGCGGAATTGTCGGCTTATCGGTTTACAACCGACTGCGATGTTTCGGTTGAAAGGCGTGAGCGAAAAAAGGGAACGCAAATTACGCTCATTTATTGGGACGGCGTTGAAGTGCTCGTAACCGTGGATAAAAGCAATCCCGAATGGCAGTCCTATTTGCCTGAAATAGAGAGGTTCGGTTATGAGTTTCTAGGTTGGGAAGAACAAGACGGTAAAATGGTCGCACAGTGGAATTTGCCCGACGCCGGTTATACGGGTGAGTTTGTAGGTAAATGGTACTATAAAGTTGTAACTACTATAACTGCCGAGTGTTATTTTACGTTAAATTCAAACGGCACTTACGAATATGAAACTTATATCGACGGCGAATTAAACCTCAGATTGTACGGATTTTATGAATACGACGATGAGCAAAACGATATAACCGTTTTAAGCGTTGAAAGCAGTTCCGATTTACTTTTGGTTGCGCCCGAAGATTTCGAAATAGAATTAGATAGTTACATGGATACAAAGCTTTTCGTAGCTGAAGGCTATGAATTATATCGGTACGACGCCCGTTTCGAAAAAGCGGCTGTTAATAATTAAATAAATAATTGAATAAAGTTGCAGGTGGTGAATTATGTTTGAAGCACGAAAGAAATTATTAAGAATCGTTCTGATTATCCTTTGCGCGATAATATTAGCGGGCGCTTTGGGCGTTGGAATAAAGATGATTAATTACAACGCAGTCAGCGTTTCGGCTGAAATCGATAAAACGGCGGAAGGTGCTGCTCCCGACGAATTTAAAACCAGCCGCGTTGCCGTAACGGGCAAGTCGTATAAGCTTGAAGACGATACGGGTTATAAAGCGGGCGGCGCGAACAATTACGTATTTGGCAGTAAGCCTTATGCGGAAGTTTCGCTTTTCGTAAACGGCGGTGAAATAGTAAAAGGCGGGAATAAAAATAATATTCCTGCCTATGGTTACGTAATGGGGAAAGTCGTCGAGAATAAAACTCCGTCGGTCGAATTAAGGCTTAAATACAATTATAACACCACTCAACATATAAACGGAACGAAGTGGGAAATTTCCGATGATACGTGGAAAAGCTCGATAAACGGAATCAGCGGTGCAGGCGTTGTCGGCACCGGCACTATGCTCGTCCAGAAATCATACACGGGTGGAAACGCGGCTTCCGAATGGACTTGGGATAATCCTTTTATAAAGGATGGTAAAACCAGTAGTTTCCACACGACAAACTTTACAACACATTACGCCCCGAAATATTACGACGGAAAACCGCACACTTGGGAAACGACCAAGGAAGTAGACGGTGAAACGAAAACCATTAAGCACGAGTCCGACGGTTGGATAACGATTTATACTCCCGACGGCGATGATTTGAGGAAAGGGGTATATTTTAAAGTCCTTTTAGCTTATGAAATAAAATACAGCACTACTGAAAGAACGTGGTACACTTTGGGCATTGGTACGAAGACCGTTTGGCATTATGCAAACGTGTTGGAAGAAACTAAGCTTTACGTTTGCAACGGCGCGGCTAACGTGCTGTACCAAAATCTCGTATTTACAGATACTTCCAAAGTGGTGGAAGAAACCGAAGAAGAAGCTTCGAGAAGCGAAGTTATTCGTATGGCCGGTACTATACTTGACGGACACGCAACGAACGAAGGCTTCAAAATCAACACGAACGGAAACACCTCGTACAAGATTGAATACAGAAAAGACAAAAGCTTAAATTGGCTAATCACTCAGGAAGGTGCGCAATTTACAGCCCCCGGACGTTACACTTTCCGCGTTACTCCAAGTGTCGGAAGTCCCAAATATACAACGATTTATATTAACGAACGCGGCATACAGCAGAACATAAGCCAGTATTTTGCCAACGGCTTTATCACTGATAACAGTCAGCGTATTTTTACCGACGAGCCTATACCTGTATACGTTGCTGGTAAAACGTGGTACGAGGTAAAGCCTGTTGACAGTTTACACATGCCGCTAATTGGGCGCATCAGGCGCGTTTCGGGACAGAAAATGGAAAAGCTTTCCGAAGACGACGAAAGGTACGACAAGGAAAAGGGCGGAGAGCAATTTGCCGCTGTCAACGTTTACGAAGATATTAATACTTTAACCGCCGAACAGAGCAGATATGGTTGGAAGGGTCAGCTTGATAAGGCCGGCGAATACGAAGTTGAATTTGCCAACAACCCTAATTATTTCGAAGGCACCGTTTCGGGCGACGTCTATCATTTCGTGTTCAAATTTATTTTGGAAGACCAAGATACCGCGCCTTCTATGAACGAAACTTTGCTTGAAAACAATCTCTGTTATTTCGATTATGCGGCAGGCTATTACGGAGTTTCCTTGCGCTCAAAGGGTGAAGGTAACGTAATTTACGCTTTCCCTACATATTCGGAGGCTTATGATTTCGCATACGAATATTACCGTTCTCTTGTTAAAAGCGAGGACGGCGCATATGTTTTCCGGGACAAGTATTATAATACTCAGCAGGAAGTACTCGGCGCGGTAACGAAAGCCGCGGACGGTTTGGTTGAACGCAGATATTTCGATCCTTCCGATAAGGAATCGTATCTTACCGTCAAAAACGCAGCCGTAAATATTTTAACTCAGGAACTGCCGCGCAACGTAATCGTAATGGCGGATATGCTTTCGCCTTACGACGCGAGGGTAGGCGAACCTTTCTTAAACGATAAAATCTACTATTTCATTGACGAAAACGGCAACCCCGACGAAAGCAAAGTACCCGTCAGGTTTATTAGTATTTCCGAATTTGAAAGCAAAACCGTTCAGCTCGAATACGTAAAGGTGGACGAAATCGACAAGACCGCGTTTAAAGTTAATATCGGTTACGGCGTACCAGTGGAATCGGTTTTGAACGGTAAAAACGCGCCGAGTGGCAGATATAAAATTACCGAAACCGACAAGTACGGTAATAAAAACGAATACTATGCAGTCTATATTAAGCAGGGTGATGTCCGCACAACACTTGAACTTTCCAGAACGCTCAACGGTGTAGCGGTTCCTAAGGAAGTTTTAAGCAAAGCCGACGCGCTTACTCGTATGACGGCGAATAGCTTTATTCTCAACTCAGCCGCGAACGAGCTTGACCCTTACGGCATAGTAAAAATTCAAAAGCTCGGTACGGACGGATATACTAAAATTTACGAGCTTGCCGAAGTTAAAGATATAATTGTTGACGAAGAAGGCAACTACGTAATTTCCATCGTGGACCGCCTTGGCAACAGTGCAGAATTCTACGTAGATATTTATACCGCAAAAAAGGTTTACACACTTACACTTATGAACGGCGGCGAACAGTTTTCGCAGTCGCTTGTTTCGGGCGGACAGAAAATTACTTTGCCCGTTCTTGAAAGTGAAAATAACAACCTTGAATTTATCGGTTGGGCGGATGACAACGGCAACGTTTATAACGGCGTTATGTCGTTCAACACCTCAAGCGATTTAACGCTGACAGCCGTGTTCAACTACGTAAACACCTCGATAGAAATTTACGACGGCGGCTTAATTGAAAGCTTGACCGTAAAGCCCGAAGATAAAGTAGTTCTGCCGCAGGTTTCCAAAGACGGCTTAACGCTTTACGGCTTTGCATATACCCAACCCGACGGCTCGGTAAGGTTCTACCGCGGTCAGATTACAAGCGTGCCCAATGTAACCGCTATGCGCCTTGACGCTATGTGGGTTGACTACGACCAAACCTATACCAAAGAACAGCCCGTCCGCGACGGTATGATCTTTGCAGGCTGGCTGTATCAGAATGAAGGCTTAAGCGGCGCAATTCTCGAAGCCGACGAAGTCGAAGACGGTATGACGGTTTACTCGCTTTGGCTTTCTGAAGCTTCCGAAGAAGACGATACCAAAGGCACGGCGTTCTTAGGAATGCTCGGCAGTATCGGCTCGGTTGGAGGCGGTCTTATAATTGCAGGTTTGGCGGCTTTAATTCTTGCGCTGCTTGCTTACCTTGCAATCAAGTCCAAAAAGGCAAATACCGCCAACGGCAATGCGGATGCGGCAAAATCTAATTCCGTAGTTCTTCGCCGCAAACAGGTCGCAACTGCACCTGTATTCGACGAGTATCAGGAAAATCAGTCCGTAAAACCTGCGGAAAGAGCGGTCAATTTCAAAACGCGTTTGCCGTTCAGAATTTGGCTGAAACGCCATATTATTGCCATTGTTGCGTGCTTTATGGGCTGTGTGTTCGCGTTCTCCGCATTGTACAAGCTTATGCTTCCCGTAAGCCAGAAGCTTCATCATGACGCGCAGATTGCCGAAACCACCGCAAAAGTTCAGGCAGCCATTGACGAGCGCAACAACAGAAAACCTGCCGAAAAATATTTGGCGGTAGCAAACGAAACGGTACAGCCCGTAGAAGAAAAATCAGAGTCCGCTTATACCGACGACGAATCTTTCCTGCTTGCAAATATCTATCTTAATTTAGTTTCGCTTGATTACGACGTGTTCCCTGCCATAGCAATAAAGCAGGACGGAACTCAGGTAAAGGGCTTTGCTTATTGCTCGTACGACGAAGCTTACGAAAAGGACGGCGATAAGGAAAGGCTTTACATTGGCTGCGGTTTCCTGCCTATTTTCGGCGAACCGCAGATTACCGATAACGATACTGAAAACGGAATAGAAATTAAGCCTATACTTGAAGAAAACGAGCAAGCTCCCGAATACGGCTTCATACTTTCGTTTGAAGAAACCTTCGGACCCGTTCACTACATAGCTTACGGTAAATACGTTAAATATTCGGTTAAGAACTTCTCAATAGAATATACCGCCGTTAAAAACGAGCCTTCCGCTTACGATTTAGAGTTAGGTTATCTTTACGATTACGATTTGGATCAACCTATCTACGACCCCGATATGGGCAATGATAAGGAAACCAAGTACGATGCATATTCTATTATTCAGGGAATAGATTACGAACACGCTTTAAATGCCGCACAGGGTACGTTATCCAATCAGGACGATAACTTCCTGACGGTAGACACAATGCAGGTAACCTACATTAGCGAGGAAGCCATCAGCGAATTCTTAGTACATAATCAGGAAGAAAGCTATTTAGGTATTCCTGCGGAAAGCCTGCAACAGCTTGAAAGCACCCTTGAAAGCAACCTTTATTACTACGTGGATGAGAACGGCGATTTACAGCTTGCGGAAATACCGCCTGACCCCGAACCCAACTTATTCAAAATAATCTTTGCAATCGCGCAGATTGCTCTTGGGGCAATTCTTATAGTAAGTGGCATGGGTACCGCAGCAGGCTTAATGATGTTGGCGGGCGGAATAATAAGCCTTGTATCAGACGAACTGTCTGCAATTCTCGGCGGCTTAGGCACGATAGGCAACGGACTTAAATGTCTTATGGTCGGGTTGCAGTGCATAACGTGTTTCCCCGTCGGAACGGTTGTGGGAACTGTTATGATAGCTACGGGCATAGCAACAATGGCGTTCGGCTTTAATGACATTGTTACGGCAATGACGGGCAGGAACTTCATACAGGAAATAACGGGGATGAGCGATAAAGCTTATTTCTGGTGTAACCTGGGTTTAAACCTTGCTTCAACTGTATTCACAGTTTCCGCAAGTATGGCAAAGGCAAAGGGCTTAATCAAATGCTTCCCCGCAGGCACGGGCGTACTTGCAGTAAAAGCCAACGGTGCAGTTGAAAAAGTTGCTATTGAAGATATAAAAGTCGGCGACAGAGTAATGTCGTATAACGAAGCTACGGGCAGTACGGAAGTTAAAGCTGTAACGCAGACCTTTACAAGCACCCATGAGGAAGTCGTGAAGGTAACGCATAGCGGCGGACAAACCATAACATCATCCGTAGGTCACAGGTACTACACGCAACGCGGTTGGATAGGCGCGGAAGATTTACGCGCAGGCGATATACTTCAGCTTGTCAATGGTGATACGGTTGTGGTAGAATCAGTACAACATGAGATATTAGAAAATTCCCAAACGCTCTACAATTTTGAAGTAGACGGAAACCACAATTATTATGTATCTGAAAATATATATACTAATATAAACAACTTTGTACTAGTACATAATAGGAATTGTGGTGGCGGTACAGGTCAAAAGTTTAACGATGACCAGCAAGCTTTATTGGATTTAGCAAAGAAAAATCGTAGAGGCGTTAGTGAACGAGAAGCAAATATTTTATGCGATTGGGCCGATGAGTATGGTATAGGTAATCATAGACCAATGATACATCCAAACGAAGATGGTATTTGGAGTTTTACGAGGCATATAAAGATTAAGAATATTCACATACCAATTAAATAATTTAAATGGAGATTTATTATGGTTTTGGCGAATTTAGTTTTTGATGATGAATATGATAGTTCAGACCTTTTATCGGTGCAGAGTGAGTTTTTTAATGACGAATTAAAAAACATGATTGAATTTAATCATTGGGCACAGGATGAAAAGAACGGTTGCTTTATATGGTTTAAAGGTCAATGGGCTTGTGCCGTAAATGCAGAAGAATTTGTCCGTTGGCTTAATGAAAAATTTATGACTTCAAAAGAAAACGAAGCGAAGATTATTAAAAAGCATACAAGATTTGACCCACAGTTGCCAATTATCGAGCTTTAAGTTTAATATCCAATAATAGCTTTTATCACACAGAAGAGAAAGGAGACGAAATGATTAATAATTTCACGCCGAACGTCCGGTGCGTATTAAGCGTATTGTATGCCGAAGAGCGTTGCGCAGAAATGTTAATTAAAAGGCTATCCGTTTTAGGTTTTGAAAATTTAAAAATTAATAAGGCGATATCCTATAACGAGTTTTCAATTAATTTGTCTTCGAATATTAAGCAGGATGTTTGGGATATCGATGAAGCAATTTCTTATAGCTTTTCGTCTGTAAAGGACAAGCTGAACGAGCTTAAAGCTATCGTTGACGAAACAAACGGAAGATTTTTTGTCGGCATTATTATTGAAAAATTCGACGTCTATCCGACTATGCTGTTCAGCGGCGAAAATATGAAAGTAATACATTTTCTGAACGCCGATATAAGCATG
This sequence comes from uncultured Clostridia bacterium, assembly GCA_947176305.1. Taxonomy (GTDB): domain Bacteria; phylum Bacillota; class Clostridia; order Christensenellales; family Borkfalkiaceae; genus Coproplasma. The sequence continues at coordinate 8,416 of CAMWPZ010000076.1, forward strand.
GACTGTCTTGATTTCGGAACTCAGACTTAAAGCTTAAGGAAATGATATGGTTAATAATTTTAAATCTCACATGCGGTGTGTATTAACTGTATTGTACATAGAAAAATATTGTGCGGAAATATTAATTGAAAAATTATCCGGTATGGGCTTTGAAAATTTAAAAATTCATAAATCTAAAAGGTCGAAGGAATTTTACGTTAATTTAATTGCAAACACGAAGCAAGACGTCGGCAGTATAGACGAGGCAATTTACGAAAATTTTTCAGCAATATCAAACAAGCTTGATGAGCTTAAAAAAATAGTTATCCAAACGAAAGGCAAATTTTTTATTGATATTTTTACAAATAAAAACGTCGCTTTGCCTGTGATTAATTTAAGAACCTCGA